>NZ_CP044218.1:3697500-4050000 GCF_008727715.1 Mesorhizobium terrae
GCCTCCGGACCCCGCCTAGAGGTGCGAACCGCTAGGGCTTGATTTGAAGCGTTCGCGCCGCATTAAGCAGCGAGACGAGCTTCCGCATAGTTGTCGTTGGCAACTATAAGTTTAGCCCGATAACGGTGGTACAATGCCGGGCAAAAGTACGATCTTTACACCTTCGTCGATCCTATTTCGCCCCCAGCAAAAGCCGCTCCCTCCGGGAGACAGCGGTTTTTGGTGGAGGCGCCGGGTACCGCCCCCGGGTCCGAACGGCTTATTTCATCGCCTGTTTATCGCCATAGTCGGTCGAGCCGACGAAGCGAATATAGGGGGCGCGATCGGAAAATGAAAGGCTGCTTTCGCGGATCGATGCTGTGCCAATCGATGTTGTGAGGCTTGACTTGCGCAAAAGCGCAACCGAAGGTTTGGGTCGGTGAGGAGAATCCGGTTGTGTCCGGGTTCGCGGCTTATTCCAGTTGCTCTCACCGGACAGACGCATGGCTCCGATGAGGGGAATTCCTGATGAGCGATTATCTTGCAGACGTGAAGAAATATGACGCCGGCGCCAGCGCCGAAGTTGTCGAAAAGATCGTGAAGCACCTGGGCATCGCGCTCCGGAACCGCGATTCCTCGCTGGTGTCCTGCACCGACCCGGAAGAGCTCAAGCGCGTGAGAGACAGCTGGGTGGGCAAGAAGCTCGGCATCGCCGACGCCAAGAAGGCCGACGCAGCGATCGAGAAGACCTGCAAGGCCATGCATGCCGACCACAGCAAGGGCCGCGTGACCTTCTACTATCTGGTCGCCAAGGATCTCGGCAAGCTCGGCTCGCTCTAAGCTTCAGAGACACGTTGGATGTGTATCCGGCGCGGTATCGCGCCGGAAGGCTGTGGTTTGGCGTGCCTGGGCGATAGCCCTGCGGCGGCGGGTCGGTTATGATCGACAGCGACGCAAATCCCGCGAATCAGGGCAATAGCGATGCGCCAATATCTGGACCTGCTGAACCATGTGATGGAGCATGGCACCAACCGGGGCGACCGCACCGGCACCGGCACACGCTCGGTGTTCGGCTATCAGATGCGTTTCGATCTGGCCGACGGCTTCCCGGTGCTTACCACCAAGAAACTGCACCTGAAGTCGATCATCCACGAACTTCTGTGGTTTCTGGCCGGCGATACCAACATCAAATATCTGAACGACCACGGCGTCACCATCTGGGACGAGTGGGCGGATGCCAAGGGCGATCTCGGCCCGGTCTATGGCAAGCAGTGGCGCTCCTGGCCGGATGCGCATGGCGGCACCATCGACCAGATCGAAAATCTGCTCCGCGAAATCCGCTGCAATCCTTATTCACGCCGGCTGATCGTCTCGGCATGGAATCCGGCCGAGGTGGAGGCAATGGCGCTGCCGCCCTGCCACTGCCTGTTCCAGTTCTACGTTTCGGACGGACGGCTGTCATGCCAGCTCTACCAGCGTTCCGCGGACATCTTTCTCGGCGTGCCGTTCAACATCGCTTCCTATGCGCTGCTCACCATGATGGTGGCGCAGGTGACGGGGCTGAAACCCGGCGATTTCGTGCACACGCTGGGTGACGCGCACATCTATTCCAACCATTTCGAACAGGCGCGCGAGCAGTTGCAGCGCAAGCCGAAAACACTGCCGACGATGTGGATGAACCCCGAGGTGAAGGACCTTTTCTCCTTCCGCTTCGAGGATTTCCGTCTTGAGAACTACGTCGCCGACGCGACGATCAAGGCACCGATCGCGGTGTAATCGCCGCCGGCCAGCCGAATGGCTGCGGGGCGATCGTTTCAGCCCACTTCGAAGTCGCCGGCCTGCGGCGGAGCGATAGGCGTGAACAGCGTGCGGTCGGGTTTCAGGTCGAGCAATGGCGTGCCGTCGAGGCAGTCTATGCCGCGGACCAGAACGGTCGATCCCTCGACGTCGACCAACGTGACGATGGACGTGCCGATCGGGTTCGGCCTGACCGGCGAGCGCAGGGCGAAAGTACCGCGCGCACTGCCGTCATTGGCCGGGCTCTGCCTGACGAGGTCGCGGCGCGACAGATGCAGCCAGTAAAGTACTTCCAGCCGCTCGAACTGTTCGATGCCGGCCAGCGCCTGTTGCCAGAGCGGGAAGACCTCGATGTGGCAGACCGGACCGTCGGCGCGGCCCTGGCGCGGCGTCACCAGCCGCGAGGTCCAGGGTGTGCGGATGGTGCCGATGAAGACGAGCCCGGCATCCGTCGCCGCGGGCGCTTCGACGGCGATCTCGCCTTGGCGGATTTCGTTCTCGCGAACCAAATCAGTCGATGCCGACCATCACGTCGGATGCCTTGATCACGGCATAGGCCTGCTTGCCGACGGCGAGGCCAAGATCGGCGACGGCCTCGTTGGTAATCGAAGCGGTGACGACGGCGCCGCCGATGTCGATGCGGACATGCGAGGTGGTGGCACCCTTGGTGATCTCGACGATCTTGCCCTTCAAGGTGTTACGCGCGCTGATTTTCATGGAAAATTCCTTCGTTCGTTTCTGTCCGCCCCGCAGTGTCGCGCGGGCGGCCAAAATAGCCTGCCGGACAGCCGCACCACAACGTATTTTCAGTGAAACTCTTTTCCTGAAAAATGTGCAAAAGCCTTCCCTTTGTTATGTTCATATGAATATATCGCTCCGAGCCAAAGGCTGGACGGGTCTGCAAAATCAGGGAGAGGTTCGATGATGAAACGTAATGGTTTGGTGCTGGCGGCGCTGGCTGCCGGCAGCATGGCCGCGATGCTGGCGGCACCGGCGCGGGCTGATGAGCAGGTGGTGGTGTTTGCAGCCGCCAGCCTCAAGAACGCGCTCGACGCGGTCAATGTCGCTTGCGAGAAGGAAGTCGGCGAGACCGCCAAGATTTCCTATGCGGCCAGCTCGGCGCTGGCCAAGCAGATCGAGGAAGGCGCGCCGGCCGATGTGTTCATCTCGGCCGACCTCGACTGGATGAAATATCTGTCCGACAAGAAGCTGACCAAGGCCGATACCGAGGTGAAATTGCTCGGCAACGAGATCGTGCTGGTGGCGCCGAAGGATTCCAAGGCCGAGGTGAAGATCGCCAAGGGGTTCGATCTCGCCAAGGTGATCGGCGACGGCAAGCTCGCCATGGGTGATTTCAAGGCGGTGCCGGCCGGTAAATACGGCAAGGCGGCGCTGGAATCGCTCGGCGTCTGGTCTTCGGTCGAGGGCAAGGTGGCGCAGGCGGAGAACGTCCGCGCGGCCCTCAAGCTGGTCGCCACGGGCGAGGCGGCGGCGGGCATCGTCTATCAGACCGACGCCAACGCCGAGAAGGGCGTCAAGGTCATTGGAACCTTCCCGGAAGAGACGCATCCTCCCATCGTCTATCCGGCCGCCCAGACGGCAGCTTCCAAGGACAAGGATGCCCCCGCATTCCTGAAGTGCCTGCGATCTGCTAAGGCAGGCGAACTCTTCAAGGCGCAGGGGTTCACGGTTCTCGCGCCGACCCAGTAAGGCATAGCACTACCGAATGAACTGGCTGCTGGACCTCACGCCCGACGAATGGAATGCGGTCCGGCTGTCGATCAAGGTGGCGACGGTGGCGATGCTGGCCAGCCTTCCGGCCGGCATCGCGGTCGCGTTCTTGCTTGCGCGCGGTCGCTTCTGGGGCAAGACCCTCCTCAATGGTGTCGTGCATCTGCCGCTGATTTTGCCGCCGGTCGTCACCGGCTACCTGCTGCTGCTCGCCTTCGGCCGGCGCGGTCCTGCCGGAGCTTTCCTGGCGGAGCATTTCGGCATCGTCTTTTCCTTCCGCTGGACCGGGGCCGCACTTGCCTGCGGGGTGATGGGTTTTCCGCTGATGGTGCGGGCGATCCGGCTTTCCATCGAGGCGGTGGACCGCAAGCTGGAAGCCGCCGCCGGTACACTTGGCGCCAATCCAGCCTGGGTATTCGCTACCATCACGCTGCCATTGATCCTGCCGGGCATGATCGCCGGCGCCATCCTGTCCTTTGCTAAGGCGATGGGCGAATTCGGTGCGACGATCACCTTCGTCTCCAACATTCCCAACGAGACACAGACGTTGCCGTCGGCCATCTACACGTTCACGCAGGTGCCTGGCGGCGACGAGGGCGCTTTGCGGCTCACCCTCATCAGCATCGTCATCTCAATGGGCGCACTCGTCGCCTCGGAGGTGTTGGCGCGGCGACTCGGTCGGCGGATGGACATCGAATGAGTGTCTCGGTCGACATCGGTCACCATCAGGGCAGCTTTGTTCTTGATGCGGCCTTCGAAAGCACGGGCCGACTGACGGCGCTGTTCGGGCCGTCCGGTTCCGGCAAGACCTCGTTGATCAACGCGATCGCCGGGCTGATCCGCCCGCAGCGCGGCCGCATCGCCGTCGACGGGCGGGTGCTGGTCGACACCGGCGACGGAGTTTTCATACCCAAGCACAAACGCCGCATCGGCATGGTGTTCCAGGATGCGCGGCTGTTTCCGCATCTGAGCGTGGCGGCCAATCTGCGTTACGGGCGCTGGTTCGCGCCGGCCGCGGAGCGCTACGGCGATATCGGCGCGGTGGTCGAGTTGCTCGGCATAGGCCATTTGCTGGATCGGCGGCCGGCCGGGCTTTCCGGCGGCGAGAAGCAGCGCGTGGCGATCGGGCGGGCATTGCTGGCCAGCCCGAGATTGCTTTTGATGGACGAGCCGCTTGCTTCGCTGGACGAGGCGCGCAAGACTGAGATCCTGCCCTACATCGAACGTCTGCGCGACGAGACCAAGGTGCCGATCGTCTATGTCAGCCATTCGGTGGCGGAAGTGGCGCGGCTGGCGAGCGACGTGGTGGTCATGGCGCAAGGCAAGGTCGCCGCCTCCGGTCCGACCGCCGCGATCATGCAGCGGCTTGATCTTCTGGCGCATGAAGAGCGGGGCGAGGGCGGTGCCGTTCTGGACACGCATGTGCTGCAGCACGACCAACGGTTCGGCATGAGCGTGCTTGGCTCGCCGGCCGGCGAAATCCACGTGCCTTATCTGCAAGCGGCAGTCGGTCACCCGGTCCGGCTGCGTATTCGGGCCCGCGACGTGATGATCGCCACTGAACGGCCGCAGGGACTGAGCGCCCTCAACGTGCTGGCTGGCCGCATTGCCGCGATCGAGCCTGGCGAGGGCGCGGCGGTCGAGGTCAGGATCGATTGCAACGGAGTGGCCGTCATGGCGCGCGTTACCCGGCAGTCGCAGCATGCGCTGTCGCTGGCTCCTGGGCTCGACGTCTTCGCCGTCATCAAGACCGTCAGCTTCGACGAAGCCAATGTGGCGGCCACGCCAAGGGCGGAATTCGACGCGTGATGACGCTCTTGCGACGGCATGTCGCTATTCTCCCGTGGAATAACGAATGATCTTTTGACGTGGCGGCATCGACGCCCCAGACCGGGAGGAAGAACAATGCCGTCGCTCAGTCTGAGGATCAATCTCGATCCCGACGGTCGCATCGGGCCGGGCAAGATCGAACTCCTGGAGCAGATCGCCGCCTTCGGGTCGATTTCGGCCGCCGCGCGCGGCATGGAGATGTCCTACAAGCACGCCTGGGACCTGGTGGAAGACATGAACCGCGTCTTCGGCAAGCCGCTGGTGGCGGCGCAGACTGGCGGCCGCAAGGGCGGTGGCGCCCAGCTGACACCTGTCGGGCTGGCGGTTGTCAGCCGCTATCGCGCCATCGAGCGCGCGGCGACGGCGGCCGCAGCCGCGCATATGGACGCGCTGCAGGCGGAGATCGATGCCGGATGAGCAACGGCGTTGCGGTGGGCAGGTAGAGGCGCCGGCTACTCAGGCTTGCGCAGCAGATAGGTGTCCATGATCCAGCCCTTGCGCTGGCGGGCGTTTTCACGAGTGCGGACGATCTCGTCCTCGACGTCGCCGAGCCGGCCCTGGATGAGGATTTCGTCCGGCGTGCCGAGATAGGCCCCCCAATGGATGATGGCATCCTTGTCCGAGACAGTCTGAAAGGAACATTTGCCGTCCAGCATCACCACGGTGCTGGTGGCATTGCCGGGTAAGCCTTCTTCGGTCAGCCGGCGGCCCGTGGTCACCAGGAAGGGGTCGCCAATGCGGTTGAGCGCCATCCTGTGGCCGGCTGCCAGCGCCTGGATGGCGGTGATGCCGGGGATGACTTCCAGCTCAAAGGAGACATTGCCGCGCCGGGTGACGCGCTCAAGGATGCGCAGCGCTGAATCGTAGAGCGACGGGTCGCCCCAGATCAGGAAGGCACCGCAGCCGTCCTCGCCGATTTCATCGCGCACCAGCCGCTCGTAGATGCCGGCGATTTCCTCGTGCCAATCGTCGACCGTGGCGAGATAGGATAGCGCCGGCTCGGCGCGAACCGGTACGTCGAATTCGACGCGGCGGGAGTTCGGATTGGTGACGAAGCGGTCGCAGATCGCGCGGCGCAGGTCGGCGAGCTCGTTTTTCTTCGCACCCTTGTCGGGAATGAAAAGCACATCGGCTCGGTTCAGGCCGTTGATGGCCTGTACCGTCATATGTTCGGGATTGCCGGCGCCGATGCCGATGACGAGAAGCCTGCGCATGGGCGCTGTCCTGCCCGATCGCAGACGACCTGTCCAGTGTTGGCACCGGGTCGGCGGCCGGTCTTGGCGACGACGGAAGGGCTTTGAACGGGCGGTCGAAGCAAGTAGGGTCGGACAGGCTTGTTGGGAAGGGAATCGCTTCGATGGTCCGCATTGCGCTGACGCTCGGCCTCGCGCTTGTCGCGGCTCCTGCCTTCGCCAACGATTCCACCGCGGAACTGGGTGCCGGCGGGTTGATCCTGTCGCGCAACGACGTCGTCTCGATGGACAGCGAGGACCTGTTCATCTCGCGCGACAAGGTGACGGTGGACTATGTCTTTCGCAATACGTCGGACAAGGATGTCTCGACCGTCGTCGCTTTTCCCTTGCCGGAAATCGAGGCCAATCCCTATGAGATGCCATCCATTCCGGATGAAGGCAGCGACAATTTCCTCGGCTTCGAGGTGACGGTTGACGGTGCATCCGTCAAACCCGAACTGGAGCAGAAAGCCTTCGCGGTCGGCGTCGATGTCGGCGCGGAGCTTAAGGCGCAGAACGTACCGCTCTATCCTTATGGCAAGGTGGTGCTGGATGCGCTCGCCAAGCTGCCGCAACAGGTGGCCGACGACTGGCTGGCACGCGGCATCATCGTCATGGACGACTTTGACGACGGTACCGGCTGGAAAAGCGTGCGCTCGCCCTTCTGGCAGCTGCGCTCGACTTTCTGGTGGCGTGCGACCTTCCCGGCCAACAAGGCCGTGCATGTCGCGCACCGTTACAAGCCGAGTGTCGGCGCCACGGCGGGCCTGAATTTCTTCTACGACGGTAAATTCCAGGGCGAGTATGACAGCTACAAGCGCACCTACTGCATGGACAATGCCTTCGAGGCCGGTGTGCGCAAGGCGCAACAAAATAATACCGACGCCGTCCCGCAGCTTTATGAAAGCCGTATCGCCTATATCCTGACAACCGGCGGCAACTGGGCGACCGGCAGCATCGGCAAATTCAAGCTGACCGTCGACAAGGGCGACGCGCAAAGCCTGGTTTCGTTCTGCGGCGATGGTGTCCGCAAGGTCGGGCCGACCACCTTCGAAATGACCGCGGAGAATTACGTGCCGGAGCGCGACATCAACATATTGCTGCTCGACCGGCCCGACAGCGAAGGCGGAACCGGCAACTGATGTTTGTGTCCATTCATGTCGCGATTGCCGAGAATGGCGTGATCGGGCGCGAGGGCGGTTTGCCCTGGCGCCTGTCCACGGACCTGAAGCGTTTCAAGGCCGATACGCTGGGCAAACCCATCGTCATGGGGCGCAAGACCTGGGACAGTTTTCCCAGGCGCCCACTGCCGGACCGGCTGAATATCCTGGTAACCCGGGACGCGGCATTGCGCGCCGACGGCGCCGAAGTGGCGCATTCGCTGGAGGACGCATTGACGCTGGCGCGTATCCGCGGGCGCTGCATGGCGGGCGTCGACGAGATTTGCGTGATCGGCGGGGCGCAGATCTATGCCCAGGCATTGCCCTTGGCCGACCGGCTGCACGTCACCCACGTGCTAGCGGCGATCGACGGCGATGCTTATTTTCCGGTGATTGATCCACAGGTCTGGCGCGCTGTCTCGTCGCTCGACGTGCCGGCCGGCGAGAAGGACAGCCATCCGACCCGTCACGTCGTTTATGAGCGTCGTACCGGCTGACCGGGGACAAAGCGTCGCGGTCGAAGCGGATGGAAGAAGAGTGGCTTGGGACCCCGACGCGTTGAAAGCGCGTCATGGCATCCCTATAGAAGGACAGTACGGATTTGCGCCGACTTTCGGCGCATGAGGGATTCCAGCGAAAGGACATTCATGCCCTGGAACGACAAAAGTGGCGGCGGAGGCGGCCCCTGGGGAGGCGGCGGCGGTAACAACCAGGGCCCATGGGGGCAGGGACCGCGCGGTCCCGGCGGTCCACAGGGCTCGCCCCCCGATCTCGAAGACATCATCCGCCGTGGCCAGGACAGGCTGCGCAACGTGCTGCCCGGTGGCGGCAGCCCGGCTCTTTATCTGCTGATCGCACTGGTGCTGATCGCAGGCTGGCTGTTCAAGGCCGTCTATACCGTGCAGCCCGACGAGGTTGCGGTCGAGCTGCGCTTCGGCAAGCCGAAGGCCCAGCTTTCCGAACCTGGTCTGCATTTCCACTGGTGGCCGGTCGAGACGGTCGAGACCGCCAAGATTTCCGAACAGCTGGTCAATATCGGTGGCGGCGCCCGCAGCGGCAACACATCGGGCCTGATGCTGTCGGGCGACCAGAACATCGTCAACGTGCAGTTCTCCGTCGCCTATCAGGTGGCTGACCCACGCACCTATCTGTTCGATGTCGCCGATCCCGACGAGATGCTGAAGCAGGTGGCCGAGAGCGCGATGCGCGAAGCCGTCGGCCGGCGTCCGGCGCAGGATATTTTCCGCGATGACCGCCAGGGCATCGCGACCGCCGTGCGCGAAAACATCCAGGCGACGCTGGACAGCTACAAGGCCGGTCTGACCATCAACGCCGTCTCCATCGAAGATGCAGCGCCGCCACGCGAAGTGGCCGATGCTTTCGACGAAGTGCAGCGCGCCGAACAGGACGAGGACCGCTTCGTCGAAGAGGCGAACCAGTATTCCAACCAGAAGCTCGGTGCCGCGCGTGGTCAGGCTGCGCAGGTTCGTGAAGAGGCTGCCGCCTACAAGAACCGTGTCACGCAGGAAGCGGAGGGTGAGGCACAGCGCTTCATCTCCGTCTATGACGAATACGCCAAGGCGCCGGAAGTGACGCGCCAGCGCATGTATCTGGAGACGATGGAGAAGGTGCTGAAGGATTCCAGCAAGGTGATCGTCGAGCCGGGCAGCAACGGTCAGGGGGTTGTTCCCTATCTGCCGTTGCCGGCATTGCAGCCGCAGGCTTCGGGAGGGAACCGCTAATGGCCAATCGTCTCCCAGCCATCGTGGTGGCGGTCGCCATCATCCTGTTCCTGCTCTATTCCTCGGTGTTCGTGGTCAACGCCCGCCAACAGGCGATCGTGCTGCGCTTCGGCGAGATCGTCGACGTCAAGACCGAGCCCGGCATCTATTTCAAGGCGCCGTTCGCTATGTTCGACGCCGACACCGTGCAGATGATCGAAAAACGCGTGCTGCGCTTCGATCTGGACAACATCCGTGTCCAGGTCTCGGGCGGCAAGTTCTACGAGGTCGACGCCTTCATCGCCTACCGCATCTCCAACCCGCGCGTCTTCCGTTCGGCGGTGTCTGGTCAGATCGAGCTTGCCGAACAGCGGCTCAAGACCCGTCTGGACGCAGCGTTGCGTCGTGTCTACGGCCAGCGCGCCTTCGAGGCCGCCCTATCCGAAGAGCGCGGCACGATGATGCTTGAGGTGCGCGATCAACTCCGTCCCGACGCGACGTCGCTGGGGCTGGAGATCGACGACGTCCGCATTCGTCGCACCGACCTGACGGCCGAGGTCTCGCAGCAGACCTATGACCGCATGAAGGCCGAGCGTCTTGCCGAGGCTGAAAGGCTAAGGGCGCGCGGCAACGAAGCGGCACAGCGCATCAAGGCCCGTGCCGACCGTGAGGTGATCGAAATCGTCGCCGAAGCGAACAAGGAGTCGGAAATCCTGCGCGGTGAGGGCGATGCCCAACGCAGTGCGACCTTCGCCAACGCCTACAATCGCGATCCGGCCTTCTTCGACTTCTATCGCTCGATGAATGCCTACGGAACGGCGCTGGATGGCGCCGGCACCACAATGCTGCTTTCGCCGAATTCGGAGTTCTTCCGCTACTTCCGCGATCCAGCCGGCAAGGCGGCTCCGGCCGCTCCCGCTAAGCCTGCGCAATAATTCGTGCAGGACTTTCTAGCCGCCATGGGTCTGGTCCTCGTTGCCGAGGGCCTGATCTATGGCGGTTTTCCACGTCTGGCCAAACGGCTGGCCGGCGAGATGCTCGGCATGCCGGAGGGCGCGCTGCGTATCGCCGGTCTGATGGTGATCGCCGTCGGCGTCGGTGTCGTCTGGCTGGTGCGCGGCTGACAAATACGCCATCCTGCGGGCTAGGGATTTGTTCGCCGCGGGTGGTAACGGCCGCAAACGTGCCTTATTTCTTTTAACACTGACATCGCGTCGCGCCAGACGCTGTTGCTGACTTGCCGGGAGGCCCTGATGAAATCCTATTCCATCCTCAGCGCGGCAAGGAAGACGCTTGTCGCCGCCACGGCGGCGCTGGTCGTCGGTACGTCAGCCGTCTCGTTCGCGGCCGCACAGCCGCAGTCGTACGCCAACGGGCCGGCCTCAGTGGCCGACCTCGCGGAAGGCCTGCTCGGCGCGGTCGTCAACATTTCTACGTCGCAGATTGTCAAGGGCAGCGAAGGACCGGGCGCCGTACCGATGCCGCAGTTGCCGGAAGGGTCGCCTTTCCAGGATTTCTTCAACGATTTCTTCAAGGACAAGGGGGGCAACAAAGGCGGCTCGCAGAAGGTGCAGTCGCTGGGCTCCGGCTTCGTCATCGACGCCAATGAAGGCATCGTGGTGACCAACAACCACGTCATTGCCGACGCCGACGACATCGAGGTGAATTTCTCCGACGGCGTCACGCTGAAGGCAAAGCTCATCGGCACCGACACCAAGACCGACATCGCCGTGCTGAAGGTGGACCCCAAGGGCCACAAGTTGACGGCAGTGAAGTTCGGCGATTCCAACAAGATGCGCATCGGCGACTGGGTGATGGCGATCGGCAATCCGTTCGGCCTCGGCGGTACGGTGACGCTGGGTATCGTCTCGGCGCGCAACCGCGACATCAATTCCGGCCCATATGACGATTTCATCCAGACCGACGCCGCCATCAACCGCGGCAATTCGGGCGGTCCGCTGTTCAACATGAACGGCGAAGTCATCGGCATCAACACCGCCATAATCTCACCTTCGGGTGGCTCGATCGGCATCGGCTTCTCCATCCCCGCGCAACTTGCCGCCGGCGTGGTCGAGCAGCTGCGCCAATTCGGCGAAACGCGCCGCGGCTGGCTCGGCGTACGCATTCAGCCGGTGACCAGTGACATCGCCGAGAGCCTCGGCATGAAGGAACCCAAGGGCGCTTTGGTGGCCGGCATCATCAAGGGCGGTCCGGTTGACAACGGCACCATTCAGGCCGGCGACGTCATCACCAAGTTCGACGGCAAGGATATCGCTGAAACGCGCGACCTGCCGCGCGTGGTCGCCGAGAGCCCGGTCGGCAAGGCGGTCGACGTGGTGATCGTGCGCAAGGGCAAGGAGCAGACGGTGAAGGTCACGCTCGGCCGGTTGGAGGATGGCGAGAAACTCGCCTCCGCCGACGAGAGCAAACCCAGCGACAGCAAGGGCGCGCCGGTGGCGGCTGCCTCGGTGCTCGGCATGTCGATCGGCGAGTTGAACGACGAGACGCGTAGCAAGTTCGGCATTGCTGCTGATGTATCGGGCGTGGTCATCACCGATGTCGCCAAGGATTCGGCCGCCTCCGAACGCGGCATCCAGCCGGGCGAAGTGATCACCGAGATCGCGCAGGAATCGGTCTCGAAACCCAAGGACGTCATGGACCGCATCGCGGCACTGAAACAGCAAGGCCGCAAGAACGCGCTTCTGATGCTGGCGTCCAAGACCGGCGAACTGCGTTTCGTCACGATCCGGATGGATTGATTCCGGAAAACGGCGCAACGGGTTGACTTAAAAAGAAGAAAGGGCGGCTAGCGGGCCGCCCTTTTCTGTTTTTCCCAACCCTGGCGCTTCAGACTGTAAAAAGCGTGCGGGCGCAGACGCGTGTATTCTTCAGGAACCAGCGGGTGGTCAAAATCGCGCGACGGGTCTGCCGTCATGCCGATACGTTCCATGACAGCAGTCGAGCGGCGGTTCTCGCGTACGGCGAAGGAAACGATTTCGTCCAGACCAAGCGTCTCGAAGCCGAAGGCGAGCCATGCGCGTGCGGCCTCGGCAACGTAGCCATGGCCCCAGAACTCCGGCGCAAGGCGCCAGCCGATTTCGACAGAACCCTTCGGCAGGGCGGGAAGATAGTCGGCATCATAGAGGCCGACGAAGCCGATGCATTCGCCGGTCGCGGCTACCTCCACTGGTGCAAAACCGTAGCCGTGGCTGTCGATCCAGGCGCGCAACTCGTCCATCTTGGCGTCGGACTGCGCGCGATCGCGCCGGAACGGAAAGAACTCCATCACCTGCTTATCGGAATTGATGAGATGGAAGAGGGACCGGTCGCGCTCTTCCCAGTTGCGCAAGATCAGTCTTTCCGTACGGATCGGGATCATGTGGCGAAATCTTCCTGCCTGTAACCTTGCAGATAGAGCAGGGCGGTCAGGTCGCCATGGTCGATGCGCACTCTGGCCTGGGCGGCCACCGAAGGCTTGGCATGCAGCGCGACACCCATGCCCGACAGCTGGATCATGTCGAGGTCGTTGGCGCCGTCACCAACGGCGACGGCATCCGCCGGCGTGAGGCCGAGCCTGGCGGCGATGTCGATGAGCGCATCCGCCTTGGCGGCGCGGCCGAGGATCGGCTCCGCCACCTCGCCGGTGAAGCGACCGTCGCGCTCGACCAGGCGGTTGGCGCGGTTTTCATGGAAACCTAGCATCGTGGCGATACGGCTGGTGAAGACGTCGAAGCCGCCCGAGACCAGCGCGGTATGGGCACCGGCCTTGCGCATCGTCTGCACCAAAGCGCGGCCTCCGGAAGCCAGTGTGAGCCGATTGGCGATGATGCGGTCGACCACCGCGGTGTCGAGATCCTTCAGAAGCGCGACGCGCTCGCGCAATGCTGGTTCAAAGGCAATCTCGCCATTCATCGAACGGGCGGTGATCGCCGCCACCCGTTCCTTCAGTCCGACTTCGTCGGCGAGTTCGTCGATGCATTCCTGGTCGATCATGGTCGAATCCATGTCGGCGATTAGGATTTTCTTGCGTCGCGTCGCTTCGTCCTGGATGGCGAAGTCAACGGGGTTGGAACCGAGCGCGGTAGCGAGCGCGGCTGCGGTCTCCCGGCTGTCGGCGCCTGACGGCAGGACGAGATCGCAGGCGATCGTCTCGCCCAACCAACGCGTCGCGCTTGCGCCGACCGCCTGCGAGGCTTTATTCGCTAGGGCCGGCGTGAGTGCGCCGCCGGCTGGATTGGAGACGAGCGTGGCGACGAGCGGCATGGAGGAGACCCTGCGGGAGGTGGCCGACGAAGGCCGCGTGAAGGATGCGGTCCTGATAGCCGGCCCGACTGCCAGCGGCAAGTCGGCGCTGGCGCTGGAGGTGGCCGAGCGCTTCGGCGGTGTCATCGTCAACACCGATTCTATGCAGGGTTATTCGATCCTCAACGTGCTGACAGCGCGGCCTGCGCCGGCGGATCTCGCCCGGGTTCCGCATTTCCTTTACGGCCATGTCCACCCTTCGACCGCCTATTCGACCGGCGCCTGGTTGCGGGACGTCGAACGGCTGATCGACGAAGGCGCGCTGGCCGGTCGCCCTCCGGTCTTCGTCGGCGGCACCGGGCTTTATTTCAGGGCGCTGGCCGAAGGCATTTCAGCGATGCCGGATATCCCGGCGCATATCCGCGACCGCTGGCGTCACGAACTGGTCGAGCGCGGCGCGCCACGGCTGCACCGCGAACTGATGCACAGGGATTCGGCCACGGCCATGTTGTTGCGACCGAGCGATGGTCAGCGCATCGCCAGGGCGCTGGAAGTTCTGGATGCGTCGGGCCGTTCGATCCGTTCGTGGCAGGCCGAGCGTGGTCGCCCGTTGATCGATCGCGCCAGCGCGCATTTCTTCGTCATCGAACCAGACCGGGATGCCTTGACCCAACGCATCAACCGACGATTCGACGCGATGATCGACCAGGGTGCCATGGAGGAGGTACGCCAGATCCTGGCGCTCCATCTCGACCCGGCGCTGCCGGCCGTCAAGGCAATCGGCGTGCGTGAGCTTCAGTCCGTGCTGGCGGGCGAGATGGAAGCCGAAAAGGCGATGGAAATGGCCAAGATCGCCACCCGGCAATACGCAAAGCGGCAATCCACCTGGTTTCGCAACCAGTTCGGCGAGGAATGGCGAAGATTGTCGCCGGGCGAAGACATGGCGACCATCATTCGCATGTCGATCGAAAAGAGAAATCGATAGAATTCTCAGTATTAACGCTGCTTTTTCAAGGCTTGTTCAAGTTAACTGCGGCGTAAGCCTATCCGTGCCATAACCATCCGGCGTTGCAGTAGGCTGGGTGCAGATGCATTTTCACAAGGCGGAACACGCCTTCTTCGTCTTTATCTTTGTCATCGTCGCCGCCGGCATGGTGACGTTGCATGCCCACGGCGTGGTGGAGACCGCGACGGCCCAGATCGGCGATGGCGCGGCGTTGGACAGCGTCGCATATATCGGCACGCTGCTGTTTGCCATCGGCGTGCTTTTGGCCACCGCCTTCTTCTTTGGCGTGTTCTTCATCTACCCGCTGATCCGCGATCAGGTGCGCGAGGAGGGAAAGTTGCGGGCGATGACGGCGACGCTGAGCGCCCGTTCCGAGACACTTGAGCAGGCGGCGCTGACAGATGCGCTGACAGGCATGCAGAACCGGCGGTTTTTCGACGACGCGCTGCGCGAATACATCGCGGAATTCCATCGCATCGGCAAGCCGGTCGGGCTGATGATCCTCGATCTCGACCATTTCAAGAGCGTCAACGATACCCATGGCCACGATATCGGCGACGAAGTGCTGCGCTCGGTCGCCGGCTGCCTCAAGGGCATGACCCGCTACCACGATGTCGTGGCTCGGCTGGGCGGCGAGGAGTTCGGCATTGTGACCCCGAATATGGACGCGGAACTACTGACGCGTTTCGCCGAGCGCATCCGCAAGGGCGTCGCCAATCTGGCCATCGTCAACGGCAATGTGCGGCTGAAGGTCACCACCAGCGTCGGGCTGGCGGTTTGGGACCATTCCGAGACGGCCGAGGCCTTCTACCGCCGCGCCGACAAGCAGCTCTACGAGGCCAAGCGCCAAGGCCGTAACCGCGTGTGTGCTTAGGCCGGGCAGAGCGTCAATTCAGTTGAATTTTGAAATGGCGAACGAGCCGGCCAGGCTGGGCTCGCTCCGTCGGTTCAATCGTTCAGGGGTTTGAGGCCGAACGTCATCGGCTTCAGCCCGTAACGCGTGTCGAAATCGTCGTCATGCGGCGGGCGCGGCGCGGCCGGCTGCCGGTAGTCCGGGTCGCCGGGCTGGCGTGTGGCGTCGGCCATTTCGGAGAAATTCATCGCCGGCTGTGGCTTCGGTACGTTGCGCAGTTTTTCGACGATGCCGACGAGATCGACCTCGCCGTCACCGGAAGGTGCTTCCATGGAGTGTTTGGCTGTGCCGGGAATCAGGCTGCGATCCAGCTTCTCGAACTTCAGCCGCATGGTGGTGGCGACGCCCTCACCGAAGGCGATTGCCTCGCGCTGTCCCATCGAGGACAGGAAAGCAAGGCTGGAGGCGGAGGAGTCGGCAATGGCTGAACGGATGATCGCCTGGTCCTGTTCGTTGGACAGGCGCATGGCGAAGAAGGTCGAGCATTGCGACAGGATGGTCGGGTCGAGCTCGCCCGGGCGCTGCGTGACGACGCCGAGATAGCAGCCATATTTGCGGCCTTCCTTGGCGATGCGCGACAGTGCGTGTCGGGTCGGCGCGAAGCCGAGGCGCGGATCGGCCGGCATGTAGCGATGCGCTTCTTCGCACAAAAGCAGCAGCCTGAGCCGCCCCTCGCTCCACAGCGCGAGATCGAAGGCCAGCCGCGCGAGAACCGAACAGACCGAGTTGACGACCTCGGACGGCAGGCCCGCCATTTCGAAACAGGTTACCGGCCGGCCGTGATGCGGCACGCGGAAGATGTTGCCGACCGTTTCGTGGATGGTGTCCTCGATCAGGCGTGAATTGAACATGAAGCGGTAGCGCGGGTCTGCGACGGCCGATTCGATACGCAATTTGAGCGACTTCAGTGCCGGCCGCTCGGCCTTGCTTTCGAGCAGGCCCATGCGGTCATCGATCTGCTTCACCAGATCGGCGATCCGGTAGGGGACCGGTGTGTCGGCGGTCATGGTGTCGGCGCCGCGGCGCACATAGGCGACACCGTTGCCGGTGCGGTAGAGATGCTTCACCACCGGAATGAGATCGCGCAGAATGTCGACCTCCTCGGGCGGTGCCTCGCGACCACGGAACAGCACTTCGGCGAATTCCTCGAGGCGGAACATCCAGAAGGGCAGATCGAGCGTCGAAGCGTCGATCTTGACGCACTGGTCCTTCAGCGAAGAGGCGAATTCATTGTGCGGATCAAGGATCAGTACGCGCAGGTCAGGCCGCGCCGCGATCGCCTTGCGCAGCAGCAGCGAAACGGCTGTCGACTTGCCGACACCAGTGGTGCCGACCACGGCGAAATGCCGGGTCAACGTGTCGTCGACGGCAATCCTGGCCGCGATCGCCTCGTCCTGCGACAGTGTGCCGATGGCCACCGAAGGACGGCCGGCGAGGTCGTAGACGGCCTCGAGATCGCGGCTGCGGATGCGGTGGGCAACCGCGCCGATATGCGGGTATATGGTGATACCACGGTCAAAGAACGGTTTGGCGCCGGGCTCGAAACCATCGCGCACCTCGCCGACCAGTTCGACGCTGACCTCGATCGGGTTCAGGCCTTCGGCGTTCCAGGCAAGATCGGCCTTGGCGATCGCATAGACCAGACCGACCGTGCGGCTGCTGCCCAGATTGATGGAGATCATCTTGCCGACAGCCCATTGGCCACCGGCGGAACCATCTTCGCCGTCAGCGAAAGCGCTGATGGTGGCGCGGGCGCCGTCGCAGCGGACGACATGGCCGAGGATGCGCTTGTCAGTCTGAGCGGCGTCGCGTCGCTCCTGCGATACCGGCTCGCCGCCGGAGACTGCACGTTCGACAAACATCAACGAGGGGATCCCCACTACCTCAGCGAACTCTAATATGGTTCGGTTAAAGTCGCGTGTGAGGGGATGGTTTAGCAGCGGTTAAGGGCGGCGCGACAATTTGAACAATCCGGCAAAAGTCCCTTCCAGTTCATGCTTCATATGATATGTTGGACAAATGTCTGATATATCGAATGATCTTTCGGCAAGGATCGCCGATCGCATCCGCGCCGAACGGACGCTGCGGAACTGGTCACTGGCAGAGCTTGCCGAGCGTTCCGGGGTGTCCAAGGCGATGCTCAGCACCATCGAGCGTGCTTCGACGAGCCCGACCGCACCGATCCTGGTGCGCATCGCCACGGCTTTCGAGATGACACTGTCCAGCCTCATCGCCCGTGCCGAATTGCAGGGCGGCGGTGTTGCCCGGCGCAAAGACCAGCCTGAATGGCGCGACCCCGGCACTGGCTATGTGCGCCGCCATCTGTCGCCGCAGACTGATATGCCGATGGAACTCGTGCAGGTCGAATTGCCGGCCGGCGCGCGCGTCAACCTGCCTGCTGCTTCCTATGCCTTCATCCGCCAGCAGATCTGGCTGATGGCAGGGCGGCTCGACTTCACCGAAGGCGAGGTGGTGCATTATCTGGAGCCGGGCGATTGCCTGGCGCTCGGCGCGCCGGCCGATTGCAGTTTCTTCGCGCCCGGTCCGGAGCCGGCCCGCTACATCACCGCACTTATCAGGACCTGACCATGCCGCGCTTGCCGAAGCGAAACCACAATGGTGGGCCGCCGCTCGATGACTACAAGGGGCCGGCCTGGGGCAAGGGCGACCCGCACCGTTTCATGCATTGGCGGAGCGCCCACAAGGCGGCATGGAAGCCGAAATCGCGCGACATCGCGTTGTTCAGACTGGCCAAGGCGGAAGCGGTCGGGCTGACTTATGAGGAATACACGCTGGAATTGCTGGAGCGCGGCCACCACCTCAGCGCCGACGACGGCACCCGCGTCGATGAAATCAAACGGTCGCGCAAGCGCCGCGGCTTTAGCCATTTCGATTGAGCGTTTTGGCTCTTCCCATCAGCGAGAAGACAAAAGATGAGTTCCATCGAAATCAGACCCCTTGTCCGCTCGTTCGAGACATTGCGGGCGCTGGCCGAAATCCTGGTCGAGACCGTCGCGGCCGGCGGATCGGTGAGTTTCATGCATCCGCTGCCGCTGGATGCGGCCATCGCGTTCTGGGATGATTCGCTTGCGGCGGCGGCGCGGGGCGAGCGGGTGGTGCTTGGCGCCTTCGAAGGCGACGATTTGATCGGTACGGTCACGCTGCTGCTCAGCCTGCCGCCCAACCAGCCGCATCGGGCGGAAATCGCCAAGCTGATGACCCGGACGAGCCATCGGGGCAGGGGCGTCGCCACCCGGCTGATGCTGGCCGTCGAAGAGCTGGCCGTGCGGTGTGGCCGCACACTGCTGGTTCTCGATACGGCCGAAGACGGAGGGGCCGCCGCCCTATACGCGAAGCTTGGCTTCATCCTGGCCGGCGAAATCCCGGACTACGCCTTGAAGCCACATGGTGGTCTGACCGGCACGCTTCTGTTCTGGAAACGCATAGGTTCGGCCGGACAAACGCCGATAATCGCAAACGCCTTGAAGGATTTCGCTCAATGACATTCGCGATCGCACTCGAAGATCCGGCCAAACCGGACATCATCGCCCTGCTGGAGGACGGCGAGCGCTATGGGGCGTCGCTCTATCCCGCGGAAAGCAATCATTTCCTGTCCATCGAGAGCCTGCGGGCCAACAATGTGCGCTTCGTGGTTGCGCGGGACGCTGGCGGCATCGCCGTGGCAACGGGCGCGCTGGCGCTGAATGACGATTGGGCGGAACTGAAGCGCATGTGGGTTGTGCCGGCGGTACGCGGTAAGGGGCTGTCCAAGGCGCTGCTCGCCGATCTCGAAGGCAAGGCGCTGGAGGCAGGCATCGGCCTACTCCGTCTGGAGACCGGGGTCGACAATCACGAGGCGCTCGGCCTCTATGACCGCAGCGGTTTCGTACGGCGCGGGCCGTTCGGCGATTATCGCCCCGATCCGCTCAGCGTCTTTATGGAAAAGCGGCTGGCCTAGTTCGCCCGCATCGCATCCGTGGGAACACCGAAGCCGGACCGGCCCAACGTGCCGGCCCGGCCGCCCACCGCCTAACCCTTGTGATGCACATCCTGAAGGCCGTAGACCGGCGTCGGGATGCCGGCTTGGCGAGCCTTCAATTGCAGCGACAGGAATTGCGAATAATGGCGCGACTGGTGCAGGTTGCCGCCGTGGAACCACAGCGCTTCCTGCTGTGTCGGCTTCCACATGTTGCGCTGTTCGCCTTCCCACGGGCCTGGGTCCTTGGTGGTGCTGGAGCCTAGACCCCAGCATTTGCCGACCTTGTCGGCCACGTCCTGGCTGATCAGTTCCGCCGCCCAGCCGTTCATCGAGCCATAGCCTGTGGCATAGACGATGACGTCGGCCGGCAGTTCGGTGCCGTCTTCGAGCAGGACGGAATGGTCCTTGATTTCCTTTACCTGGCCGCGTTTCAACTTGATCTCGCCATCGATGATCAGCTGCGAGGCGCCGATGTCGATGTAGTAGCCCGAGCCACGCCGCAGATACTTCATGAAGAGGCCGGAGCCGTCGTCGCCCCAATCCAGCATGAACCCCGCCTTTTCCAGGCCTTGGTAGAAGGCCGCGTCTCGTTCCTTCATCTGCTGGTAGAGCGGGATCTGGAACTCGTGCAGGATCTTGTACGGCACCGAGGCGAAGATCAGGTCGGCCTTGGCGGTGGTGACGCCATTGGCCACCGCCTGTTCGGAATAGAGCGGGCCGAGCCCGACATCCATCAGCGTATCGGATTTCACGATATGGGTGGTCGAGCGCTGCACCATGGTGACATCGACGCCGTTCTCCCAAAGGGCCGCGCAGATGTCGTGGGCCGAGTTGTTGGAGCCGATGACGACCGCTTTCTTGCCGGTATATCTGTCGGGGCCCGGGTGCCTTGAGGAATGGTGCTGATCGCCCTTGAACGTCTCCATGCCCTTGTATTTCGGCAGATTGGCGCGGCCCGACATGCCGGTGGCGAGCACCAGTTGCTTCGGTCTCAGCACGATATCCTTGCCGTCGCGCCGCACCGTGACAGCCCATTCCTTCTTCTTGTCGTCATAGACGGCGCTTTTGGCCTCGGTGGATGACCAGTAATTCAGCTCCATCACCTTGGTGTACATTTCCAGCCAGTCGCCGATCTTGTCCTTGGGCGAAAAGACCGGCCAGTTCTTCGGAAAATCGATGTAGGGCAGGTGGTCATACCAGACCGGGTCGTGCAGGCAGAGCGACTTGTAGCGCTTGCGCCAGGAATCGCCTGGCCGTTCATTGCGCTCCACGATGATGGTGGGCACGCCGAGCTGCCTCAGCCGTGCGCCCAGCGCGATGCCGCCCTGGCCGCCGCCGATGATGAGGGTGTGTGGCTGCGTGGTGAAGCCGAGTTCGGCCACCTCCTTCTCGCGCTCTTCCTTCCAGCTCGGCCGGTTCCTGCCTTGACCATGCTTGGCGCCGAGCGGCCGGGTGAAGCCGGCTTTCTCCTCATGTCCCTTCAACTCGGCCATGGTGGTGAGCAAGGTCCAGATCTTGCCGTCCTTAACCCGGATGTGGCCGTAGCCGCGCGCAGCTTCGGTCTCGAAGGTGATCCAGCCCTCCAGCAGCCCCTCGTTTTCCGCGGCATCTTCGCCCTCGGCGATCGCGAAATTGGAGGGTTTGATGGCGCCAAGCTGGCTCTTCAGCATCGTCCTGATCTGGTCGCGACCCTCCAGCGTCTTGATGTTCCAGGTGAAGGCGACGAGATCGCGCCAGTAGCAATCGTCCTGGAAGAAGGAGACTGCTTTTTCGATGTCGCCTGCTGCCAGTGCGGTACCAAAATCAGCCAGCAACTTGGCGAGCTTTGCGTTGGGCGCCTTGTCGAGCATGTGGGTTCCTCCCATGGAATCATGATGATCGGTGTGGCTCCGCCGGAGCTGCCGGCTGGTCGGGAAAGTATCGGCAGAGACGGCGCCATTCGTCACGCCCCACCATAGTTTGGCGCGTTTTCAAGGATTTATCGCGCGTCGCGCCAGACAACGGCGTCCTCGCGAGAACGTGATGAGGCGCGCCGCAATGCCGCCGCCTCGCTTCGGGACCATGCTCGCACCGATATCTCAACCAGCGTTTAGGGGACGCTCGCAGGGGAGGTTTCGCAGAAGGGCACAAAACTGGAGCATGTGTCATGAACGCGAAGATTCTTGCGATAAGCCGCCGCGGGAGAGGGGCGGCACTAGCCCTTATTCTTGCTTTTGGCGGTATGGTCGGCACACCGCTGACGTTGCCCGCCTTTCAGCCGGCGCAGGCGGCCACTGTCTCAATGGCGGTGCGCGAGCGGCTTACTGAATACGGCGTCTGGCAAATCTCGCGCCGCTATGGCGAGGTTTGGGTGCCTTCCGTCGCGGTCGCATGGCGGCCATACACGGTGGGGCGTTGGGTGTGGACCGACGACGGCTGGTATTGGGAATCCAGCGAGCCTTTCGGCCCTGTCGTCTTCCACTACGGCCGCTGGGCCTATGACGACGATCTGGGTTGGATCTGGATCGCGGGCGACGAATGGGCGCCGGCTTGGGTGGTCTGGCGCCAGAGCACGGACTATGTCGGCTGGGTGCCGGCACCGCCGCCGGAGGAACGCGTGGTGTTCCGCGACGTGTGGTGGTCCTTCGTGCCGGTGGCGGCGATCGGTGCCGTCGAAATCCTGCCGGCGCTGCGCCCTGTCGAAAACAATGTGACCATCGTGCGCAACACCACCATCATCGAGCAGCGCGTGGTGGTGAACAACATCTACAACAACTCCACCGTGCAGGTGGAGAACCGGACCGTGCCCATCAACGCCGGGCCGGCGTTGGCGGCGTTGCCAAGGCCGGTCGTGGCGGCTGTGAGGGCCGCGAACATCGTGCCGCCGGCCAGGGGTTCGTTCGCACCGGGCAAGCTGGATGCGTCGAAGGCCGGCGAGGTCAAGCGGAGGGCAGCATCACTGCAACCAGGACAGCCTTTGCCTGTACCCGGCAAGCCTGCCACGGCGCCTGCTGGTGTCGCTCCCGTGGCGCCGAACGCGGCTGTGCCGACGAAACCAAACGGCGCGACTGCCGGCAAACCAGCGGTAACCGCGCAACCGGTGGTGCCGTCGAAACCCTTAGGAAACGCGCCGGCCGGGGTTGCACAGCTTCCGCTCAGGAAGCCGTTGCCACCTGCAGCACAGGCAAGCTCCGGATCGCCTGCAGCCAAGGCCAACATCGTCAAGAAGAAGACGGTGCAGCAGTCAGTGCAAGTACACAACCTACCGCACAAGCCGACACCGCCAAGTCCGGCGGTTGCGCAGCGCCACCGCGCGAACGCGGCGGTCGCACAAGGCAATGGCCGGCCACCGCACCACGCGGCGGCGAAACCAGTGCCTCAGCACCAGATGGCGCGCGTGAATGCGCCGCACCGGCCACAGGCCGCGCCGCATAAGCCGCCGCCGGCAGCGCGCAAGCCGGTGAAATGCGATCCGCACGATCCGCGCTGCAAGCCGCACGGCTGAGCGCTGCTGCGGTCAGGGACTGCCAGATGCCTCGCCGCGACCACCTCAGGGCAAGGTCGCGGCGAATGGCGTTGGTTCGGCGAGCACGAAGACGGCGGCTTGGCCGTTGCAAAATCAGTGCGATATCCCGGTTGACAGCGCTTCGTGCTTGCACCTATTGTCCGCCACCATGAAGACGGCACTCATTCTCGTAGGAAGGCGCGTGGGCAAGGCGGTGTAACCGCCAGGCGAAAACCTCCCATGCGCAACACACAGGCTCCCTCGGGGGCCTTTTTTATTATCCAAACCATGACCAGACGACCAGCAAGAGCTTGAAAAAGCAGGAAAAAGACGGAACCGAACCCATGAGCAACGGACAAAGCGAGCGGCGTGAGATGACAGGCGCCGAAATGGTTGTGCAGGCGCTGATCGACAATGGCGTCAAGCATCTTTTCGGATATCCGGGCGGCGCGGTCCTTCCGATCTATGACGAGCTTTTCCAGCAGGACGCTGTGCAGCACATCCTGGTGCGCCACGAACAGGGCGCCGGCCACGCGGCGGAAGGCTATGCGCGCTCGACCGGCAAGGCGGGTGTCATGCTGGTCACCTCCGGCCCCGGCGCTACCAATGCGGTGACGCCGCTGCAGGACGCGCTGATGGATTCGATCCCGCTGGTCTGCCTCACGGGCCAGGTGCCGACCTCGCTCATCGGCTCGGACGCCTTCCAGGAATGCGACACTGTCGGCATCACGCGGCCCTGTACCAAGCACAATTGGCTGGTGAAGGACGTCAACGAACTCTCGGCCATCATCCACGAGGCCTTCCATGTCGCTACCACCGGCCGGCCGGGCCCGGTGGTCGTCGACATTCCGAAGGACGTGCAGTTCGCCAGGGGCATCTATACGCCGCCGCAGACGGCGCCGCGCACCTCCTATCAGCCCAAGGTCCAGGGCGATCTGGAGAAGATCAAGGCCGCGGTCGAAATGCTGGCTGGCGCAAAGCAGCCGATCATCTATTCGGGCGGCGGCGTCGTCAATTCCGGCCCTGAGGCCAGCCATTTGCTGCGCGAACTGGTTGACCTGACGGGTTTCCCGATCACTTCGACGCTGATGGGGCTCGGCGCCTATCCGGCGTCGGGCAAGAACTGGCTCGGCATGCTCGGCATGCACGGCACCTACGAAGCCAATATGGCCATGCATGATTGCGACGTCATGCTGTGCGTCGGTGCCCGTTTCGACGACCGCATCACCGGCCGTCTCAACGCGTTCTCGCCGAATTCCAAGAAGATCCACATCGATATCGACCCGTCCTCGATCAACAAGAACGTGCGCGCCGATGTCGGCATTCTGGGCGATGTCGGCCGGGTGATGGAGGATCTGGTCCGGCTGTGGCGCGCCACTGCCAAGGCCGACAAGAAGGCGCTCTATCCGTGGTGGGAACAGATCGCCCGCTGGCGGGCGCGGGACTCGCTCGCCTATAAGCCAAGCAACGACGTGATTATGCCGCAATATGCGATCGAGCGTCTCTATGAACTCACCAAGGATCGCGACACCTACATTACCACCGAGGTCGGCCAGCATCAGATGTGGGCGGCGCAGCACTTCCACTTCGACAAGCCGAACCATTGGATGACTTCGGGCGGCCTCGGCACGATGGGCTACGGCCTGCCGGCGGCGCTCGGCGTGCAGATCGCCCATCCCGACTCACTGGTCATTGACATCGCCGGCGATGCTTCGGTGCAGATGACGATGCAGGAAATGAGCGCGGCGGTGCAATACGAGGCGCCGATCAAGATCTTCATCCTCAACAATCAGTACATGGGCATGGTGCGCCAGTGGCAACAGCTCCTGCACGGCAACCGGCTGTCGCATTCCTACACCGAAGCGATGCCCGACTTCGTCAAGCTGGCCGAAGCCTATGGTGGCCATGGTATCCGCTGCGAGAAGCCGGGCGATCTGGACGACGCCATCAAGGAGATGATCTCGGTCAAGAAGCCGGTTCTGTTCGACTGCCGTGTCGCCAATCTCGCCAATTGCTTCCCGATGATCCCGTCGGGCAAGGCGCACAACGAGATGCTGCTTCCCGACGAGGCAACGGACGAGGCTGTCGCCAACGCCATCGACGCCAAGGGCAGGGAGCTGGTGTGACGGATAGCGTGGCCTTGCCAGACGCGGCATAATCAACAAGTTAGCGTAAACGCCTGAGATCGAGATTCATCCGATGAATGCACAGCACCTTCAACCCACCGGCTCCGCCTACTTCATCGCCAAGGAAACGGAAGTACCGGAAAACCACACGCTGTCCGTGCTGGTCGACAACGAACCGGGCGTGCTTGCCCGCGTCATCGGCCTGTTCTCCGGGCGGGGCTACAACATCGAAAGCCTGACCGTCTCTGAGACCGAGCACGAGAAACACCTGTCGCGCATCACCATCGTGACGCGCGGCACGCCGCATGTGCTGGAGCAGATCAAGCACCAGCTCGAGCGCATTGTGCCGGTGCATCGGGTGGTCGACCTGACCGTGCGCTCGACCGAGCTCGGCCAGGAGCGGCCGCTGGAGCGGGAACTTGCCCTGGTCAAGGTGGCGGGAACGGGCGACAGCCGCGTCGAGGCGCTCAGGCTGGCCGACGCTTTCCGTGCCAGTGTCATCGACGCCAACACCGAACATTTCATTTTCGAGATCACCGGCAAGGGCTCGAAGATCGACCAGTTCATCGCCATCATGCGCCCGCTCGGCCTGGTCGAGATCTGCCGCACCGGCGTGGCGGCGATGAACCGTGGCCCGCAGGGGATGTAGGGCCGCGAAGGATTTCATGTCCGGGGCATTGTCACCGAGACAACAATTTTCGTGACTTGGACCGGCGGGTGGGTCAACTAGACTGACCTATTTGCCGGTTCTGTATCTGAAAACCGGCCCTATCCGAAAAGCCGCCATGTCCGTCGATACTTTCCTTGCCCTGCTGGTGTTTGCTTTCGTCACCTCGATCACGCCGGGGCCGAACAATTTCATGCTCCTGGCGTCGGGCGTGAATTTTGGCTTCACGCGCACCATCCCCCATATGCTGGGCATCGGTTTCGGCTTCCTGTCGCTGCTTCTGGCGGTCGGTTTCGGCCTCGGCACGGTGCTCACCGCCTTGCCGGCACTGCATATGGCCCTCAAGATCGCCGGCGGCGCATATCTGCTCTATCTCGCCTGGAAGATCGCGATGTCGCGTTCGATGGGTGGGCAGGCCAACGGCAAGACGCAGCCCATGACCTTCCTGGAAGCGACCGCCTTCCAGTGGATCAATCCGAAGGCCTGGGTGATGGCGATGACCGGCATGGCCCTCTACACGGACGCCGACAGGCCATTCCTGTCCGTGCTCTTGATTTCCATCGCTTTTGCGGTGGTCAACGTGCCATCGGTGTCTTGCTGGGCGGGTTTTGGCATGGCGCTGCGCGGCTTTCTGTCCGACCCGTCACGGCTCAAATGGTTCAACATTGCCATGGGCGTGCTCCTGGCGCTGACCTTGTGGCCGATGTTGCGCTGAGAAGCGCTTTTCGACTTCTCGGCAAGGCATTCCGGCAGGGGGCGCCGTTGTGCAGCGCACATTAAATCTTTGTAATGACGGCGTTTGCCCCTTTTTTGGCGGAGATTTGCGTTATTTTAGCGAATGACCCGCCGCGCGTGGCCATCGGATGGCGCTTGCGGAGGCGCTGATGGGTCGGATCGAGAGGGCCTTTGTCGGATCGCAGGAAAACATTCGCCGCACTTGGTGGGGCTGTCGCGATCGTGGCCGCAGGTCTCTATCTCTGGCCCGCGGGTGCGGCATGGGTCTGGCAAAAGCTGCCGTTCGGCCAGAAGGAGGTTGCCGCCCAGGCGGCGACCGATCTGAGCGGAGGCAAGGGCAAGGCAGGCAATCGCGCTGTCACTGTCGCGACAGCGGTCGCCAAGGTCACGGATTTTCCGGTTCAACGCTACGCTATCGGTTTTCTGGCTTCGCCGGCGGTGGCCAATATCAATGCCCGCGTCGCCAGCCAGGTGATGGCCATCGCCGTCACCGACGGCCAGATGGTCAAGCAAGGCGATCTGCTGATTTCGCTGGATGATCGCGCGCTGAAGGCGCAGGTCGAGAAGGACAAGGCGACGCTGGCCAAGGATCAAGCGCTGGCCGCAAGTGCCGATGCCGACCTTGCCCGCGCCCAGAACCTGCTCGCCAAGCAAGCCGGAACGCAACAGAGCTATGATCAGGCGCTGGCGGCCCAGAAGGCTGCTCACGCTACTGTGGCCGCCGACCAGGCGGCGATCGACGTCGACACCGTGCAACTGAGCTTCACCGCCATCACCGCGCCGATCTCCGGTCGACTCGGTGCCGTCAGCGTCAGCATCGGCGATCTCGTCACGGCCGGCGGCGCGACTGGTACCGGCGCGACACCATTGGTGACGATCACCGAAATGGATCCGTTGCGGGTCTCCTTCAATCTGCCGGAAGCTGACCTCAATCTTTTGCAGCAGGCGCTGGCGAAGCCGGGTTCAATCACGGTGACGCTGACCAAGGACGGCGATGCGAAGCCGATCGGCTCCGGCACGCTTGATTTTGTGAACTCCACGGTGGACACCGCGTCCGGCACCATCACGGCGCGTGCTACGGTGCCCAATGCCGACCTGAAGCTGTGGCCCGGGCAATATGTGAAGGTCACGGTCGATGCCGGCGCCATGCCGCAGATGGTGTCCGTGCCTACCGTTGCCATCCAGCCCAGCCAGAGCGGTTCGTTCGTCTATGTGGTCAAGGCCGACAACACTGTCGAGGCACGGCCGGTGGTAGTCGCGCTCACGCATGGTGAAGACAGTGCTATCGCCAGCGGCGTGAAGGGCGACGAAAAGGTCGTCGTCGATGGCCAGCTCAGCCTGAAGCCGGGTGCGGCGGTGCGCGAGGCAAGCGCCCAGGAAGGCACCGGCAAGACTGGAAGCGACAAGGGCGGCTCTGGCGACAGCAAGGCGCCGAAGTCGGCGGACAAAGCCACCAAGACCGAAACAGCGGGCTGACGAGCGATGATCTCCGAGTTCTGCATCCGCAGGCCTGTCGCCACATTGCTGATGTCGATGGCGCTCATTTTGGGCGGTCTGTTTGCCTACAAGTTCCTGCCGGTCGCGGCGCTGCCGAGCGCGGAATTCCCGACGGTCAATGTTTCCGCCTCGCTGCCCGGTGCTTCGCCGAACTCGATGATGACGTCGGTGGCCGTTCCGCTGATCAAGCAGATTGCAACCATTGCGGGCGTGGATTCGATCTCGACCAGCAACTCGCTGGGTTCGACCTCGATCGCGGTGCAGTTCGTGCTCAACCGTGACATCGACGCCGCCGCCGCTGACGTGCAGGCGGCAATCGCCCGAACGCAGCGGCAATTGCCGCCGGAAATGACGTCGCCGCCAAGCTACAGGAAGGTCAATCCGGCCGACGCGCCGATCCTGCTGATGGCGCTGGCCAGCGACACGGTTCCGCTGACCCAGCTCGACGCCATTGCCGAAAACGTCATCTCGCCGTCGCTGTCGACCATCGACGGCGTCGCGCAGGTGATGGTCTGGGGCCAGAAGAAATACGCCGTGCGCATCCAGATCGACCCGACGGCGCTGGCGGCGCGCGGCATCTCGATCGATCAGCTGCAGTCGGCGGTGCAGTCGGCCAACAGCAACGCGCCGGTCGGCGTGCTGCAGAACAGCAAGCAGCAGCTGACCATCACTACCAACACGCAGCTTCAGGATGCGGCTGCGTTCTCCAACATCATCATCGCCACCAAGAACGGCAATCCGGTCCGACTGGGCGACGTCACGCGCGTCATCGATTCCGTCCAGAGCACGACGACCGCCTCCTGGTTCGACAACACACGCGCCATCGTCCTGGCCGTTCAACGCCAGCCCGACGCCAACACCGTCGACGTGGTCGATCGCGTCAAGGCGATGCTGCCGTCCTTCGAGAGCCAGATGCCGGCCGCGGCGTCCATCAACCTGATGAACGACCGCTCGACCTCAATCCGCGCTGCGGTGGTCGACGTGCAGTTCACGCTTCTGCTCACAATCGCGCTGGTGGTGTTGGTGATCTTCGTCTTCCTGCGCCGCGTGACCGCGACGATCATCCCAGCCGTGGCGGTGCCGATTTCGCTGATCGCGACGCTCGGCGTCATGTTCCTGCTGGGATTCTCCATCGACAACATCTCGCTGATGGGCCTGACACTGGCCGTCGGCCTCGTCGTCGACGACGCCATCGTCATGCTGGAAAACATCTACCGGCACATGGAGGAGGACGGGCTGCCGGCCTATCAGGCGGCGCTCAAGGGTTCCCGCGAAATCGGCTTCACCATCGTCTCGATCTCGATCTCGCTGGTGGCGGTGTTCATCCCTGTGCTTCTGATGGGCGGTGTCATCGGCCGTATCTTCAACGAATTCGCGGTGGTGGTGACGGTCGCGATCCTGGCTTCGATGTTCGTGTCGCTGACGCTGACGCCGATGCTGTGCTCCAGACTTCTCAGCTTGCCGAAGCGGCATGGCAAGGGCGAGCACGGCCCCGAACACGAGCGCGATTGGCTGGTCCGTTCCTACGACGTCGTGTTGTCCTTCTGCCTGAGGCACCATTTCATGGTGTTCCTCGTCTTTATCGGCACCGCCATACTGTCGGTGTGGCTGTTCACGATCTCGCCGAAGGGTTTCCTGCCGCAAGAGGATATCGACCAGATCTCGGTGACGACGCGCGCGCGCCAGGACATTTCCTTCGACGCGATGGTGAAGCTGCAAGGGCAGGTGGCGAATGTTTTCCAGACTTCGCCCTATGTCGCCCATGTGACCTCGTCGGTGGGCTCGAATTCCGGTGCGCTGAACCAGGCGTCGCTCTACGTCCAGCTCAAGCCGAAGGCCCAGCGTCCCGACATGGCCACGGTCATTTCCTCGCTGCGGCGCCAGCTTGCCGGCGTCGCCGGCATCGATACCTATATGCAGCCGGTGCAGAACCTGCGCCTGGGCGCGCGCTCCTCGGCGAGCTCCTATCAGCTGGTCGTGCAGGCCCTGTCCACGAGTGATACCAATCTGTGGGCGCAGAAGCTGACAGACGCCATGGTGGCCGACCGTGCCACCTTCACCGATGTCACCAACGACTTGCAGAACAATGCCTTGCAGGCGTCTCTGATCGTCGATCGCGACAAGGCGGCGACGCTTGGCGTCGACACCAACACCTTGCTCAACAGCCTTTATGGCGGTTTTGGCACCGACCAGGTCACGACCATTTTCGGTGCCGCCGACAGTTACCAGGTCATCACCGAGCTTGATCCCAAGATCGACTGGTCGCCTGAGCGCATGCTGTCGATCCAGTTCCGCACCTCCAGCGGTTCGCTGGTCCCGCTCGGCGCCTTCGCGCGCGTCGACCGTACCGCCGGTCCGCTCACCATCAACCAGCTCGGCCAGCTGCCGGCGGTGACCGTCTCCTACAATCTGCCGGACGGCGTTGCACTCGGCGACACGGTCAACCGCATCGAGCAGATCAAGGCGCAGATCGGCGTGCCGAAGACCGTCTCGACCACCTTTGCCGGTACGGCCAAGACCTTCCAGGATTCGCTGGCCAACCAGGGCCTGTTGATCGCCGGCGCGATCCTGACGATCTATATCGTTCTGGGCATGCTCTATGAGAGCTTCATCCACCCGCTGACCATCCTGACCAGCCTGCCCTCGGCGCTGCTCGGCGCCATGCTGTCGCTCAGGCTGGCCGGCATGGATTTTTCGGTAATCGCCGTCATCGGCCTTCTGATGCTGATCGGCATCGTCAAGAAGAACGGCATCATGATGATCGACGTCGCACTGGTGCTGCGACGCGAGGGACGAACGCCGCTGGATGCCATCCTCAAGGCCAGCGTCATGCGTTTCCGCCCGATCATGATGACGACGCTGGCGGCGCTGATGGGCACGTTGCCGATCGCCATCGGCCATGGTGCCAGCGCCGAACTGCGCCAGCCGCTCGGCATCGCCGTTGTCGGCGGCCTGATGGTCTCGCAGGTGCTGACTCTGTTTGTCACCCCGGTCATCTACCTCTACATGGAGTGGTTGTCCGAGTGGCTGCTGAGCTTCGGCAGCAAGCGCAAGCCGGAGCTGCATGTGGTTGGCGGCGACCAGGCCTCGCTGTTCGAGGAAGACGAGGAGCGCAAGGCGGCAGCCGAATAGGCGACGCACTGTTCGCAATCTGTTGAATTGCCGCGCGGGTCGATCCGGGTAAGGTGTCCCCGCCTGTCGACGGCTGAGGGGATGAACGAGCCAGCGGGCGCCTTTTCGTCGGTCCCGCATATCGGGGCCAAGCAGCAATCCATTCTCCCAAGGGATGTTTTCCATGACCAAAGTGGCCGTGCTTGTCGGCAGCCTCCGCAAGGATTCCTTCAACCGCAAGATCGCCAAGGCGCTCGTCGCACTGACGCCGGGCCTCGAGTTCGATTTCCTCGATATCGGCGCTGTCTCTTTCTACAATCAGGATTTGGACACCAACCCGCCCGCCGACTGGGTCGCGTTCCGCAAGCATATCGCAAATGCGGACGCGGTTCTGTTTGTCACCGCCGAATACAACCGCTCGGTGCCGGGCGTGCTCAAGAACGCCATCGATGTCGCTTCCCGTCCCTATGGCCAGGGTGCGCTGAACGGCAAACCGGCGGCGGTGGTCTCGACATCGATCGGCGCCGTTGGCGGCTTCGGCTCCAACCATCATCTGCGCCAGTCCCTGGCCTTCCTCAACATGCCGGTGATGGCACAGCCGGAAGCCTATATCGGCAGCGCGGCCAGCCTGTTCGACGAAGCCGGCAACCTGACCAATCAGGGCACCAAGGATTTCCTGACCGCCTTCGGCAAGGCATTCCAGCAGCACATCGCGCTGCATACCAAGAAAGCTGCGTAAAGCCGTTTTCCGGTGAACAATGCGGGCCGGGCGTGCAAATGCCCGGCCTTTTTCATGCCACAAGCCGCTAACCTTTGGCAGCAATATGCGGCAAGGGTCTTGCCGACGGCGACAGAATCTCCTTTGTCTCGCCGATGGAATTTTCTCCTCAACAGGACGAGGCGCTGAAGGCGGTTGCGCGCTGGTTGAAGATCGGCCAGCCGCAGGTTTTCCGCCTGTTCGGTTACGCCGGCACCGGCAAGACCACGCTGGCGCGCTATTTCGCCGAACATGTCGACGGCCAGGTGCAATTCGCGGCTTTCACCGGCAAGGCGGCGCAGGTGCTGCGTTCGAAGGGCGCGGTGAATGCCCGCACCATCCATTCGCTGATCTACCGCCCGCGCGGCGAGGAGGCGGTGGAGGATGAGACCACCGGCAAGACCTCGATCAATCCGACCTTTTCGCTCAACCGCCAGAGCCCGATCGCCAAGGCAAAACTCGTCATCATCGACGAATGCTCGATGGTGGACGAACAGCTGGGGCGCGATCTGCTGTCTTTCGGCACGCCCGTTTTGGTGCTGGGCGACCCGGCCCAGCTGCCGCCGATCTCCGGTGGCGGCTTCTTCACCGAGCACGAGCCGGATTATCTGCTCACCGAGATCCATCGCCAGGCGCGCGACAACCCGATCATCAGGCTGGCACTCGACGTGCGTGAAGGCCGCGAGTTCATGAAGGGCGACTTTGGCGCCGCGCAGGTGATCGGGCGCGAGGATGTCACGCAGGACCTGGTGTTGAAGGCCGACCAGGTGCTGGTCGGTCGCAATCAGACGCGCCGCCGCTACAACCAGCGCCTGCGCGAGCTGAAGGGGTTCACCGCCGACTATCCGCAAGCCGGCGACAAGCTGGTCTGCCTGCGCAACGATCCCGCCAAGGGGCTGCTCAACGGCTCGTTGTGGAAGGTGATGACGTCGTCGCGCGAAACGGTAAAGCCGGGCATCAACCTGCTAGTCTCGCCCGAAGAAGACGATCCAGATCGCGGCGTCGCCAAGATCAAGCTGCTCAAGGCCGTCTTCGAGAACCCGGATGAAGAAATCCCATGGCAGCAGAAGAAGCGTTTCGACGATTTCGACTTCGGCTACGCGCTGACCGTACACAAGGCGCAAGGTTCGCAGTGGAACGAGGTCGTGCTGTTCGACGAAAGCTTCGCTTTCAAGGAAACGCGTCAGCGTTGGCTCTATACGGCGATCACGCGCGCGGCTGAGCGTTTGACTGTGGTGCGCTAGAGCGCAAGACATGCCTTGTCCGCGCCGTCGAAGCGACGGCGCAGCCCTTTGTTCAGCAGATCAGTCGATAATCTCGAACAGCAAGGCGGTGGCGTCGTCGCTCACCTTGAAGCGCGGATATGTCTGGCCGTCGGGGTCTTCCTCGCGCTCGATACGGCGGAGTTCGGCCATGAGGGCGACAAGGCCGCGTTCCGAGGTTGCCTTGATAAGCGCGGCACCGTCGTAGCGGCCATATTTGTCGGCCAGCGCGGAAAAGCCGTCTGTGGCCAGAAGGCCGCGTGCCGGCAGGGCAGGGGTAATCCGCTGCACGGCAAGATGGGATGCGGCTTCCGGCGCGCTGCCCAAAGTCCAGACCGCGCCGCCCGGTTGGTTGTGGCGAGCGCGCGAGCGGCGCAAGGCTTCGCGCACCGTCGGCTCCTCGGCCAGTGAACGCCATGCGCGAAGGCCGCCAGCCTGCGTGACGGCGCGGCGTGCGCTTTCGCCTTCGGCCTTGCTGTATGCCTCGCTGGTTTCGAATGTCGCGCCGTCGGCGCCGACGAGGAAAAGCCGGCAATCGCCGAGACCGTAGATGGCGAGTTCGGAGCCCTCGACACGCGCCAGCTGGAAACTCGCCGTAGGCAACGCCCAGGCCTCGACCGGGTCTGAGCCTGCAGCCTCGGCGATCAATTGCGCGACGCGGTTGTTGAGGGCACGCACCACATCGGCAATCGGCGTCGCGGTGGTGGCCTCGGCCTCGAAAACCGTTTTCGCGAAACCGGCGAGCCATGCCGCATCGGATGTCGGACCGAGCAGCGGCCGCCCGCCAAGACCGGTGGCGCCATCGATAACGAAGGCAGCGGACGCGTTGCCGCCGACGGCGTCCTCATTGGCGCGGGCAGCGTTTCCAGGGTCGGTCAGCGAATCGAGAATGCGCAGTGTTGGCATGGGGCCTCCCGGGAGCCCTTCCATGTCGCCCATCCAAAGCCTGGGCGCAACAGAAAGCTGGAGCCCTTTCACATCGGGGCGGGGAGTGGACTTGACTGACATATAGCTCTTTGGTTATACGTCAATCAATAGCCAGCGGGTTATCGATTTCAAATGCCGGACAATCACGATCTGCTCTTCAAAACACTCGCCGATCCGACGCGGAGGGCGATCTTCGAGCGGCTGTGTCGGGAAGGCGAGCAGACAGTCGGCGCCTTGACGGCGCGGGCAGGGGTCTCGCAGCCGGCCGTCTCCAAGCATCTCGGCGTCCTGAAACACGCGGGACTGGTGCGCGACCGCCATGAAGGACGGCAGACCCACTACAGCGCGCAACTCGCCGCTCTCTCTCCTCTGGTCGACTGGACCAGCGAAATGGCCGGGTTCTGGGAGAGCCGGTTCGACAAACTCGAAGATTTGCTGAAAAGGATGGACCAATGACTGAAACGTCGACCGAAACGCGCTCTGTCGTCGTTGAACGCGATATCCCTTTCCCACCGGAGAAGCTTTGGCGCGCGCTCACGCAACCGCACCTGATGGAGGAGTGGCTGATGAAGAACGATTTCAAACCTGCCGTCGGCCACCGCTTCAATCTGCGCGGCGACTGGGGCGGTGTGTTGGACTGCGAAGTCCTTGCCATCGATCCGGGCAAGACGCTGTCCTATACCTGGGACTTCGCCCACGACGATCCGGCCTACAATATGAAAAGTGTGGTGACGTTTACACTCACCCCAACGGGTTCGGGCACGCGTTTGCGTGTGGAACAGGCAGGCTTCCGGCCGGATCAGAAACAGGCTTTCGGCGGCGCCAAGGCGGGCTGGCAGCAGTTCCTCACGAACCTCGAACAGGTTTTGGCGAGGACGGAATGAAGGTTGCCGCGCCGACTTGGCTCGCTTTCAAGGGAGATAGAAACAATGAACTGGAACAAGTGGATACGTCAGGGCCATCGCTGGCTTTCGATTGTCTTCACGGCGACAGTCGCCGCCAATTTCGCTGCCATGGCGCTGGGACAACCGCCGGCCTGGATCGTCTATTCGCCGCTGCTGCCGCTCTTCCTGCTGCTGTTCTCAGGCCTCTACATGTTCATCTTGCCCCATGCCGCCAAGTGGCGCGGCGAGCGAAGCACGGTTGGGTAGAGTGAACGCAATGGCTGGAAAGACATCCGGAAAATCGGCGATGAGCACAAAGAAAACCACAACCAAGCCTGCGGCCGGGGAACCGGTGCTGCTCTCAGGCGGCAACCCGCAGATCGCAAAGGGCTACGGCGACGAGCCGGTTCAGGCCTATATCGCGGCCATGCCGGGCTGGAAGAGCGATATTGGTCGTCGCATTGATGCTGTCATCGAACGCACCGTTCCCGGCGTGCGCAAGGCGGTGAAATGGAATTCGCCTCTCTACGGCGTTGCGGACGAAGGCCAGGGCTGGTTCCTCGGCCTGCACGTGTTCGCCAAATATGTGAAAGTCAGCTTCTTCCGTGGTGCGGCGCTGGACCCAGTTCCGCCAGGCACCTCCAAACAGAAGGAAATCCGCTACTACGACATTCACGAAGGCCGGTTCGACGAAGCGCAATTTGCCGACTGGGTGAAGCAGGCTAGTCAGTTGCTGGGCGAAAAACTGTAACGTCCGGCGTGATAGCGACGACAAGCACGAAGGAAGCGATGGCGACGATGCAGAAAAACGGTTCGACGGACTTAGGCCAAGAAGCCTCCCCCTCCCAACTGATCGATGCCACGATCAATGCGCTTGGCGACTGGCGGGGTGAAGTGCTCGGACGACTTCGCGCACTTATCAAACGGGCCAAGCCCGACGTGGTCGAGGAAGTAAAATGGCGCAAGCCATCGAACTCGATGCTGGGTGTTCCGGTATGGGAGCACGATGGAATGATCTGCACCGGCGAGACCTACAAGGCCGCCGTGAAGCTGACCTTTGCCAAGGGTGCCGCGCTGGAAGACCCCACGGGTCTCTTCAACTCCAGCCTCGATGGTAATGTCCGGCGCGCCATCGATTTCCATGAGGGTGGCAAGATCAATGAAGAGGCATTCGTGGCGCTCATTCGTGCCGCCGTGGCACTGAATGTTTCGACACGGGCTGCAACGCACCCTGCCCGCTCCGGGAAAGCGCCGAAGAGCGCCCAAAGGTAGCGCTGGTGGGTACTTCTCGGGTTGACCGTGCATGGCATTGGCCCTGTGAGCTGGGCATGCTGGCGCACTTGCTGCCCCGTACTCGACCCTGTTTGTTTGCCTGGGGCTGGGCTATAGCTTCTGCCGCCCGCAACCGCCCAAGGCCGACCATGCCCACAAAACTATCCGTGAACCTCAATGCCGTCGCGCTGCTGCGCAACCGTCGCGATCTGCCTTGGCCAAGTGTCACCGGGCTTGGCCGCATCGCGCTTGCCGCCGGCGCGCATGGGCTCACCGTGCATCCGCGCCCCGATGAGCGCCACACCCGCCATTCGGACTTGCCCGAGCTCAGGGCGCTGATCGACGACGAATTCCCCAAGGCCGAATTCAACATCGAGGGTTATCCCACGGAAGATTTTCTGGCGCTTGTGGAAAAGCACCAGCCCGAACAGGTGACGTTGGTGCCGGACGATCCAGCGCAGGCCACCTCCGACCACGGCTGGAACTTCGTCGAACAGGCGGCCTTCCTGGCCCCCGTCGTGAAAAGGCTGAAGAAGGGTGGTTTTCGGGTCTCGCTGTTCGCGGATCCAGATCCGGCCGGGGTGACCGCCGCACGCGACATCGGCGCCGACCGTATCGAGCTCTACACCGGCCCCTATGGCGGCTATCATTCCGATTCCGAAAAGGCAGGTAAGGAGTTGGAAAAGCTCGGAAAAACCGCCGACGCGGCAATCGCTGCCGGCCTTGAGGTCAATGCCGGACACGACCTCGTGGTAGCCAATCTGCCGCCGCTGGTGAAACGTATCCCCAAATTGGCGGAAGTCTCGATCGGGCACGGCTTGACAGCCGATGCGCTGCAGTATGGCATGGCGGGAACGGTCGCAAGGTTCCTCAAGGCATGTGGATGGTAGGGTACGTCTTGCGGCTGCCGGCTATCTGCGGGCAGTGACGTCGGGGCACTTGATATTGCAATGCAGCAAGCGTAGAGCACCGCGCGCTTGAAACGGAGTGTCGCCGATGGCCCTTGCCAATAATGGCTCTGAGGCAGAAGCAACCGAACAACCCGAGCATTCCGGGGTCGAACAGCACAGCACCAAGGTGCTGATGCTGGGCGCGCTGGGGGTTGTCTATGGCGATATCGGCACCAGTCCGATCTATGCGTTCCGCGAGGCGCTGGTAGCAGCGTCTGGCAGCGAGCTGACCAAGCGCGAAGACATTCTCGGCGTCTTGTCGCTGATCATCTGGGCGCTGACGATCATCGTCACCATCAAATATGTCATGTTCGTGCTGCGCGCCGACAACCGCGGTGAGGGCGGTACGCTGTCGCTGATGGCATTGGCGCGCGCCACTTTCCAGAAACGCTCGGCCCTCGTGCTGGGCATCGGCATGGTCGGTGCAGCACTGTTCTATGGCGACGCCGTCATCACGCCGGCGATCTCCGTGCTCTCCGCGGTTGAAGGCATGAAGGTCGTTACGCCGGCCTTCGACCCCTATGTCGTGCCGCTGACCTTGTTCATCCTGGCCATCCTGTTTTCCGTCCAGCGCTTCGGCACCGGTGGCGTCGCCATGATCTTCGGGCCAATCACCGCCTTCTGGTTCCTTGCCATTGGCGCCTCCGGCATCGTGCATATTGTCGACGATCCCGAGGTGCTGCTGGCGATCAATCCCTACTACATCGTCCATTTCCTCATCAATTCGCCGGGTGTCGCCTTCGTCACGGTCGGCGCGATCTTCCTGGCGGTGACCGGCGCGGAAGCGCTCTACGCAGACCTCGGCCATTTCGGCCGCAAGCCGATCGTGCTGGCCTGGCTCTCCATCGTCTTCCCGTGCCTGCTGCTCAATTATGCCGGCCAGGCCGCCTATGTGCTGGCCAAGGGCGGTGAAGTCGGCCATCCCTTCTTCGAGATGAACGAGGGTTGGGCGCTGATCCCGATGGTCGTTCTGGCCACGGCGGCAACCGTGATCGCCAGCCAGGCGGTGATCTCCGGTGCGTTTTCGCTGACCCGTCAGGCCGTGCAGCTCAACATGCTGCCGCGCCTCGAAATCCAGCATACGTCCGAAAGGCAGTCCGGCCAGATCTACATGCCGCGCGTCAACTTCATCCTGGCGATCGTGGTTATGCTGCTCGTGGTCGGCTTCCAGCAGTCGAGTTCGCTGGCCTCGGCCTATGGCATCTCCGTCACCGGCAACATGCTGGTCACGACGGTTCTGCTGTTCGTGATCATGACCCGCATCTGGAAGTGGCCGCTCAGCGTCGCCGTGGCACTGACCGCGTTGTTCGCCTTCATCGATTTTGGCTTCTTTATTTCCAACATCGTCAAGGTGTTCGAAGGCGGTTGGGCCTCGCTGGCTGTCGCCTTCTCGGTGGTGCTGGTGATGTGGACCTGGGTGCGCGGCAGCCGCTACCTGTTCGAGAAGACGCGCCGCAACGAAATCCCGCTCGATTTCCTGGCCGGCAATCTGCAGAAGAAGAAGCCGCAGCTCGTCGCCGGCACAGCGGTGTTCTTGACCAGCGATCCGATGAGCGCGCCCACCGCGCTCATGCACAGCCTCAAGCACTACAAGGTGCTGCACGAGCAGAACGTCATTCTTTCGGTGGTGACGGCGCCGCAGCCGGTCGTGCCCGACAGCGAACGCGTCAAGATGGAGACGATCAACGAGCTGTTCATGCGTGTGACGCTGACCTTCGGCTATATGGAGCAGCCCAACATTCCGAAGGCTTTGGCCATCTGCCGCAAGCAGGGCTGGAAGTTCGACATCATGACGACCTCGTTCTTCCTGTCGCGCCGCTCGCTGAAGGCTTCGCCCAGTTCCGGCATGCCGGTGTGGCAAGACAGGATGTTCATCGGCCTTGCGCGCACGGCCGCTGACGCCACCGAATATTTCCAGATTCCAACCGGTCGCGTCGTCGAGATCGGTACACAGGTGGCGATCTAACCGTTCACGGGTCCTGGGGGAGGCAATGATGCGGGGGACCAAGCCATTGGCTGCCATGTTGGTGGCTGTCGTTGCAGCGTTTTCGTCCATTGGCGCCGCACGTGCCGCTGAGACGGTGGTGACGCTGGAAAGCGGCGTGGCCGGTACGCTCAGCCTGCCAGACGGCGTCGCCAAGGCGCCGGTGGTGCTGATGCTGCACGGTTTCGCGGGCAGCCGCGACGAAGTCGCTTCCATGTACAAGCGCGAGGCGGAGGCGCTGGCCGCCAATGGCATCGCCTCGCTGCGCATCGACTTCCGCGGCTTCGGCGAAAGTGATGGCAGTGCCGAGGATCTGACCGTCGACAGCCAGTTGGCCGACGCGACGTCCGCACTTGCCTATCTCAAGGCCAATGACCATGTCGATCCCGCGCGGCTCGGAGTGCTGGGCTTCAGCCTTGGCGGCGGCATCGCCATCCTGACGGCGGAGCAGAACCCAGCATTGGTGAAATCGCTGGTCACCTGGTCGTCCGTCGGCGACTTCCACAAGGACATGGTGGGCGACGTCGGCCAGAAGACGTTCGATAAGGCAGCGAAAGCTGGTGTTGCCGTCATCGACTTCGGCAATCACCAACTCGTTCTGAAGAAGGATTTCTTCGACAGCCTGGACAAGTTCCAGCTCGCGCCTGCCATTGCCCGCTATCACGGCGCCTATCTGGCTATTGCCGGCAGCGACGACTTTTCGGCGGCCTATGTCGAGCCGTTCGTCGCGTCCGCTCCAGCTAGCCCGAAGGAGGCGCTGGTGCTGCCGGGCGAGAACCACATCTACCATGCGCTGAGTTTCTTCCGCAGCGGTGTCGAGCCGGTGATCGCCAAGACCGCCGATTGGTTCGCCAAGACGCTGTAGCCATTGATGTCCAAACGTCTCGATATCGCCATTGCCGGCGCTGGTCCGGCCGGGTTGGCGACCGCGCTCTATCTGCATCGCGCCGGCCACAACGTCACCGTCTTCGAGCGTTTCGAAAAACCATCGCCCGTCGGCTCCGGCCTGATCCTGCAGCCGACCGGGCTCACAGTGCTCTCCGATCTCGGCCTGCTCGACGCGATCCTAACACTCGGCAGCCGCATCGACCGCCTGCATGGCGCCGATTCGTCCAGCGGCTGCACCGTGCTCGACGTGCGCTACGACGCCCGTCCGGGCGGGCGCTTCGGCCTTGCCGTCCATCGCGCGGCGCTGTTCGGCGTGCTTTATCGCGCCGTGCGCGAGGCGGGCATAACGATCGAGACCGGCGTCGATCTGATCGGCCTGGAAAGCGGCGAGCGGGCCCGCCTCGTTGATGGCGACGGCCGTGGTGCCGGCCCGTTTGATTTGGTCGTCGATGCCACCGGTTCGCGGTCGAAGCTGCGTGGGTATGCGGCGGCTCCGGCCGAGCCGCGGCCGCTGACCTATGGCGCTTTCTGGGCATCGCTTGGCTGGCGCGGCGAGGGTTTTGACGAGCATGCGCTGCTGCAGCGCTACAATCGGGCAAATGTGATGATCGGCGTGCTGCCGATCGGCCGGGCCGAGCCCGGCGGCGAGAAGATGGCGGCCTTCTTCTGGAGCTTGAAGCCGGCGGATGCCGAGGCGGTGCAGGCACGGGGGCTACAGGCATGGAAGGAGCGTGTGCTGGCGTTGTGGCCGGCCTGCGCACCTTACCTTGCGCAGATCGACAGCTTCGATCAGCTGACGCTGGCCCGCTATGGCCATCACACGTTGAAGATGCCGGCCGGGCGGCGGTTGGCCATCATTGGCGACGCTGCTCATTCGACAAGCCCGCAACTCGGGCAGGGCGCCAATATGGCGCTGCTCGATGCGGCGGCACTTTCCCATGCCTTGAAAGAGAACGGCGACGTGACCGATGCGCTGTCGGTCTATGCCGCGGCGCGGCGGCGGCACGTGCGCAGCTTCCAGGCGCTGTCCTTGATGTTCACGCCGTTCTATCAGTCGGATTCGACGGTACTGCCCTTCATCCGCGACCGGCTGGTTGCGATCGCGGCACGGGTGCCGCCCGCGCCGCAACTGCTGGCCTCGATGGTGGCCGGAACGATGGTCGATCCCTTCCGGTCGATCGGCCTGGTCGAGCCGGATTGGCGCGAGATACGTCCCAATCTCTCGACCGTCGCCGTCAGCGTCACCTAGCAACGGGTCGGCGCGGCCTTGACCGGGATCAGCGCCTGTCGCTGTTCCCGGCGGATGGCGATCGCGGCAATGAGCAAAGCCAGGATCGGGGCGATGGCAGCAAACAGCGGCACTGCGGCCAGGCCAGGGCCACGGTCAATCACCAGGCCGGACAGCCACGCGCCCAGCGCATTGCCGAGATTGAAGGCGGCGATGTTGAAGGAGGATACCAGGCTCTGGCCGCCTTCTCCGGCCTTGCCCAGCACCCACAACTGCAGCGGCGCCACCGTGGCGAAGCCAGCGGTGCCAAGCAGGCCGACGAAGATGACGGCCGCGACCTGCTGATGCATGGCGAATGCCGCAAGCGCCAGAGTGAGAGCCAATGCGGCCAGTGAAGCGATGACGGTGGCGTTGAGCCGCTTGTCGGCCAGGCGGCCGCCGAGAAGATTGCCGACCAGCAGGCCGCCGCCGAAGACGAGCAGGATGGGCGAGACGGCGGCCTCGGAGAAACCGGCCACCTGGGTAAGCAGCGGCGCGATATAGGTGAAGGCGCCGAACACGCCGATCCAGGACAGGATGGTGACGGCGAGCCCGACCAGCACGGCGGGCTGCACCAATATGGCCAGGCTGACGCTGTCTTGCGCCACTGCGTCGGCCTGCAGGCGCTTCGGCACCAGAAGCTGGATGACGACGACCGCGACAATGCCGATCAACGTCACCGCCCAGAAGGTGGAGCGCCAGCCAGAATGCTGGCCGAGCCAGGTGCCGAACGGCACGCCGAGGATGGTGGCGGCGGTGAGGCCGGTGAACATGACGGCGATCGCCGTCGCCTTTTTGTCGGGAGCGACGAGACTGGTGGCGACGACCGAGCCGACGCCGAAGAAAGTGGCGTGTGCGAAAGCGGTGACGACGCGTGCGGCCATCAGCGTCCAATAATCCGGCGCCAGCGCACAGGCGGCGTTGCCCAGCGTGAACACGACCATCAATGCCAGCAGCAGCGGCTTCTTCGGCAACCGCGCGGTGGCAATGCCGAGCAGCGGTGCGCCAAGCACGACGCCGAGTGCATAACCGGAGATCAAGAGGCCGGCAGCGGTAATGGAGACGCCGAGATCCTTGCCGACATCGATCAGCAGACCCATGATGACGAATTCGGTGACGCCGATGCCGAAGGCACCGGCGGTGAGAGCGTAGAGGGCAAGGGGCATGGCGGCGCTTTCCGGTTAGGCGGGGCGTTCGGACCGGAAAATGGACAGCATCGCTGCCATGAACTAGACTGCCGGCTGGCATAGGATCCTTGAACTAAATTCACAGATATGACGACCCGCATCGACACCAACCGGCTGGGCGAGATGGACGTGTTCGTGCGCGTGGTCGAGCTGTGCGGCTTTTCGCCGGCGGCACGCGCGCTGCGATTGTCGCCGTCGGGCGTCAGCAAGCTGATCACGCGGCTGGAAACCCGCCTCGGCACGCGGCTGTTCAACCGCTCGACGCGCAAGCTGGCGCTGACGGCCGAAGGCAGCATTTTCTATGACCGCTGCGTGCAAATCCTGGCCGATGTTGACGGCGCCGAACGCGAGGCCGCCGCCGGCGCGGTTCCGCGCGGTCGGCTCAGGGTCAATTGCAACGTCGCCTTCTCGCAATGGGTGCTGACGCCGGTCCTGCCGGATTTTCTGGCGCGCTATCCGGAGATCGTTCTCGATCTCGTCGTCTCGGACGTCGTGGTGGACCTGCTGCAGGAGCATGCCGATGTCGCCATCCGCATCGGCCCGCTCGCCAACTCCAGCCTGATCGCGCGCAAACTGGGCGCAAGCCGCGCCATCGTGGTTGCCGCTCCCGCCTATCTCGATCAGATGGGCACGCCACGGGAGCCTGCCGATCTTGCCCGCCACAATCTGCTCGGCTTCGGCTTTTCCAGGCTGGTCGAGGGCTGGCCCTTCCTGGGCGAGAACGGGCAAGTGGTGCGCGTTGCTCCGCAAGGCAATGTGCTGGTCAGTGACGGTGACACCATGCGCCGGCTGGCGGTGGAGGGCGTCGGCATCGCACGCGTGGCGCGCTTCCAGCTCGAAGAGGATCTCGCGACCGGCCGGCTGGTGCAGCTTCTCGAAGACTACAGCCCCGGCGAGGTCGAGCCGATCCATGCCGTCTATGTCGGGCAAGGCGGTGTGCTGCCGGCGCGTGTGCGCGCCTTCCTCGACTTCCTGACCGAGCGCGTGAAGGTGCGGTAGCGGCCGTCGCCGCTTTCGTGGGTCAATCTTTTTTCTCCAGCGGTGGCCGGTGGCGGATTGGCGAGACATATCCGCCGCCTCTAAGGCTCCCCATCAATGAGTAGCCTTGAGTTGAGAGCCATGTCCCTGTTTTCGCCCATCGTCACCGAATTCTGGAGAACGCAGTTCGCAAACGCGGCTCTTTTCCACGGAGACACGACTTTCACCATCGCCGTCAATCCGGAGCTCGAAGAGGGCAGCCGGGTCATGGTGCTGAAGACGACCGACGGTCGAGGCGCAGCCGTACTGACACCTACCATGGCCGACAGGCTGGGCCTTGCGGCAGGGCACGACCTAACGGAGGCGACGTTCCGCCGGAAACTGGCCGAGGCGGGTGTGATCCTCAATGGCGCGGATTTCGTGTTCTATTTTTCCGACGGCGCCAGGCAGGCCCTGACGCAGGAGAAGCCGGAAGCCGGTGTAGGCCAGCTGACGGATCAGGATGGCGCGATCTTTTCGGCGTTCCAGTCTTCGGCCTCCGAGCAGGATCTGGACGACGCCTATGTGGAACTCGACCACTGGGCGGTGTTCGGTTCCTTCGACGATGGTCGCCTGGTTTGCGCGGCCAGCATGTATCCCTGGGAGGATGCGCCGATCGCCGATACCGGTGTGCTGACTTTGCCTTCATATCGGGGAAAAGGACATGCCCGCAAGGTCGTGCGCGCGATCAGCCGGTATGCCTGCGAGCAGGGCTACGAACCCCAATACCGCTGCCAGACCGACAATCTGGCGTCCGTGGCCTTGGCCAAGACCGCCGGCCTGACCCTGTTCGGAACATGGGAGGTGATTTCACCCGACAGCCCGGACTGATGCGGGCTGTTTTCGACAGGTTCGAACGGCGCTGGCGAATCCGCTTGCAAAGCGCCGCGTTCGCCACTACGAAAGAACCGTAACGTACGGTACGGTTCTGATGGCAATGGAAACGACTGCCGAAAAGGCTGTCAACCAAAGTGGAGGGGAGGCGCGGCCGGCGCAACCCGAAACCTTGACCGATCGCCAGAAGGATGTGCTCGACACTGTCTTGCGCCTCCTTGTCGAGGAAGGCGATGCGCTGACCATGACGGCGGTGGCGCGGCGCGCCTCCTGTTCCAAGGAAACGCTGTACAAATGGTTCGGTGACCGCGACGGGCTGCTCACCGCCACTGTACAATGGCAGGCGTCGAAGGTGCGGGTGGCTACCGTCGATCGCGAGGGACTTGACCTTGCCTCGCTGAGCGCCAGCCTGGAAGGCTTTGCCCGCGACTGGCTGCGCGTCATTTCCAGCGACACCTCCATTGCCTTGAACCGTGTCGCGGTCGGCCATGCCGGCTCCGGCAAGGACGATCTCGGCCGCATCGTGCTCGAAAACGGTCGCTTCGCGCTGGCCAGACGCCTGAAGCCGCTGCTGGAGGCCGGGCGCGAAAAGGGGCTTCTCGATTTCGCGGACGCCGAAACGGCGTTCCGTACTTTCTTCGGACTTGTCGGCCGCGACGTGCAGGTGCGCCTGCTGCTCGGCGACAGACTGGATTTGACTGAGGCGGAGATCGGCGGCGACGCCGTCCGGGCAACGCAGCAGTTTCTCGCTCTTTACGGGGCAAAAACCGGGCCGAGAGGCCTCTGACTTCAAACGGGAAGGAAAGAAGAAATGCGTGTCTATTACGATCGCGACGCCGATCTCAATCTGATCAAGGGCAAGAAGGTCGCCATCATCGGCTACGGTTCGCAGGGCCGCGCCCATGCGCTTAATCTGAAGGATTCCGGCGCCAAGGAACTCGTCATCGGCCTGAAGGCCGGTTCGGCGACCGCCAAGAAGGTCGAGGCCGACGGCCTCAAGGTGATGACCGTTGCCGAGGCTGCCAAGTGGGCCGACCTCATGATGATGGCGACGCCGGACGAACTGCAGGCCGACATCTACAAGAACGAGATTGCCCCGAACATCCGCGACGGCGCCGCGATTGCTTTCGCTCACGGCCTCAACGTGCATTTCGGCCTGATCGAGCCGAAGGCGACGGTTGACGTCGTCATGATCGCGCCGAAGGGCCCGGGCCACACCGTGCGCGGCGAATACCAGAAGGGCGGCGGCGTGCCGTGCCTGATCGCGGTGCACCAGGATGCCTCGGGCAATGCCCACGATCTGGCGCTCTCCTACGCCTGCGGCGTCGGTGGCGGCCGCTCGGGCATCATCGAGACCAATTTCCGCGAGGAATGCGAAACCGATCTGTTCGGTGAGCAGGTTGTGCTGTGCGGCGGTCTGGTCGAACTCATCCGCGCCGGCTTCGAGACGCTGGTGGAAGCCGGCTACGCGCCTGAAATGGCCTATTTCGAGTGCCTGCACGAAGTGAAGCTGATCGTCGACCTGATCTATGAAGGCGGCATCGCCAACATGAACTACTCGATCTCGAACACCGCCGAGTGGGGTGAATATGTGTCGGGTCCGCGCATCATCACCGCCGAGACCAAGGCCGAGATGAAGCGCGTGCTCAACGACATCCAGACCGGCAAGTTCACCTCGGAATGGATGCAGGAATATCGTTCGGGTGCTGCCCGCTTCAAGGCGACCCGCCGCCTCAACGACGAACATCCGATCGAGCAGGTCGGCGAGAAGCTGCGCGGCATGATGCCGTGGATTTCGAAGAACAAGCTGGTCGACAAGGCCAAGAACTAAGCAGGCTTCACGGCTTTCTTCCCCGCGTCCCGGGCTTTGCTCGCGGGCGCCGATGACAGCCTCCTGTAATGTTCAGCGAGAAAACTCAAAGCCGGCGAATCGCTTCGCCGGCTTTTTTCATGTGCCAATTCGGCACGACTAAATTGGCATAAAGGTCGCATGTCTCCCGATGGGGAGGGCGGTCGTCCGGAAATGGACCTGCGCCCGGCGGCATCGGTGTCGACTTTGCGGTCGGCTCGGGGCCGATAGTTCCGTGCCGTTTCGACCGGTCCCGCGGGGGGCTACGGCGGCGGTACGAGAGCCGGTGCGGCGGGGGGCCGCGCCGGCTCAGTCGTTCAGAACATGACCGCTTCAGTAGCGGTAGGGCGAGATGCACTGCCGGCGAGGGCCGTAGTTCGGCTGGAACGTGTTGTCCCAAGCCCGGTACGAACGATAACGGGCATAACACCACTGCACATGGCCAGACGCACGCGGCGCGCGGTAGATGCGCGGCCGGGGCCGGTAGTAATAATCGTCATAGAGCATGCCGGAACCCAGGCCGAGCCCGAAATAGACGCCGGAATTGCCCCAGCGCGGGCGGTGGCGGTAGCGCCAGCCGTCGTCACGCCAGCCGCGGCGCCAATGACGGTCGCCCCGCCAGCCGTCGCCGCGCCAGTCACGATCGCCACGCCAATGCCGGTTGCCGCGCCAGCCATCGCCGCGCCAGTTGCGGCGCCATTCTTGGCTGGCGTTGCCACGATCGTTGCCGCCGGCCCAGCTGTCGCGCACCGTCTGGATATCGGATGGCGCGGCCGGGGCTATCGGCGCGGGCATGGGAACGGAAAATGCCGGCACGGAAAGGCCGACAAGCAGGCCGAGCGTCACGAGCCCGGTGCGGAAGTTGATGAGCCGTTTCATAACACTCTCCAATGAACCACAGGCCCCGCGCCCCTTGGATTTCGTGGGAGGCGGCGACAATGGGCCTCGGTGCATGAACGAGCGATGAACGGGTTGGTTTCATCAACTATTCCAAACGACTTGTCGCGTCCCGTTATCGAACAGGATCAGGTCTTGTCTTTGGCCGGGCTTGCAGGCAAACCTCATTCCATGTCGCTGCGCCTCGCCACTTTCAATGTCGAGAACCTGATGAACAGGTTCGACTTCTCCGGCTACCGCAACCAATTGAACGAGGACCGTACGCTGGCCCTCTTCGATATCCGCAGCGAGGCCGAATACAGGCTGCTCGAGCAAGCCCGCGTGATCGCCCATTCCGACGATACGCGCCAGCTGACAGCCTTGGCGATCGCCGCGACCCGAGCCGACATCGTCTGCCTGCAGGAGGTGGACAATATCGAGGCGCTGAAAGCGTTCGAATACGGCTATCTCTTCAAGATGGTGGGCGAGGGCTACCGGCAGAAATACACGACCGAAGGCAATGATTCGCGCGGCATCGACGTCGCGCTGATGATGCGTACCGAAACGGCTCATGGCCAGCCGATCGAATTCGTGCGCATGACCAGCCACGCCTATGTGACCTTCGAGCAGTTCGGCCTGTTCAACGACGATCTCGCCGCAATGGGGCATGAGCCCGGCGAACGTATCTTCCGCCGCGACTGCCTGGAGGTGGACGTGACCGTCGGCGGTGTGCCGCTCACGCTTTATCTGGTGCATTTCAAGTCGATGGGGCCACCGCGCAACGGGCTCGACGGTCGTGCCGCCACCATGCCGCTGCGCATCGCCGAGGCAAGCGCGGTGCGCCACATCATCGAACAGCGCTTCGGCAAGGATCACGCCGCCGGCAAACGCTGGGCGATCTGCGGCGACATGAACGATTATCGCCAACGTGTCCTCATCGGCGGCGATGCCCATGCCGGCTTCCACTTCGAGCCGGTGGTGGAGACGAACACCTGCCTCAACGTCTTCCTTTCCGACGGTTTCGCCGAAAACATCGTCGAGCGGCGTCCCGAAATGGACCGGTGGACGCTCTACCACACGCGCGGTCCGCAGGAGCGGCATCTTTGCCAGCTCGACTATATCCTGTTGTCGAAAGGGCTTGCGGCGCGAAACGCGGCCATTCCCGACATCGTGCGCAACGGCCAGCCGTGGCGCACGCCGTTCCCGCCCGGCCAGGAAGTGCCGCGGTTTCCGCGCATCGGCTGGGACCGCCCGAAAGCTTCGGACCATTGCCCGGTGGCGGTGACGCTGGATCTGGTCTGACCGTGGCGAAGTTCGAGCTGCCGCGCGATCAGATTGTGCCGGTGACCGCGGTCGAGGTCCGGCTCGATCCCGGCCCTCACCCCTTCGAATTGGAGAACGTCGCGGCTATCGAGGCGAACTGGCGGCAGGAACATGCGGCCAATCCGCGCCTGTTCGATGGCGCCATGGTGTTGCTTTCGGAATTGAAGCTGGACGGGCAGGGCAGGCTTGTCGGCCGCTGCCACAATGTCCGTTTCGCCACGATGCTCTATTGGCGCAAGAACAAGGGCAGTCCCGATATCGAGCATTGTTTCGCGCAGGCGGCCCTGGTGTCGCGCGACGGTGCGTTGGTGGCGGTGCGCATGGGGCCGCATACGGCCAATGCCGGCCGCATCTATTTCGCCGCCGGTTCGTTCGAAGCGGTGGACTTCGTCCAGGACCGCGCCGACATCGCCGCCAACATGCATCGCGAGGTGAAGGAGGAGACCGGGCTCGATCTTGGCGATGTCCGCCACGAGCCGCTTTACCATCTCCATTCGATCAATGGCTCGACGATGCTGTTCCGGCGCTACTTCCTGGCCGACGACGCCGATGTCGTCGCGGACGGGATCAGGACCTTCGTTGCTTCCGAAGCAGACCCCGAAATCGAAGGGCCGGTGGTCATTCGGTCCGCACAAAACCTGCCGGAGGGAGCACTGAACCATCTGGCCGCCGTTGCGCGCTGGCATTTCGGCTGACCAACGCTGCAGGCTGCGTCCAATGCGACATGGCCGGTTCGTTGGAACGCGCGGTGCCACGATGGCGGATGCCGTTTCCACTCGTGGCTGCTTGACAATCCCGGTCGGCGCGGACCCCTATGCTGGCCCGACACGTTGCTGGTGCCGATATTCTCCGCGTCGGATTTCACATTAATTTTCGCTCGCGATTGAAAACCGGGCGAGGGCAGGAACCTGATCATGACGCCACGCAACTACCTCGTCTACGACGTCTTCACCGGAGACAGGCTGGCCGGCAATCCGCTTGCGGTCGTGCTCGACTGCGAGGGGCTGGATCTCGAAGCGATGCAGCGCATCGCGCGTGAGTTCAATCTGTCCGAATCGGTCTTCGTGCTGCCCCCGGAGAATCCGAGGCATCGCGCCCGTGTCCGCATTTTCACACCCGACTACGAGATGCCGTTTGCCGGTCATCCGACCGTCGGCAGCGCGATTGCCCTGGCAGAACTTGCAGAGGGCAATGGCGATGCGATCTTCGTACTCGAGGAGAACATCGGGCCTGTTCGGTGCGCGGTCAGCCACGGCGACGGCGCGACCTTCGCCGAGTTCGATCTTGCCAAACTGCCCGAGCAATTGACACTGACGGCCGATCCCGAGGCGATCGGCGCAGCCCTTGGCCTTGGGCCGCATGAAATTGGCTTCGAGAACCATCGCGTCGCTTTTTTCAGTGCCGGCGTGCCCTATGTGACCATCCCGGTCGCCAATTTGCAGGCCGCCGCCAAGGCGCGGCTCAACAACGAGATGTGGGCGCAGCTTGCGCCGAAAAAAAGCGATTGGGCCTTCGCCAGCCCCTATGTCTACTGCCGCGAAACGGTGAACCAGGAAAGCGCTTTCCATGTGCGCATGATCGTGCCGGGCAACCCTTCCTATGAGGATCCGGCGACCGGTTCGGCAGCGGCGGCCTTCGCCGGTGCGATCATGCATTTCGACCGGCCTGGCGACGGCATGGCGCGTTACTGGATCGAGCAGGGGTTGGAGATGGGGCGTCCCTCGCGTATCCGCCTCGAGCTCGACGTTGCGGGCGGCAAGCTGGCGTCCGCCCGCATCGGCGGTCAGGCTGTGAAGGTCGCCGAGGGCAAGCTTCTGGTGTGAGCGGACACGCGCAAAAGGCGCAATCCAAGGGCATTGGAAAAGAACATCATCGATTTGTCGGGAAATGACAGGACAGGGCTGGACAGGAGCGGAAGCGGCGGCTATATGCCCGCCGACGCTGGTTTTCCAGCGGCGTGGGTGTGTAGCTCAGTTGGTAGAGCAGCTGACTCTTAATCAGCGGGTCCACAGTTCGATCCTGTGCACACCCACCATTTTCTCTCTTATTTATCATTGGTTTGCGGCCCTGCCTTCGCGCGGCAGGGCGAACTGCGGCCGACAGGTCTGGCCTGTCGGCGCACCGGTTCACTGCCCCAGTTCGCGTAGCCACCTTTCGAATGTGGGTGTTGCCGCGCCATCGCTCTTGGTGGCCAAAGGCGGCGTGTTGGTGGCGGCTGCCTTGCGCACTTCACGCGGACTGAGGCCGAATTCGTGCGAGAAGGCACGGGTGAAATTGGCGGCGACGTCGAAGCCGGCGTCTTCGGCGATATCCAGAATACGACTGCTGTTGGTCGGGTCGCTCAACGTCGCATAGGCATCCTGCAGCCGCTTCTTGCGGATGTAGTTGAGCACGCCGCCGCTCGCTTCGAAGAGCTGGTAGAGACGGGTCCGCGAAATGCCGGCGGCTCTGGAAATGGTATCCGGGTTGAGATCGTGCGAATGAAGATTGTCGTGGACGTGGCGGTGTACCCGCTCCATCACGCCGAGCATCGATTGCGCGACCGGTTCCTTGCCGGACGAAGGCAATGAAGCAAGGCAGGTGATGAGCATGTCGCGGATCGTGTGCACGATCTTCGGCAGGTCGTCGGCAACCAGGGTCGGTAGTCTGGCCTCGACGCTGGCAATGTAGTCGATCAACAGGGTAGCGAAGTTGCCGCTCAGGATCGAGTTGTTGGCTGCGACGAGCATTCCCGCGTGTTCGGCGAACAGGTCATAGGGCATGTAGAGGAGCATGACTTCGGACTCTGTCACACGCCCGCGATAAGGATGGCCAAGAGACCGGAATGTTACCGTGCCCGAGGTGCTTTCGACCACGTGCCCGTCAACCTCCGTCCAGGCGTGGCCCCGTCGGGGAATGCCGATATACCAGTGGTCGATCGAACTCGATTTCAGTTTTGCCGCCGATCTCACATAGCGGTAAGCGGCCGCGCGCTGCTGGACAAGCAACATCTTGCCGAGATTCCAGGCCGTATGTTCGGCGTTGAAGCCGTTCTCGGGCCTGGCGTCGTCCGGCAGAAGAACTTCGGCAATCGGGTCAAGATGCGCGCGCCACGCTGGAAACTGATCTGCGATCGCCAGCGGCAGCGTTGAAAATCGCAGCGGCTTCAGCGCGGGTTCGGTTGGTGCAGCACGATCAGCAACTGCCCCATTGACCGGTTCGCGTGGCCAACGCCGCCTTTCGACGCCGGGTACGGATTCCGCGCCGGGCGACGTGTCTGGCCTGTTCGGTCGGTCTGAATGATCACTCATCCAGAGCCCTCCACCAAGCCCCCCTTCGCCGATTAAACGTCGCGACTGGTTAAAAAGTTGCATGGTCAAGAAATGTCTACGCCTGCACTCAAGATTATTAACGCTGAGTAGTTGGTCGGCAGACATTGCTCAAATCAAATACACCCAAAAAAGGTCTCCGCGCATCACCTGCAGCAGTGGAGATATGTACTGAGCGATAATTTCTCGGATTTTGAGATAACGACACTCAAGCATGGATATGAGTAAGTATTAAGAAACGGAAATCTAATTAACATCGTTAACATTCAGTACAAAGTTCCAGAGTTGTCCAACGAGAGTTGAGATAAGTTTCAAGCAACGTTGTGTTTTCGGTTCGTTGCCTGACGGTGTTGCAGAGTTTTCGGAGGCGTATGTGCGTAGTCGAGCATCATATCTTCGCTCCAATGCTGTATCAGCCCGGCGCGGCAGTCTGCAGATACGGCACGCGGAATCCTTGAAGACAATTCTCGTTGCTGGCGGCGCAGGTTTTCTTGGTTCGCATTTGTGCGAACGCCTCTTGCGAGAGGGGCATAGCGTGATCTGCGCCGACAATTTTTCCACGGGCAGAGCGGAAAACATCGGACATCTGAAGCTGCTGGGCGCTTTTACAGCGCGTCACCACGACATCATTGCTCCGCTCGATGCCGAGGTCGACGAGATTTACAATCTTGCCTGCCCAGCCTCGCCTCGGCACTACCAGGCAGATCCCATCCACACCACCAAGACCTGCGTGCTCGGCTCATTGAACCTTCTTGAGCTCGCCGCGCGGTCCGGGGCGCGTATCTTCCAGGCGTCGACCTCCGAGGTCTATGGCGACCCCAATGTGCATCCGCAGGTCGAGGCCTATTGGGGCAACGTCAATCCATTCGGGTCGCGCTCCTGCTACGACGAGGGCAAGCGCTGCGCGGAAACGCTGTTTCACGATTTCAACGCGGTGCACGGTGTCGAAATCAAGGTCGTGCGCATCTTCAATACCTACGGGCCGCGCATGCGGTCCGACGATGGCCGCGTGGTTTCGAATTTCATCGTCCAGGCGCTGCGTGGCGAAGACATCACCGTCTATGGCGACGGCTCGCAGACGCGCTCGTTCTGCTTCGTCGACGACCTGATCGACGGCTTCCTGCGCATGATGGCCTCGCCGGCGTCGCTGACTGGACCCGTCAATCTCGGCAACCCCGCAGAGTTCACCGTCGGTGAACTCGCTGAACTGGTCCTCGACTTGACCGGCTCCCGTTCGAAGATCGTCCGTCGTCCGCTGCCGGCCGACGATCCGCGCCAGCGGCGCCCCGACATTTCGCAGGCCACCCGTGATCTTGGCTGGCACCCGAATGTGCCTCTCGCCGACGGGCTGAAGCAGACCATCGCCTATTTCGACGGCCTTCTCTCAGCCAAGGGGCGCAAGCTTGCCGAGGTGGCGTGATGTCGGTCCAGCGTATCCTTGTTACCGGCGGGGCCGGTTACATCGGCAGCCACACAGCCAAATTGCTGCGGTCGCGTGGGCTGGAACCGATCGTCTACGACAACCTGGCAACGGGCAATCGTGTCTCGGTACGCTGGGGTCCGTTCATCCATGGCGACGTGCTCGACACGGTGCATCTGGCACGCACGATCACCCAGCAGAAGCCGGCCGCGATCATCCATTTCGCCGCCTCGGCCTATGTCGGCGAGTCCGTGAAGGAGCCGTCGAAATATTACCGCAACAATGTCGCGGGTACGCTCTCGCTCCTTGATGCCTGCCTGCAGGCGGGGGTCGACAAGATCATCTTCTCATCGAGCTGCGCCACCTATGGCGTGCCGGCCGTGCTGCCGATCGCCGAGACGACGCCGCAGGTTCCGATCAACCCCTACGGCAAGACCAAGCTGATCGCCGAACATATGCTGGCCGACTATGCGGCGGCATTCGGCCTGCGCTACGTGGCGCTGCGCTATTTCAACGCCTGTGGGGCCGACCCAGAAGGCGAATTGGGCGAATGGCATGACCCCGAGACCCATCTCATTCCGCGGGCATTGCTGGCCGCCGCCGGCCGCATCGAACGGCTGGATGTGTTCGGCGACGACTACGATACCGCCGACGGCACCTGCGTACGCGACTATATCCATGTCAGCGACCTCGCCTGGGCGCATGTGCTCGCCTACGAACATCTGGTGCGGGGCGGGGATAACATCGCCGTCAATCTCGGTACCGGCCACGGGTCGTCGGTTCTCGAAATCCTCGAGACCATAGATCGGGTCACAGGGCACAGCGTCCCCATCGCCATCCATCCGCGTCGCGCCGGTGATCCACCGGCTCTCTACGCCGACCCACACCTCGCCCGCGCCACGCTCGGTTTCTCACCCCAATATTCGGACCTTGAGACGATCGTGCGGACGGCCGCCCGGTTCTTCGGCCTGGAGGCGCAGCCATGACGACGCGCCTGGCCAACGACAATCTGCGAGGCTGGCCAACGGTCGAGCCGCTCATGGTGCCGGTCGTGACCGGTCTGCGGCGGATGGAGTATTTCGCCGGCGTGGCGCTTTGGCTCGGGGCTTTGGCCTATTTCTGGGTTTGGTGGCTGGCGCCGGTGCATCATTTCAGCCTGTTCGGCACGGTCTTGACCACCTGCGAGCTGGCCTGGATCACGCTGATCCCCGGATACTTCATGGCCGTCTTCGCTTTTGCCAGGAAGCCCACCGGGCCGCTTCGGATACCGCAGGGCAGCCGTGTCGCCATGGTGGTAACCAAAGCGCCGTCCGAGCCATTCCAGGTGGTCGCACAGACGCTGCGCGCCATGCTCGCACAGACAGTGCCGCACGATACATGGCTGGCCGACGAAGATCCGTCGTCCGAAACCATCGACTGGTGTCGCCGTCACAGCGTCTACGTTTCGACCCGCCGTGGGCGCAGCGATTATCATCGTCCAACGTGGCCGCGCCGCACGCGCTGCAAGGAAGGCAATCTCGCCTTCTTCTATGATCACTACGGCTATTATTATTACGACTTCGTCGCGCAGCTCGACGCCGATCACGTGCCCGAACCGGATTATCTCTGGCACATGTTGCGGCCCTTCGCCGATCCGGCGGTTGGCTATGTGTCCGCACCGAGCATCTGTGACAGCAATGCCAACCAGAGTTGGTCGGCGCGCGGCCGCCTCTATGCGGAAGCAAGCATGCACGGCGCCTTGCAGGCCGGTTACAATGGCGGTTTCGCTCCCCTTTGCATCGGATCGCACTACGCGGTGCGCACGCGGGCGCTCAAGGAGATTGGCGGTCTTGGACCGGAACTGGCCGAGGATCATTCGACCACGCTGATGATGAACGCGCATGGCTGGCGCGGCGTGCATGCGCTGGATGCCATCGCGCATGGCGATGGCCCCAGCACCTTCGGCGATCTGGTGACGCAGGAATTCCAGTGGTCGCGTAGCCTGGTCATGCTGCTTCTGCAATATTCGCCGACCTATGTGCCGCGGCTGCCGTTGCGGCTGCGCTTCCAGTTCCTGTTTTCGCAGGTCTGGTATCCGCTGTTTGCCACCTTCATGCTGCTTTTGGTGGCGACGCCGATCATCGCACTGCTGCGCGGAGAAAACTTCGTCGCGGTGACCTATCCCGATTTCCTGACGCATTTCATGCCGCTGTCGCTGCTGCTGGTCGGCCTATCCTATCGCTGGCGCGCGACGCGCAGCTTCCGTCCGATCGACGGCAAGATCCTGTGCTGGGAGAACGCGCTGTTCCTGTTGGCGCGCTGGCCCTGGGCGTTTGCCGGATGCATCGCCGCCTTGCGGGATTGGCTCACCGGCACGGTTGTCGATTTCCGCGTCACCCCGAAGGGCACTTCCGACGTCGATCCGTTGCCGTTCCGTGTCTATGCGCCCTACGTGGTGGTCGCGCTGGCCTCGATCCTGCCGGTTCTGCTGGTGAAGGACGCCGGCGCCAGCCGCGGCTTCTACCTGTTCGCCATCGTCAACAGCCTGCTCTACACGGTGCTGACCCTGGTCATCCTGTACCGGCACGAGCGCGAGAACCGGGTGCGGGCGGGCAGTCGCTTCCATCGCCCCGCGATCGCGGCTGGTCTCCTGTCGATGATCGTGCTGCCGGGCGTCGCTACGGCCGAGCACGGTCGTGAGAGCATCGAGGTGCTGGTCTGGGGTTCGGGTCGTCTACAGCTTTTCGACGAACGCTATTCGGCGGCCGGGGCGGGCGTTGGGCGAACCGCGCTGCGCACCACCGTTTTCAACCCGCATTGGCAATCGACGTCATCGGATCAACTGAACTGAGCAAGCAGAGGCGCCGCAAGGCGATAGACACCATGAAGATCGCGGTCATCGGAACAGGTTATGTCGGTCTCGTCAGCGGGACATGCTTCGCCGAATGGGGTCACGATGTTGTTTGCGTCGACAAGAACGCCGACAAGATCAGTCGCATCAACAACGGGCAGTTGCCGATCTACGAGCCGGATCTCGATATCCTGGTGGCCCGCAACCGCGAAGCGGATCGGCTGTCCTTCACCTGCGATCTGGCCTCTGCCATCACCAATGCACAGGTCGTGTTCATCGCGGTCGGTACACCGTCCCGCGTCGGGCAGGGCGATGCCGACCTCTCCTTCGTCTACATGGCGGCGCGCGAGATGGCACCGTTCCTGGCCGAAGGTGCGGTCGTGGCGGTCAAGTCCACCGTTCCGGTCGGCACTGGCGACGCGGTGGAGAAGATCATCGCCAGTGTCTGCCGGCGCGGCTCGTTCTCGGTCGCGTCCAATCCGGAGTTCCTGCGCGAGGGCGTGGCGATCGGCGATTTCCTGAAGCCCGATCGTGTCGTCATCGGCGCCGAGGACGGTCGCGCACGGGCGGTGATGCTGGCGCTCTATCGTGAACCGCTCGGGTCAACGCCGCTGGTCGTCACCGACCGGTGCACCGCCGAACTGATCAAATACGCAGCCAACGCTTTTCTCGCCACCAAGATCACCTTCATCAACGAACTGGCGGATCTGTGCGAGAGAGTCGGCAGCAATGTCGGCGAACTGGCACTCGGCATCGGCCTCGACAAGCGCATCGGCAACAGCTTCCTGAACGCCGGGCCGGGCTATGGCGGCTCGTGTTTCCCGAAGGATACGTTGGCGCTGCTGCGTATCGCGCAGGACTATGGCGTGGTGTTGCGCATCGTCGAGGAGACCATCGTCGCCAACGAAGCCCGCAAGCGCAAGATGGCGCTCAAGGTTGTCGACGCGGTCGGTGGCGACGTCGATGGCCAGACCATTGCGGTTCTGGGCCTCACCTTCAAACCCGACACCGACGACATGCGCGAAGCGCCGGCGGTGCCGCTGATCGAAACGCTGCAGCGTTACGGCGCAACCGTGCGCGGTTACGATCCGGTCGGGAACGAGAATGCCAGTTGCGTTCTGGAAAATGTCGCGCTGGTCGACGATCCCTATGAATGCGCGCGTGACGCCGATGCGGTCGTCGTCGTCACCGAATGGGACAGCATCCGCCGCATCGATCTTAGCCGTCTCAGGCGCGTGATGCGCAGGCCTGTCCTTGTCGATCTGCGCAGCGCCTTCGAGCCAGGCGCCGCGTCGGCCGCAGGGTTTCGGGTTTCGACCATCGGCCAACGTCCCGAGCGGGCCGAGCGCCTCAATCTGCTGACGGACGACGTGGATCGCGACACCTCGCGCCAGATCCGGTCCCGCCAGGTACGTGGAAAGTGAGGTTCACATGGACAATCATTCCATCACCTGGTCCCTGACGCGCCACGGCCTCCTGGCCGGCTTCGGCATTGCGATGTACTGCGGCTCGGCCCGGGCCGAAGAGCCAGTCGTGGTGCCGGCGCAGGCGCGCACCATGACTGCGCTCGACCTCTACGACCTCTATCGCGACAAGACCTGGCAATGGCCGGACGGCGCCGGCCGCATGCAAGACAGGGGTCGTCTCTTCAGGGCCTGGTCCGGCACTGGCGACAACGCAAGCTGGGCCGAAGGTCGCTGGGTACTCACCAATGACGGGCAGATGTGCCTGAGGGCCGTGTGGCACGGTCCGACCGGCGCCTCTCCCGACAAGACATGCTTCCGCCACAAGATCGATGAGGGCACGATCTATCAGAAGAAGGAGCCTTCCGGCGCCTGGTACGTGTTCAAGCACGCGGTGCCGGACAAAGACGACGAGTATGGCAAGCTCGTCGAACAGGACACGGTAAGCGCCAAGGTCATGGCCAACCGGCCGGTGGCGCAGGCCGTGCTTACCCCGGAACATGCACCGTTGCCGACCGCAGCGCCGGCAGGTGCTTATTGAGATCGGAGAACGACGATGAACAGGAAACTCGCGGCCATCGCGCTTTCATGCGTGGGGCTAATCGCATCGGGAGCGGTCATGGCGGCCAGCAACCTGCCGCTTGGTATCCCGAAGAACAACTCCGCCACGGCAACCATGCCGTCGGACAAGCGTCCGGTGATCACGCCCACATCCATCGGCTTCGGGGCCTATGATCCCTATGGCGACTTCGGCAGCGATTCCAGCTCGAAGATCGAGCATCTCTTCCTGCCGTGGGAGGATGTCGATCTGGGCACGCTGGCGGTTGCCGACGCCTATGCGCAGCAGCGGGGTCGCTCGCTGCTGATATCGGTGGAGCCGTGGTCGTGGTCGCCGCACTGGCGTGTCACTTCGCGGCAATTGCTTCACAGCATCCTGAACGGCGAACGCGATTCCTACATGGCGGCGGTCTGTTCGGAAGCCGCGACGCTCAAGAGCCCGGTGACGATCCGCTGGGCGCAGGAGATGGACGAGACCAGCAACCAGTTCTCTTGGGCGCACTGGCCGCCGGCCGACTATGTGACTGCCTACAAGCGCATGGTCACGATTTGCCGTCAGCACATCAAGACGGCCAAATATATGTGGTCGCCGAAAGGCAATGAGGGTCTCGAAGCCTTCTATCCGGGCGACGATTTTGTCGACGTCATCGGTCTGTCGGTGTTCGGTTATCAACCCTTCGACCGGGACAAGGTCGGTCACGACACCACTTTCGTCGAGCAGATGGAGCCGAAATACAACCGCGTCAAAGGTTTCGGCAAACCGGTGGTGGTGGCGGAACTGGGATACGAAGGCGATGACCACTATGTGCGCGACTGGGCCGAAAGCGTCGCCAAGACCTATCCGCAATTCCCCGAGTTGACCGATATCGTCTACTTCGACGACCGCGAGGTCTATCCGTGGCCCGACGGTTATGGGTTGCCCAACTGGCGCGTCGTGCACACGCAGCAGGCAGCGAACTGAACCAGGGTGGAAGCGCGGGAGGAAAGGTTATGTCCGCGATACGGAACATACTTCTATTGCTGGTCGCCGGCACCGTCGCCGGTACCGGAACAGCCTCGGCTGCGGCGCCCAGCGCCGCAGTCATAGAAAAGGCAAAGCCGCTGAACGACAACGAACTCTACAGGCTCTACAGCCAGCGGTCATGGATGTGGAAGGACGGCGCCGGCTATTTCGCAATCCCGATGCGCCGTTTCACCGCCTGGTCGGGCAGGGGCAAGACCCTGAGTTACGGGGTGGGCACCTGGTTCATCACCGATCCTGGCAAACTGTGTTTCCGGGCCGACTGGCATGCGATGGGTGGCGCCAAGCCCGACCTCACCTGTTTCAGCCATCGCAAGAAGGGTGACGTCGTTTATCAGAAGCGCGAGCCGAAGGGCGATTGGTATGTGTTCGCCAACGCGCCGGTAAGGAAAGACGACGAAGCCAGGAAGCTGCGGCACGGCGACTATGTCAGCCACCGGCTGACCAGGATCGAGGCTAAGCTGGACCACTAGTCATAGAAGGAAGGCGGCAGCTTTCAGGCTGCCGCCGGCAATCGTCGCACGCTGTGGCTAGGATGAGGCGTTGCCTGGACTAGGTCCGGGCAAAGCAACGGGCAAGATGGCCGAAGCCGCTCGGCGTGCAGATATAGGGAGCGTTGCCGTAGGATGGGGTGGCGCTGGCCACCTTGGCGATATCCTTCGTTGCCGTTGGCTTGTGCCTCGCGGCCACGACCTTGGCCTTCGGCTTGGCCGTCGGAACCAGGTACGCATAGCTCGTTTTGGCGCTGAAGGAGGCGGTTTTCACATTGCTGTCGGCAACGGCAGAACATCCCGCCGTGGCGGCGAGCATGATCGCGGCGCTAGCCATGAAAATCGTCCGGGCGTGGCCAACCATCCCGGAAGCTGAAGATTTATTGCCAAATGCCATGGGTCACGACCTCGTCGATTGGCGCAGGTTCAGTACAGCAACGATACTCGGGGAGCCTTAAGACGCCGTGGAGATGAAACTGAAAATGCAAGCTTTCCGCGGAAAGTACTGTTTCGGGCTAACGCGACACTGTCCGACGGTGCGTCCAGAAATCAGGGCCCGCATTCTGCGGCACATGGCCGACTAGCCGGTCCCCTAGCATTCCGTTTCGGATGTGGACATAGAAAAATGGTCGCAGGCCGCCATATTCAACAGATTTCTGATTTGGCGCCAGCCGATGCCGCGACGTAGCGGGTGTCATCCAGCTCGGATCGAAGGTCGCTATTTGCCGCAATAATGGTCGTTGACGTCGTTGGCCGCGCGCGCGTCGGGCCCGACGCGATGATAGGCGCAGGCGCCCGCCGCGGTGGTAAACATCTGGCTGTCGTAGTATCGGGGACCACCGAACAGCATTTCGACGACGGTGCGGCCGGCCGGAACGTAGCGCTCCCCGTGATGAGCGCGATGCTTCTTGTGATGATGTTTGTTTTCACCCGCGAAGCTTGGCGAGGCCAGCGGGAGGGCGATGGCGATCGTCAGCGCGCAGGTCGCGAAATGTCTGATCGTCATGGAAAATCTCCTGCTGTCGTCCGATGCCGGCATCTCGTCAAAACCACCATATGGCCGGAAGGTTCCTCGAAAACGACCGGCTTGGCAATGTCGGGCGATTGCCCGGGTCTTCTCCGGGCTTGCTGGCCCCGGTCTATTTCTCCGAAACGCCTGCCTCGGCGAAGCTGGCCATTCCCGCGTGGCAGGCGAGCGCCGAACGCACGAGATTGACAGCCAGGCAAGCGCCGGAGCCTTCGCCCAGTCGCATGCCGAGGTCGAGCAGGGGCGTGAGGCCCAGCGCCTGTAGCAAGCCGCGATGGCCGGCTTCGGCCGAGACATGGGCGGCAATGGTATGGGCAAGCCCGGCGGCATGCAGTTTGGCCAAGGGAGCCGCGGCCGCCGTGCAGACAAAACCGTCGAGCAGCACCGGCACGTTGCGGTGGCGCGCGGCAAGCGTGGCGCCGAAGATGGCGGCCAGTTCGCGACCGCCGAGTGCGGCTGCGGCTTTCAGCGGATCGGCCAGCACGGCAGCATGGCGTTGCAGGCCGGCCTCGATGGCGACCACCTTGCGCTTCAGGCCGGCGTCGTCGACGCCGGTGCCGCGACCGGTCCATTTTTCGGCGCCACCGCCGAAAAGGGCGGCCGAGATCGCCGCCGCCGGCGTGGTGTTGCCGATGCCCATCTCGCCGAGGCAGAGGAGATCGATATCGGCGTCGACGGCGTCGTAGCCGGCCGAAACTGCGGCAAGGAAGGCAGCCTCGTCCATCGCCGCGCCTTGCGTGAAGTCGCCGGTCGGATGGTCGAGATCGAGCGGGATGACGTCGAGTTCCGCGCCAGCCGCGCGGGCGAGCTGGTTGATGGCGGCGCCGCCGCCGGCGAAATTGGCCACCATCTGCACGGTCACTTCCGACGGATAGGCCGACACGCCCTGGGCGGTGACGCCGTGGTTGCCGGCAAAGACGATCACCTTGACGCGGTCCAGCTTCGGCATGTCGCGACCCTGCCAGCGGGCCAGCCAGGCGGCGATGGTTTCCAGCCGGCCGAGGCTGCCCTGCGGCTTGGTCAGCGTATCCTGACGGCGGGCGACGGCGGCGGCGGCGGTGTCGCTGCCGGCAGGCAGGTTGCGGCAGGCATTGTGCAGTTCATCGAGAGTTTTGAAGGACATGGCAGAAGTGTCTCCGAAAGAGAATCAGGTGAGCGACACGGAAGCGACGACAAGGATGGCGATTTCGCAAAGCTGCTGCAGTGCGCCGGCGGCATCGCCGGTATGGCCGCCGATCTGGCTGAGACAGAGCTTGCGGAAACCGTAGAAGATGAGGCCAAGCAGGGCCACGGCCACGATCGCGCCGCCCAGCCCGAGGGTGAGCAGTGCAACGGCGCCGAGGATCGCGCCTGCCTGTGCGGTGGTGGCAGAGACGGTGCCGGCGCGGCTGGAGAGGCCGTCGGCCGTGGCCGGTGGCATCAGATGCAGGAAGGCACCCAGCAGCCCGCGCGAGGCGGCGTGAGCGGCGATCAGCGCCAACAGCGCCGACCAGCCATGGGAGAATTCCGCCAGCGCGCTCCAGCGGATGAGGATGGTCAGGCCGAGCGCGGAAGCGCCATAAGCGCCGATGCGGCTGTCGTGCATGATCTCCAGCTTGCGATCGGTCGTGCGGCCACCGCCAAAACCGTCGGCGACATCGGAAAGGCCGTCCTCGTGTAGCGAACCGGTGGTCAGCATCATCGCGGCCAGCGTCAGAGCGGCTGCCGGGCCGGAGGCGACGCCGAAGGTGGTGGCAAGCGAAAAGACGATCGCACCGATCAGGGCCACAACCGCACCTGCCACCGGCGCCGCCCATATCGCATCGGCCAGCTTGCGGTCGCCGAAGTCGAGAACCGGCAACGGCGAGCGCGTGAAGAAGACCAGACAAAGCGCTATGTCGGTGAGGATCTTGCCGGGCGCGGAGAAGCGGCTCATGGGTTCATCGCGATGGCGTGGAAGAAGGTTCCGCTGACCGGACCCCGCCGTCCACCGGAGGGCCCGAGCGCGTTACCCTGGCCGTCGGCGAGCTCGGCGAGCGGCTCGTCGCTGCCGGTGTCGGTCACCTGAGCGTAGTGGAATTCGTGGCCGCGCACCACTGTTCCGGCAGGCCCGAGCGCGCTGTCGCTCTTCAGCCTGGCCTCGCGGTAGCCGAGGTTCATCTTGCGTTTGGCGAAGGAGGTCGAATGGCCGAGCAAGCCGAGCATGGAATGGGTGACGCCTTCGGCGTCTTCAAGGGCCTTGCCCAGAACCATGAAGCCGCCGCACTCGCCATGGACCGGCTTCGTCGCGGCGAAGCGCTTGATGCCCGCCTGGAAATCGCTGGCGGCGGCCAGCTTGCCCGCATGCAGCTCCGGATAGCCGCCGGGCAGCCAGCAGACGTCGCAGCTCTCGTCCGGCGCCTCGTCCGCCAGTGGCGAGAAGGGCACGATCTCGGCGCCCGATTTGCGCCAATGCGCGGCGACATGCGGATAGATGAAGGTGAAGGCGGCATCCTCGGCGAGCGCGATGCGTTGTCCCGGCGGCGGCAGCGCTGCCTCGAAACTGCCATCAGCCGGTTCGAGCGGGGCGGCGAGCGCCATGATGGCGTCGAGGTTCAGCGAAGCGTCGGCCATATCGGCCAGCCGGTCGAGATGCTGCATCAGGCTGGCATGTTCGCTGGCCTGGACAAGGCCGAGATGGCGTTCGGGCAAGGCAAGGGCTGAATCGCGCAGAATGGCACCGACTACGGGCAAGCCCAGCGCCTCGATGGCCTCGGTGCAGAGCTTGCGATGGCGCTCGCTGCCCAGCCGGTTGAGCACGACGCCGGCCACGCGCACATTCGGATCATAGCAGGAAAGGCCCTTGGCGATCGCCGCGGCCGTCGTCGATTGCCCGGAGACGTCAAGCACCAACAGGACGGGCAGCCGGTAGAGCCGGGCGAGGTCGGCGGCCGATCCCGTGCGCCCGTCCGGCGAAGGGATGCCATCGAACAGGCCCATGGCGCTTTCCAGCACCACCAGTTCGGCATTGTCGGCTGTCTGCGCCGCCAGGCCGTTGAGCAGGGAAGGCGGCATCGCCCAACTGTCCAGATTGACGCCGGGCAGACCGGTGGCGGCGGCATGGAAGCCGGGATCGATATAATCGGGACCGGACTTCGCGCCGCGCACGCGAACGCCGCGCCTGGCCAGCGCACGCAGGATGCCGATGGTGACGCTGGTCTTGCCGGAGCCGGAGCGCGGCGCGCCGACGATGAGGGCCGTCGCGTTCATGGTCGCTGCACCAGCCTGTCGCGCATGGCGACGATGCCGCCGATGACGATGAGCGCGGGAGAAACGATTGCCTCCCGCGCGGCTGCTTCGACCAGTGTGCCCAGCGTGGCGACCACGGTGCGCTCTTGTGGCAATGTGGCGTTCTCGATCAGCGCCGCCGGCATGTCCGCCGTCAGCCCACCTGCCATAAGGTCGGCGATGGTCGCCTCCATATGGGTCAGGCCCATATAGATGACGATGGGCTGGCCGGTGCGGGCAAGGGCTGCCCAGTCCGGCCGGTCGTCGGAGACAGCGGCGAAGCCCGTTGCTAGGATGATGGCGCCGTTGATGCCGCGCATGGTGGCCGGAATGCCGGCCGAGGTCAGGCCGCCGAAGGCCGAGGTGACACCCGGCAGAACCCGGTAGGGAATGCCGTGCTCGGCCAAAGCCAGCGTTTCCTCGGCGCCGCGCGCGAAGACATAAGGATGGCCGCCCTTCAGGCGCACCACCTTGCGGCCTTCCTTGGCGAGTTTCACGATAAGGGCGTTGATGTCTTCCTGCGGAATGGACAGCCGGCCGCCGCGCTTGCCGACATAGAATTTCTCCGCCCGTTCGGCGACAGCGATGATCTCCGGCGAGACCAGCGCGTCATGCACCAGCGCGTCGGCCTCGGTCAGCGCCGAAAGCACTTCCAGCGTGAGCAGGCTGGGGTCGCCGGGGCCGGAGCCGGCCAGCCAGACATGGCCGGGTTGCAGCCGCGGTTTGTGTGCGGTGAGCTTCTGGAAGGTTTCGGAAAACGTCATTGCCGGTTCCTGAAGCGCCGCTGATAATAAGGGTCGTAGAGCGAGCTTTCGGTGAAATCCTGCGCCGCCAGCGAACGCCCGACAAAGATCAGCGCGGTGCGCTCGATCGGATCGGCGGCAAGGGCGGCCGCGACCGTCTCCAGCGTCGCGCGGATGACGCGTTCGTCGGGCCAGGAGGCGCGAAAGACTATGGCGACCGGGCAGTCGCCGCCATAATGCGGGGTCAGTTCCGCCACCACCTGTTCGATGGCGTGGATGGCGAGATGGATCGCCAGCGTGGCGCCGGTGCGGCCGAAGGCCGACAGCGTTTCGCCAGGCGGCATCTTGGAGGCACGACCAGAGACGCGGGTCAGCACCAGGCTCTGCGCGACTTCCGGGATGGTCAGTTCGCGTTTCAGCGCTGCGGCCGCGGCGGCAAAGGACGGGACGCCGGGCGTCAGCGTGTAGGCAATGCCGTTGCGTTCGAGACGGCGGATCTGCTCAGCGACGGCACTCCACACCGAAAGGTCGCCTGAATGCAGACGCGCCACATCCTGGCCGGCCTGGGCGGCGGCAACATATTCGGCCTCGATCTCGTCCAGCGACATCGGCGCGGTGTCGACCAATCGCGTGCCTGGCGCGCAGTGTTCGAGCAGTTCGGGCGCCACGATCGAGCCTGCGTAAAGGCACACGGGGCACGAGCCAAGCAGCTTGGCGCCGCGTAAGGTGATGAGGTCGGCGGCACCCGGACCGGCGCCGATGAAATGCACGGTCATGCCGAGGCTCCGCTGGTGGCTATGGCGCAGGTGACGGCGCCGACAATGATGCGTGGCCCTAGCAGGCGCGCGCCTTCGCCCGCCGCTGCAAGCGCCGCGCTTTCCGAAACCGATGACGAACCGGCGATGGCGAGGGAAATTTCGGACCGGGTGAGCGTATCCTCTCCGCCTGGCTCATCTGCGGCGGTGACCTCAACCACGATCACCTCCAATCCCAACTTCCGTGCCGCGGCGAAGATGCCGACCTCGTCCTTCTTGAAGGTTGTGGTGGCCAGCACGGAGAGCGCGGAACGATCGAGACTGTGGCCGGCGAGCACGGCATCGATGGCGGCAATGACGCTCGCAGTATCCGCACCCTTGCGGCAGCCTATGCCCGCGACGATCATGTCTTGACCCAGCTCCATTGCGTCACCGGCAGGGCCGGGCGCCAGGCCTGCATGGTGCCGACGGGGGCAGCCCGCGAAATGGCGATGCGGGTCAGCGTGCCGCCGAGAGCCGCATGGCGGGCCACGAGCAGCGCCTCCATCTCCAGCGTCACCGCATTGGCCACGCAACGGCCGCCCGACGGCAGGGCCTTGAGCGCAGCGTCAAAGACGCCGGCGTCGGTGCCGCCGCCGCCAATGAAGATCGCGTCCGGTGCCGGCAGGCCGGCGAGCGCCTGCGGTGCTAGGCCTTCGACCACTGCGAGCCCCGGTACGCCGAAGGCAGCCGCATTGCGGCGAATGCGCCCGGCGCGCTCGGCATTGGCCTCGATGGCGACGGCGCGCAGCGAAGGGTGCGACAGCATCCATTCGATGGCGATCGAACCCGATCCCGCGCCGATATCCCACAACACTTCGCCGCGGCGCGGCGTCAGCGCGGAGAGCGTGACGGCGCGCACCTCGCGCTTGGTGATCTGGCCATCGTTCTCGAACAGATCGTCGGCGAGACCGGAGGCCAAGGGCAATATCCGCGCCTCGGATTCCGATTCAATCTCGAGCGCCAGCACATTGAGCGGATTGATGTTTTTGAGGTTGAAATCGCCGGCGCGGGCGCCGCGGACGACTTCTTCCTGACCGCCCAGTGCTTCCAGCACCGTCAGTCGCGATGGGCCGAAACCGAGCTCGGAAAGCAGGGTCGCTACCTTGGCCGGGGCTGCGCCGTCCGAGGTCAGCGCCAGTAAACGTGCGCCGGGATGCAGTAGCGGGCGGATCAGGTCGAGCGGGCGGCCATGCAGCGAGATCGTCTCGACATCCTGCAGCGCCCAGCCGAGCCTGGAAGCGGCGAGCGAAAGAGACGAAGGAGCGGGCACCACCACCATGTCGGCGGCGGCGACCTTGCGCGCCAACGTCACGCCGACGCCGTGGAAGAACGGATCGCCGGAGGCGAGCACGCAGACGCGGCGTCCGGCGCGGTCGAGCACGGCTTCCATTTCCGGGTCGAAAGGTGATGGCCATTCATGCATCTCGCCGGTGACGAGCGTACCGGCGAGGTCGAAATGGCGCTTGCCGCCAAAGACGAACTCAGCATCCGCGATCAGCCGCTTGGCCTCGTCGCCCAGACCCGCTACACCGTCCTCGCCGATACCGACGATGGCGAGCCAGGCGGGCGCGGCATGTGTTTCTTTCTCAGCAGGCATGATGTCCCACCGCATTCTGATCCTGGGCGGCACCACTGAGGCACGGCAGCTGGCCGGCCGGCTGGCGGCGCGGCCGGATGTCGAACTTATCCTGTCGCTGGCGGGGCGCACCGAAAATCCGGTCGCGCAGCAGGTGCCGACACGTGTCGGCGGCTTCGGCGGCGCGGAAGGGCTCGCGGCCTATCTGAAGGAGACCGAGACCGATCTGTTGATCGATGCGACGCATCCTTATGCGGCGCGCATTTCCGCCAACGCGGCCGAGGCGGCCCGTCTTGCCGGCGTGCCGATCCTGGCATTGCGGCGTCCCGGCTGGCAGCGTGAACAGGGCGATCGCTGGGTGGAGGTTGAGGGGGTGCCCGAGGCCGTCGCGGCATTGGGACCAATCGCACGGCGCGTTTTCCTGGCGCTTGGGCGACAGGAGGTTGGCGCCTTCGAAGCAGCGCCGCAGCATCATTATTTGTTGCGCAGCGTCGACCCTGTCGAACCGCCGCTTGGCGTCTCCCATGTCGACTATCTTCTGGCGCGTGGCCCGTTTCGCGAGGTGGACGAACACCGCCTGCTCGTGGACCAGCGCATCGATGCCGTCGTGTGCAAGAACAGCGGCGGCGAGGCGACCTATGGCAAGATCGCCGCGGCGCGTAGCCTTGGCATCGACGTGGTGATGATCCGCAGGCCGGTGCTGCCGGCCGTGCCTTCGGCGCCGAGCATTCCCGATCTGCTTGCCATGATCGATCATTCCCTGCGTCCCGTGGCCGAGCGCGGCGTGTAGATCAGCGCCGGCTTGCCGTCGCGCTTGATGACACGGGTTTCTGGCGATCCGATGATGACGCAGGTGGCCATGTCGGCCATCTCGGCCCTGGCGAAGGCTAGGGCTGCGACGTTGATGCGTTCGTCAGGGCGCCCGGCGGCGCGGCCGAAGATGACCGGCGTGGTGCCGGGCAACACGGCGGCCAGCGCCTCGAAGGCGCGACCGAGCTGCCATGGGCGCGACTTGCTGATCGGATTGTAGAGCGCGACGACAAAACCGGCGCCGGCCGCCGCCAGCAGCCTCAGTTCGATCAGGTCCCAGGGTTTCAGATTGTCGGACAGCGAGATGGCGCAGAAATCATGGCCGAGCGGTGCGCCGGCTCGTGCCGCCACCGCCAGCATCGCGGTGACGCCCGGCACGATCTGAAGGTCGATGTCGCGCCATTCGGCCGGACCGTCCTCGATCGCCTCGCAGACGGCGGCTGCCATGGCGAACACGCCGGGATCGCCGCCGGAGACGACGGCCACGGCATGACCTTCAGACGCCTTGACGATGGCTTCCTTGGCGCGCGCCAGTTCCTCGCGGTTGTCGGAGGCGATGCGGGTCTGGTGCGGTTTGAGGTCCAGCCGGTCGACATAGGGTTTGTAGCCATAGAAGAACTCGGCTTCCGCAACCGCCTGGCTGGCTTCCGGCGTCACCTGATTGGCGTTGCCGGGACCAAGCCCGATGACGAAGAGACGGCCGCTCATTGGTCCGCCCCCGGGCGGCCGGACCAGCCGGCAACCAGCACCACCGCGAAATAGGGCGCCTTGTCGTCTTCCTTGTCCTTCAGCCGCATGGAGATCGAGCCTGGCATGGTGCCGCGTTCGACATAGACGGCGCGGACCAGCTTGCCGGCGGCTTCCAGTGCCCTGCGGATCTTCGGCAGGTTGCGGCCTACCTTCATGATGACGGCGGCATCGGTGTCGGCCAGCCGGCGGGTCAGCTCGAACTCGCTCATCGTGCCGGGCAATACGGTCAGCACATCGTCGCCCTGGACAATAGGCAGGCCGTTGGCCGACCAGCAGCCCGACATGGCGGTCACACCCGGAATGACTTCGGTCGGATAACGATGAGCAAGGCGCACGTGCAGGTGCATGTAGGAGCCGTAGAACAGCGGATCGCCCTCCGAAAGGATGGCGACGGTTCGGCCCTGGTCGAGATGCTCGGCGACCTTTGCAGCGGACTCTTCGTAGAAGCCGGTGATCGCCGTTTTGTAGTCGTCGCTGTCCTTGTCGATCTCGGTGGTGACGGGATAGACGAGCGGCAGTTCGATCCAGTCCGGGCGATGGTGCTCGCCGACGATGGTGCGGGCATTGCCATTGGCACCGCGTTTGGAAAAATGCGCGACGACATCGGCCTCGGCCAGCGCGCGCACGGCCTTCAGCGTCATCAGTTCGGGGTCGCCGGGACCGGTGCCGACGCCGATGAGACGGCCTTTGACAGCCGCGCTCACAGGCCCGGCCTCGCCAGTGAATTCAGCGCGGCGGCGGTCATGGCGCTGCCGCCCAGCCGGCCGCGCACAATGGCGAAAGGCACGCCGTAGGAGTTCTCGGCCAGCGCGTCCTTGGATTCGGCGGCACCGACGAAACCCACCGGCATGCCGATGATGGCGGCTGGTTTGGGTGCGCCGTCGCGCAGCTTTTCGAGCAGATAGAACAAAGCCGTCGGCGCGTTGCCGATGGCGACGACCGCACCGGCCATATGCTGGCTCCACAGGTCGATGGCGGCGGCCGAACGCGTGTTGCCGATCGCCTTGGCGATTTCTGCGGTGCGCGGGTCGCGCAGCGTGCAGATCACCTCATTGCCGGCGGGCAGGCGGGCGCGGGTGACACCATGCACCACCATCTGAGCGTCGCACAGGATCGGCGCGCCGGCTTTCAGCGCATTACGGGCGGTGTCGGCGAAATCCGGAGAGAAGACAAAATGCCGGGCCGCCTCGACCTGACCGCAGGCATGGATCATGCGAATGGCGATGTCGGCCTCGGCTTCGGAGAAACGCGACAGGTCCGCCTCGGCACGGATGATGGCGAAAGAACGCTCGTAGATGGCGTTGCCGTCATGAATGTAGTCGTAGGCGGCCATGCTCATCCGTGCTCATTCCCGTGCGAAGGCTTGCGTGATCGCCGTCTCGCCCAGCCGGGCAAGGCAGGCGGCAACCGTTTCGTTGTCGCGCCTTGCGCCGCCGGCCAGCGCGGCAACGCGACCGAGGCCGCGCGCGGCTTCATATCGTGGGCTGTATCGGGGCGGAAGGGCCTTCGCCGTCCCGTCAACGACAAGTCCGGCTTTGTTTTCGTCGCCCACCAGCGTCAGCGCCGCTGCTGCCGGGTGCGCGCAGCCCTTGGCGCAGCCCGAAATATGCAGGGTGAACGAGCCGTCGAGAAAACCGGTATGGTCGGCGGCGATTGTTTCCGCGATCCCCCGCGTCGACAGATGACCGGACGCGCAGGCCGGCGTGCCGGGGCAGGCCGCGATATGGGTGCGCGGGTCGCTCGCTTCGGTGACGAAGCCGAGCGCGCCTGCGGCCTGTCGCAGTTCGGCACCGGCTTGCCTTGTCAGGCCAAGGAACAACAATGTGCGCTGTGGCGACGGGCGGATCTCGCTGGCACCGCGCGCGACTGCCTCGGCTGCGAGCCTTGCGATTGCCTGGGCCGGCATCGAACCGAAGGGCAGGGCGATGCCGAGAACTTCGGCCGAATTGGTGAGCGGGAAAATTCCAATGGGAAATGAATCGCTTGAGAGGGGCTTTTCAGAAGGTGATTCAATGACACCTTCGGGCGCGACGGCACTCCGCTCCGTGAGCTGTTCCGTATCCAGGTCCCGCGCTCGACCTTCGCGGCCCAGTGTGGCGATTGCCTTAAGAATCGCCATGGTCAGGTCGCTGGCTCGCGCTTCGTCGAACAGGCCCAGCGGTCGCGCTGTGGTCGCCGTGCCGCCAATCGAGAGATGCCAGCTTACGCTACCATCGCGACGAACCGCGACCAGCCGCACATCGGCTAGAATCGCGTCAAGGCTGATCAACCCGCCACCATCCACGACAACGGACACTTTTGGCCCGAGCTTGCCGGCAAGGCCGGCCTCGTAGATCGCGGCGCGGATCGCCTCGGCCAAGGCGCGCGGGTCGGCTGTTTCGCTCAAGTCCAGGCCGGCCAGAGGCCCGGTCTCGACCGGTACGCCGGTGCGCACGGCGATGCCCAGCGCATTCACTTCCGCGGCCAGCACCGCCGCGCTTGTCGCCGTCAACCCACGAATCTGGATCGAGCCGCGCGCCGTCACCTCCATGATGCCGTTGCCGTGGCGTGAGGCCGATTCGCAGAGTCCGATCAGGGCTTTGGAAGCGAGTCCTCCAGCAACGGGGTTGAGCCGCACCAAAAGCCCGTCGCCGGTCTGCATCGGCGCCGTCAGGGCGGGGCAGGCGCCCCGGCGTCGGGCGGCATTCATTCGGCTGCCTCGCTGCGGCCAGCCTCGGCGATCAATGCCGCGAGGTCGTCGTCGACCGAATTGCGCAGCGGGTGCCACAGTCCGCGCCGTCTTGCCGAGGCGAGGCGTTCGGCGATGAATTTCGCGGCTGCCGGGTTCTCGCGCAACAGGAAGGCGCGCACAGTCTCGTCGCCCAGATAGGCATCGTGCACGGCGCCGATCAGATTGCCTGCAATGGCTTGGGTGGTTTCGGCGAAGCCGACGAGCCTGTCGACCGTCTCGGCGAATTCCGAGGCGCCGCGCGGGCCGTGCCGCATCTGTCCCTCGATGAAGCGCCGGTTGACGGCGCGTGCCCGCACCACACGCGTCACCGCTTCTGACACCGAACGCGGCTTCGGCTTCGCCGGGTCAGTGGTGTCGAGTACGATAACGTCGGCCTTGCCGCCAAGCGCTGCGACAGCCGCCGCGAAGCCGCCAATGAAGGCGACGTCGGCGGAACCCTCGAGGATGTCGCGGCCGGGATCGTCGCCGGTATGCACGAGAAGATCAGCCTCCGCGATACGGCCGGCAAAGGCACCGGGCGCAGCTGCCCCTTCGCCTTCGGCGCCGCCATAGGCGTGCGAGGCTGCATCGAGATAGGCGCGGCCAAGCTCTTCGCGGCTTTGCCATTCGCCGCTGGCCAGCATGGCTTCCAGGCCGGCGCCGTAGGTGCCGGGCGAAGAACCGAAGATGCGTGGCTCGACCCGCCCTGCGGCACGCGTGGCGGCGGCGAGCGGATTTTCGGTGTCGTCCTCGTCTCGCTGGGCAACGGCGCGCGCGGCGGCGTCGATGAGCGCGATCTGGGTTGGGAACATGTCGCGGAACAGGCCTGATATGCGCCAGGTGACGTCGACACGCGGCCGCCCAAGTGCCGCCGGCGGCAGTACTTCGATGCCGGTGATACGGCCGGTGGCGGCATCCCATTGCGGGCGGCAGCCCATCAGCGCCAGGCCCTGGGCAATCTCCTCACCGCCGGTGCGCAGCGAGGCGGAACCCCAGAGATCGATGACCAGAGCGCGCGGCCAGTCACCATGGCTTTGCATGAAACTGACCACGATCTCGTCGGCAGCGGCCTTGCCGAGATCAAAGGCGGTCGGCGTCGGCATGGTGCGCGGATCTGCGGTGAACAGGTTGCGCCCGGTGGGCAGCACGTCGGTGCGGCCACGCGCCGGCGCGCCCGCCGGCCCTGCGGTGATGTGGCGGCCGTCGAGCGCGGCCAGCAGGGTGGCTTTTTCATTGATCGCGCTTTGCAGGCGCAGTGCGTTGGCCTCGCCATCCGGCGCGCGGCCATAGATATGCAAGCCGTCCTTGACCGCGAAATCCTTGACGTCGCACAGCCAGGCGTCGATGCGACGCAGCGCTTCATCTGGCGCGTCGGTCCTGGCGACGCCGGCTTCCGAGGCAAGGCCGGTCTTGGAGGCAGTCTCCACGATCAGCTTCGCCAGCCGGTCGCGACGGCGGCGGTCGAGCCCATCGGCCTGCGCATATTCGTCGACCAGCCGCTCCAGTTCCTGCTGGCTTTCGTCCAGGCCCGCGCCGGTCAACGGCGGCGGCAGATGGCCGAGGGTGACGGCGGCGATGCGGCGCTTGGCCTGTGCGGCCTCGCCCGGATTGGAGACGATGAAAGGATAGATGACCGGCAGCGCGCCAGTGACGATCTCGGGGAAGCAATTCTGCCCAAGCGCCACCGTCTTGCCGGGCAGCCATTCCAGCGTTCCATGGGCGCCGACATGGACGATCGCCTGCACGCCGAGCGATTGCTGCAGCCACAGGCCGAAAGCGACCAGTTCGTGGCGCGGCGGCAGCGTCGGGTCATGATAGTCGGCGCGCCGGTCCGCCGAGCGGCCACGATCCGGCGCCAGCGCCACGGTGACGTTGCCGAAGGTGGCCGCACGGAAGGGGAAGCGGGACGATGCCGCCGGCTCGCCCCAGGCTTCGACCACTATCCGGCGTGCCTCGTCCGGCAGATGTTCGGACAGTATTGCGTAGTCTTCCAGCGAAAGCCCTTCGCAGTTCCGTTCGAGAAGATCGAGCAGCACGCGCGGCGATTGCGGAATCTTCTCAACCGCGTAACCGGCCTCCTTAAGGTCGTGCAGCATGGCAAGCACGGAGGAAGGCACATCCAGACCGACGGCATAGCCGGTGCGCCCCGGTGCGCTCGGATAGTCCGGGATCAGGATGGCAAGGCGGCGTTCGCTCGCCGGTGTCTTTTGCAGCCGGATATGGGCGGCGATGCGGTTGGCGACGCTTTCGACACGATCGGGTTCCGGCCGGTTGGCGAAGGCGCGGAAGGCAAGAGCGGCATTCGCCTCGACCTCGGCCTTGAAGGAGACGGCGCCGGCGAGGATGCGGCCATCCAGCTCCGGCAGCACGACATGCATGGCAAGGTCGGCGGGCGCTAGCCCGCGCTGATTGGTTTCCCAGGCGTCACGGCGCGTGGTGGCGACGATGATCTGGAACACCGGCACGCCGGCACGGTCGAACAGCGTCTCGGTGCCGGGTTCCGCGCCGGAAGCAAAGGCGGTGGCGGTGACGATCGCCGCCGGCTTTAGCTCGCCGAACGCGGTCTCGACAAAATCGAGCGAGGTCTTGTCCTTCAAGCTGGAAACGAAGATCGGCACCGCGGCGATGCCGCGTGCCTGCAACGCTTCAGCCAAAGCATCGATAGGCGCGGCGTCGGCCGCCAGCAGCATCGAGCGGTAGAACAGGATCGGGACAACGGGGTTGTTTCCTTCTCCCCGTTCACGGGGAGAAGGTGCCCCGAAGGGGCGGATGAGGGGCGGCTCCTGCCCGTCCTTCAGACCCCCCTGCTGGGATATTCTCCCCGTGAACGGGAAGAAGGAAGCCAATCCATCCGCCACACCAATGCCCGGTTGATAAAAACCAGCCTTCGGCACTTCGACCGGCTGGGTTGCGACGACGTTCCGGCCGCAAAGCCCGGCCAGGCGTCGCACGAGCGCCGTCATGTTGGCTGCGCCGCCCTGGCGGAAATAGGAAAGCAGCGCCGCCAGCTCATCCGCGGGCAAGGTGGAGGCCTCGGTGAGCCGCAGGTCTTCATCGTGCGATTCGCCGGGCAGCAGCGCCAGCTTGATGCCCTTGGCACCCGCCACCGCGGCGAGCTGGTCGCAGCCGTAGCGCCACCAGTCGTGACCGCCGAGGATGCGCACCAGGATCACCTTGGCGTGTTGGGCCACGCTGTCGATCCACAGATCGACCGACATCGGGTGGCGCAGATCCCGCAACGCCGCCAGCCGCATCGAAGGCAGGTTGCCGGCATCCGCCTGCCAGGCCGATGCCAGTCCGGCCAGATCGCTGTCGGTGAACGACAGCGCCACCATCTCCGCCGGCTGCTGGCGCAGGTCGACTGGCTCGGCGATGTCGTCGAGCGAGGCGGAGGTGGTGGTCAGGATGTGCAAGTCTTACCCCACCAGAATACGTTCGATGGCCGGGCGGTCGAGGCCCTTCAGACCGATCACCACCAGCCGCGAGCGGCGGTCGTCGCTAGCGGTCCATGCGCGGTCGTAATAGTGGTTCACGCGCGGGCCGACCGCCTGCAGCAGGAGCCGCATCGGCTTGGCGTCGACTTCGACGAAGCCCTTCACACGCAGCACGTTTTCCTTCTCTGCGGCGTCGGCGACGCGGCGGGCCAGTTCGTCCGGATTGGCGATCGAGGGTATCTCGACGACGAAGCTATCGAAGTCGTCATGCTCGTGGTCGCCCATGCCGTCGTGATGGCTCTTGCGGTTCTCGATGTCGTCCTCGACCGCCAGGCCGAGACCGAGCAGCACGGAAGGATCGACCTTGCCCTGGGCGGTCGGCACCACCTTGACGGCGCGTGCGACGTGCTCGTCCAGCACGGCATTGGCTTTTGCCGTGCCAGCGGCGTCCATCAGGTCGCTCTTGGAAAGGATGATCAGGTCCGCGCAGGCGACCTGATCCTCGAACACCTCTTCGACCGGATCGTCATGGTCGAGCGAATCGTCCGCCACGCGCTGGGCGGCGAGCGCGTCCATGTCGGCGGCGACACGGCCTTCGGCCAGTGCCGGGCCGTCGACCACGGCGATAACGCCGTCGACGGTGACGCGGTTCTTCACGGTCGGCCACTGGAAGGCCTGCACGAGCGGCTTCGGCAGAGCGAGACCCGAGGTCTCGATCAGGATATGGTCGACCTTCGGCGTGCGCGACAGGATCTGGTCGAGCGCCGGCACGAAATCGTCGGCTACGGTGCAGCAGATGCAGCCATTGGCGAGCTCGACGATGTTTTCCTCCGGGCAGGTGTCGATGCCGCAGCCCTTGAGGATTTCGCCGTCAACGCCGACGTCGCCGAACTCGTTGACGATCAGCGCCAGCCGCTTGCCCTTGGCGTTTTCGAGGATATGGCGGATCAGCGTCGTCTTGCCGGCGCCGAGGAAGCCGGTGACGACGGTGCAGGGCACGCGGGAAACGGAAGCGGTCATGTCTAGTCCTTCAGCATGGTAAGGGGAGGGATGCGCGCGATCAGGCCGCGCTTCAGCGAATCAGGGCGGCCGCGCCATGGGATGAGGCCGTCCTCGGAGGTGACGAAAAGTTCTGCGCCGGCGACGAGGTCGGGGCCGCTTTCGGCGGTCAGGTCGCCGAAGACATAGCTCCAGCAGCCGTCGCGCAACAAGGCGGCGGAGAGCCGGCGCTTGCAGTTGCCGAGACATTCGACGGTGCGGACTTCGATGTTCCGGTTATCCTCGGCGGCGGTGCGGGTAGCCTCGGCCAGCAGCGCGCCGGCACGTGGACGCGCGTCCGAGCCGGTCTCGTCGCGGCACGAGGAACAGACGATGATGGTGACGGGCGCGGTGTCGGCGTCTGCCGCAACACCCGCCGTCTCAGCCGAAAAACTGCCGTTGCGATCCAAATCGGACTCCTTGCCCGGGACACCCGCCAGGCGTTGGGGTTTTGGTCGGACGGCAGGTCTCCTGGCTCGCGGGTCGTCGCCTCGGTGCCGCCTTCCCGGGAAATCCCAGTGGCTATCGGCCTTGGCTCGTCGCTCACAGTTGCGGGGACAGCCGCGGAGTTGAGGTTTTTGAACCTCGCACCGCATTCCCTCTTCGCTCCTCCCGGTGAAGAGAGGAGACCGTCTTTGCCGGATTTAGGCTTGGGCGGGCCGTGCTGTCAACGCATGGTTACGGCGGATGACGTCGCATGCGTGGCCATGCCAGTCCGGCGCCGATCTGGCGATCAAACCACGACGCATTCGCGATTGCGCCGTTCGATGTGTAGATTGGCGGCCAGGAAGTCGATGAAAAGCCGCGTTTTGGCGAGCGGCAGGCGAGCGGCCGGCCAGATGACATGAACCGGGACCGCCGGTTGTTCAAACGCTTCGAGGATCACCTCGATTGCGCCGCTGTCGACGAGATCCTGCACTTGCCAAAGCGGTACGCGGCCGATGCCAAGACCGACAGCGACGGCGGAATGGCTCGCCGCGGCGTTGTCGAGATGCAGCCGTCCGCTCACCTTGACGGTCATCGGTCTGCCGCCATCCTGAAATTGCCATGCACCAGCGTCACGGTCGGTGTTGCGGAAAACGCATTGATGTTCCGCCAATTCACGCGGATGCCGTGGCCTGCCATATTTGTCGAAATAGGACGGAGCGCCGAAGACCACACGGCGCATGACACCGAGCCGGAGCGCCTTCAAGTCCGAATCCGGCAGCTCGCCAATGCGGATGGCAAGGTCGAGCCCTTCCTGGGCAAGATCGACGAAGCGGTTCGAGAGGCTGAGTTCGACCTCCACCTTGGGGTGCATTTCCATGAAGCGCGCGACGATGGGGATGAGATAGCTTGGCCCGAACAATTCCGGCCCGCCGATCTTGAGCAGCCCGGAAGGTTCGGCGCTGCGATTGCCTGCCTCGGCCCTGGCCTCGGCAATCTCCGAAAGTGCCGGTTTCACGCGGCGGTAGAAATCATATCCGGCTTCCGTGGGCTGCGCCTTGTGCGTGGTGCGGCGCACGAGCTCAACGCCAACGCTTTTTTCAAGAGCTGCCAGCGAACGGCTGACCGCCTGCAACGAGCGGCCGAGATGCCGGGCAGCGGCTGAAAGATTTCCGCGTTCCACGATTGCCAGGAACGCTTCGACATCACCAAACCGATCCATACCGTTCTCCGATTTTCGAGAGACGGTATCACGAATTGGCCCTCTACCAACCGAAGGGCGAGAGACCGATGTTTCAGGACATGCGGATCCAATATGGAAGGAAAACGGGATGTCCGATGTGAACAGGAAAACCGTGCTCGTGGTTGGCGCTTCCGGCCGCAGCGGCGGCTATGTCGCTGCCGAGCTTGCCCGGCGTGGCGTCATCGTGCGGGCGTTGGTGCGCAACGAGGCTGCCGCACATTCGGCGCGGAACAATGGCGCTTCCGAAATCGTGGACGGTGACCTGCGCGATGCCGAAAGCCTCGACGCTGCGCTCAGGGGTGTCCATGGCGTCTACTATGTCGGTCCACCTTTCGTAGCGGACGAACCGGCACTCGGCATCGCCATGGTGCATGCGGCGAAACGGGCAGGGGTGGGCAAGTTCGTGTTTTCTTCGGTCATTCATCCGGCCAACGGACTGGCCAACCACGCCAGCAAATTGCCCGTCGAAGAGGCGCTGCTGCGCTCCAATCTCGACTACACCATTCTTTACCCCGCAACACTGTTCCAGAACATCGCGCCGGCGTGGCGAGCCATTGTCCGGGACAGTATGTTCGTCGAACCCTTTTCGAACACTGCGCGGCTGGCGCGGGTCGACTATCGCGATGTCGCCGAAGTGGCTGCCGAGGCTCTGACGGATGACCGGCTTGCCTATGGCTCCTTCGAGCTCGCCGCAGACGGTATGTACAACCGCGTCGAGATCGCCGCGATGATGAGCGCCGTGCTCGGACGCTCGATCGAGGCGGTGGAACGCAGTTTCGAGGAGTGGGCAGCTGTCGCCAGGCCGCCCTTTGAGGGGGAAGCGCTGCAGCAACTCGCGCGCGTGTTCGAATCCTATTCGGCCTTTGGTTCTGCGGGAAACAGCCTGACGCTGCGTACCATCCTCGGACGCGAACCACGCACGTTGCGCCAGTATTTCGAAGAGCTTGCTGCCGCCGAGCCTGGCGAGCCGATGCGGGCTTGAACGGGCTGTTTATTCCATCACCACGTTCGTCCTCTGGCCCTGCCGAAGTTGCCTCTTGCCGGGGTTCGTCTGCTATCGTCTGATGCTATCTGAGGATAGCAACATGGCGGAGCCGTCCGGCTCGGCCGCATCGGAGAGGAGAAGGTAATGGCGGTTCAGAAGGTGGCGGTGGTGACTGCCGGCGGCAGCGGCATGGGCGCGGCGGCGGCGCGCAAGCTGGCAGCGGACGGCTACAAGGTCGCGATCCTGTCCTCCTCCGGCAAGGGCGAGGCATTGGCCAAGGAACTGGGCGGCGTCGGCGTCACCGGCTCGAACCAGTCCAATGACGATCTCAAGCGGCTGGTCGACCTCGCCGTTTCGACCTGGGGCCGTATCGACGTGCTGGTCAACAGCGCCGGCCATGGCCCGCGCGCGCAGATCCTCGAGATCAGCGACGATGACTGGCACAAGGGCCTCGACACCTATCTGATGAACGTCATCCGCCCGACGCGGCTGGTTGCGCCGGTGATGCAGAGGCAAAAGGCCGGCACCATCATCAACATCTCGACTGCCTGGACATTCGAGCCGAGCCCGATGTTTCCGACGTCGGCGGTCTTCAGGGCCGGACTTGCTTCCTTTACCAAGATCTTCGTCGAGGCCTATTCCGGCGACAACATCCGCATGAACAATGTGCTGCCGGGCTGGATCGACAGCCTGCCGGCGACCGAAGAGCGGCGCGACAGCGTGCCCTTGAAGCGCTACGGCACCAGCGAGGAAATCGCCGCTACCATCGCCTTCCTGGCCTCGGATGCCGCGGCATATATCACCGGCCAGAACATCCGCGTCGACGGCGGCGTGACACGCTCGGTGTAGTGGTGGCTGAACTTTCCATCGACGCGATCACCGCAGCCGTGGCGATTCTTCAAAGCGGCGATCGTTGCGCGGGAAAGTTGGAGCTTCAGCGGCTATGGAACGACGGCTTCGAGACCGATCCTTATCGCCGCTGTATCATCGCGCATTTTCTGGCCGATACAGAAGAAGATGTGGCCATGGAGCTTGCCTGGGACATCGCCGCTCTTGAGGCGGCGACAGGGAGGGCGGAGGGGGACGCGGATCCGCTGGCGCCGGCGCTTGCGAGCTTTCTTCCTTCGCTCCATCTCAATGTGGGGGATGCGTATCGCCGAATCGGGAATCTTGAACAAGCCAGGTTTCATGCGAAAGCCGGCCTAAGGCGGGCCAGTGTTCTTGAGGAGAACGGCTACGGTTCCATGATCAAGACCGGACTGGACAGGCTCCACATGCGAACCGAGGCGGACTGATCGTCTAAATTTTGCGGTGCGGTGGGATATCCGCCGGCGAGAATGCAACTGAAACGCTATGCGACTTGTAGGATCCGGTCGACCGTTGCTTGAAGAGGACCGCTGGAATCGATTTCGTGGTCGGCGGACTCCCGAAGCAGCGGCTCGATCAGCTCGATCAGTTCGGCGATCTTGCGGCGCTCCTCCGCCACACCGCCGTAGCCACTCGACATGCGTGCCGACACGCGCTGCATGATCGTATCGATCGGCGCCGAAAGCAGAATCACGGTGTCGATCAGCGGGAAAAGCTCTCCCATGTTCTCAGCGCAGCCGCTGATGAAGAGCATGCCTTCACGCGGTTCGGAAAGCAGGGCCCGGACCTTGTCCAGCTGCCACACCCAATCCTTGCCATCTCCGGGTGTCAGCGTGTCGTCCGAGGCGGCGTCGATCCAGTGCGACCATTCGGGCGTGTCGAGATCGCAGGCGGCATAGCCACGCGCGCTAAGCTCTCCGATCGTCGCTGACTTTCCAGTTCCGGACATGCCGGTGATCAACACGCGCTTCATATTTCTTCTCGAGGATATCGGTGGGTGGGTTGACGTCGGCACTACGCTTCAAGCCGCTTCTTCATGTAGACCGTCGTGCCTTCCATATAGGCTTCGCGTCCGGTGATGATGTAGCCGAGCCGCTCATAGAGGGCGATGTTGGCCTCGAAGGCGGCATTGGTCAGCAATTGGATTTCCTTGCGGCCGGCCTCAACCGCCATCTCCTCGGCGTAGCGAAGCAGCGTCTTGCCGAACCCTTTGCCCTGATGGGCGGGCAGCACGCAGACATTCTCGATCCACAAATGATCGTCTTCCAGCGTCGTCTCAATTAGTCCGGCAACCTTAGGACCTTCATGGAGAAGGGTGAATTGGTGCTTCCGCAGCACCTCATCGTAGTCAGCCTTCATCGGGCTTGGCTCGCGGCCGATCACGGGAATCCACTTCGAATAGGCCGCGCGCACGATGTCGCGAACCAGCGCGACATCGTCCATCGTCGCTGCCCGGAATTGCAAAGCGGGTTCGTGCGGCATTCGGGTATTCTCTCCTCAGGCGGCTTTGGCCATTCCTGCCACATCGGCCAGGGCAGGGCCGAGATCGCCGGCCGGCGTGACCTCGATGCGTTCCAGGCCGAGCCAGCCCTGCATCTGCTTCAATTCCTCGAACAGTGCCTCGGCGGTGTTGGCCGGCGCGTGCGGCTCGGCATAGGCGGCATGCACGCGCAGCACACCGGCTGGCCGATCCGCCTTCACGTCGATGCGGCCGACGATCTTCTCTTCATGGAGGAAAGGCAGCACGTAATAGCCGTATTGCCGCTTTTCGGCCGGCGTGTAGATCTCGATGCGATAGCGGAAGTCGAACAGGTTCTCGGCGCGGCTGCGCTCGAACACCAACGGATCGAACGGAGCGAGCAGCGCGCGCGCTTCCACCTTGCGCGGCTGGCGGGCGTCCTTGTGCAGATAGGCCGGTTTGTCCCAACCCTCGACGCGCACCGGGATCAGTTCGCCGTCCTCGACCAGTTCCTCCAGCCGCGCCTTTGTGTCCTCCGGGGCAAGGCGGAAATAATCGCGCAGGCAGGCATAGGTGGCGACGCCATGAGCGCGGGCAGACATGCGCAACAGTTCGCGGTGCGCGTCCTCGGGCGAGGGGACGGGCAGGTCGCGCACGGCCTGTGGCAGCACGCGCTCGGGCAGGTCGTAGAGGCGCTCGAAGCCGCGGCGCGAATGGGTGGTGATGCGGCCGGCCCAGAACAGCCATTCGAAGGCATGCTTGGCCGCGCTCCAGCCCCACCAGCCGCCATTGCCCTTGTGGCCTTCGATTTCCGAGGCGGCGATCGGTCCGCGCGTTTCGACCTCGCGAAAGATCTCGTCGATGAGGTTGGCGTTCTGGCAGCCCCATTTGGCAAGGCCGGTATACATTTCCTCGCCGCGTTCGGCTCGCTCCATGCGCCAGCGCATCAAGGGATAGGTCTCGATCGGCAAGAGCGAGGCCTCGTGCGCCCAATATTCGAACAGCGCGCGCTTGCGGCCCGGCGCCATGGCTTCGTCGAGCAGCGACATCGGATAGGCGCCGAGGCGCGAATAGAGCGGCATGTAGTGGGCGCGCACCACCGCGCTGACAGAATCAATCTGCAACAGACCGGTGCGGGAAAGCACGCGGCCGAGATGGCGGCGGTCGGGCGTGGTACTTGGTCGCGGGTCGGCGAAACCCTGCGCCGCCAGGGCGATGCGACGCGCGGTCTTGAGCGAGATCTTGTCTTTCATCCTGACGGCATTCTGGCGGTTCGAGCTGGCCGCCAAGGGCGGCGATTCCACCCATGCTAGCAGGGTTTCGGCGCCAATCCTGTCAGGAGAGAAAAGTGGAGTAAAAAGTGAAGGAAATCAAATAGGAGCCGATCGGACCAGTTTTCCCGGATCAAGCGTCCACAGCCGCATTTTGGACAAGGTTTGACTTGCTTCGCCGGGAGCGCTGCGCTAACCGTCGCCGCATTGCAGCATGGGCCCCGTAAAACGGTTTAGCCGTTGAACACGCGCGCTTCCGCCCTAAGGTCTTGTGCTGTATCAGGTGGATAAGCCACCAACGGAAAGTCGCAGCATGAACGCACTCCTCAGTTCGTATCTGCCCATCGTCCTCTTCATCGGTGTGGCGCTGATCGTCGGCCTTGCCCTTATCGTGGCGCCTTTCCTTGTCGCCTACCGCAATCCCGACCCGGAAAAGCTGTCGGCTTACGAATGCGGTTTCAATTCCTTCGACGACGCCCGCATGAAGTTCGACATCCGCTTCTATCTGGTGTCGATCCTGTTCATCATCTTTGACCTGGAAGTGGCCTTCCTGTTCCCCTGGGCGGTGTCATTCGGTCAGATCGGCATGCTCGGCTTCTGGTCGATGATGGTTTTCCTGGGTGTGCTGACCATCGGCTTTGCTTATGAATGGAAGAAAGGAGCGCTGGAATGGGATTGAACGACAATTCCGGCACGCTCGTCGCGCCGCGGCCGAAGGGCATTCTCGACCCGAACACGGGCAAGCCGCTCGGGTCCAACGATCCCTTTTTCCTCGAGATCAACAATGAGCTCGCCGACAAGGGTTTCCTGGTCACCTCCAGCGAGGCGCTGATCACCTGGGCGCGCACCGGCTCGCTCATGTACATGACCTTCGGCCTGGCCTGCTGCGCGGTGGAGATGATCCACAGCGCCATGCCGCGCTATGACAGCGAGCGTTTCGGCATCGCGCCGCGCGCGTCTCCGCGCCAGTCCGACGTGATGATCGTCGCCGGCACGCTGACCAACAAGATGGCGCCCGCGCTGCGCAAGGTCTACGACCAGATGCCGGAGCCGCGCTACGTCATCTCGATGGGCTCCTGCGCCAATGGCGGCGGCTATTATCACTATTCCTATTCGGTGGTGCGCGGTTGCGACCGCGTGGTGCCGGTCGACATCTATGTGCCTGGCTGCCCGCCGACCGCCGAGGCGCTGCTCTACGGCCTGCTTCTTCTGCAGAAGAAGATCCGCCGCACCGGCACCATCGAGCGGTGATCGATCATGAGTGAAGCCCTCAACGACCTTGCCGCCCATATCAAGGACAAGCTCGGCGCCACGGTGACCGACAGCGTGATCGCCTATGGCGAGCTGACCGTGACGGTCAACGCCGCCGACGTCGTCAAGGCGGCGACCTTCCTGCGCGACGACACCAAGTGCCAGTTCATCTCGTTCATCGACGTGTCCGGTGCCGATTACCCGTCGCGGGCACAACGCTTCGACGTTGTCTATCACCTGCTTTCGCCGAAGCAGAACCTGCGCGTGCGCCTGAAGGTCCTTGCCGACGAGGAGACGATGGTACCGTCGGTCACCGGCGTGTGGCCGGGTGCCGACTGGTTCGAGCGCGAGACCTACGATCTCTACGGCGTTCTGTTCTCCGGCCATCCGGACCTGCGCCGCATCCTCACCGACTACGGGTTCGAGGGCCATCCGCTGCGCAAGGATTTTCCGCTCACCGGTTTCGTCGAGGTTCGCTACGACGACGAAGCCAAGCGGGTGATCTACGAGCCGGTCGAGCTCAAGCAGGAATTCCGCAATTTTGACTTTTTGTCTCCCTGGGAAGGCACGGACTACGTGCTGCCGGGTGATGAAAAAGCCAAGACGAACTGAGGCGCCCCATGGCCGAGACCTCCGTCCGCAATTTCAACATCAACTTCGGTCCGCAGCATCCGGCCGCGCACGGCGTTCTGCGCCTCGTGCTGGAGCTGGACGGTGAAGTGGTCGACCGCGTCGATCCGCATATCGGCCTGCTTCATCGCGGCACCGAGAAGCTGATCGAGCAGAAGACCTATCTGCAGGCCGTGCCCTATCTCGACCGGCTCGACTATTGCGCGCCGATGAACCAGGAGCATGCCTTCGCGCTCGCCGCCGAGAAGCTGCTCGGTATCGAAGTGCCGAAGCGCGGCCAGCTGATCCGCGTGCTGTTTTCCGAAATCGGCCGCATCATGTCGCACATCCTCAATGTGACGACGCAGGCCATGGACGTTGGCGCGCTCACCCCGCCGCTGTGGGGCTTCGTCGAGCGCGAGAAGCTGATGGTGTTCTATGAACGCGCCTCCGGCTCGCGCATGCATGCCGCCTATTTCCGTCCGGGCGGCGTGCATCAGGACCTGCCGACCAAGCTGATCGAAGACATCGGCAAGTGGATCGACCCGTTCCTGAAGTCGATCGACGACCTTGACGCGCTGCTCACCCCCAACCGCATCTTCAAGCAGCGCAACGCCGACATTGGCGTGGTGTCGCTGGCCGATGCCTGGGCCTGGGGTTTCTCCGGCGTGATGGTGCGTGGCTCGGGCGCTGCGTGGGACCTGCGCAAGTCGCAGCCCTACGAGTGCTATTCGGAGCTCGACTTCGATATTCCGATCGGCAAGAACGGCGACTGCTACGACCGCTACCTCATCCGCATGGAAGAGATGCGCCAGTCGGCCAGGATCATGCGCCAGTGTATCGACCTTCTGCTCGGCAAGGAAAGCACCGGTCCGGTGTCGAATGTCGACGGCAAGGTGGTGCCACCGAAGCGTGGCGAGATGAAGCGCTCGATGGAAGCGCTCATCCATCACTTCAAGCTTTACACCGAAGGTTATCGCGTGCCGGCCGGCGAGGTCTATGCGGCCGTCGAAGCGCCCAAGGGCGAGTTCGGCGTCTACCTGGTCTCCGACGGCACCAACAAACCCTACCGCTGCAAGCTGCGCGCGCCCGGTTTCGCGCATCTGCAGGCCATGGATTTCCTGTGTCGCGGCCACATGCTGGCCGATGTCACCGCCATCCTCGGCTCCCTCGACATCGTGTTTGGTGAGGTCGATCGCTAAATGTCAGTCCGTCGTCTCGCAGATGCCAGCGTCCAGCCAGCTTCCTTCGCCTTCAACAGGGCGAATGCGGCGTCGGCCAAGAAGTGGATCGCCAAATATCCGAAGGGCCGCGAGCAGTCGGCGATCATCCCGCTCCTGATGATTGCGCAGGAGCAGGAAGGCTGGGTCACCAAGGCCGCGATCGAATCGATCTGCGAGATGCTGGGCATGCCCTTCATTCGCGGGCTGGAAGTCGCCACCTTCTACACGCAGTATCAGCTGAAGCCGGTCGGCACGCGTGCCCACATCCAAGTTTGCGGCACCACGCCCTGCATGCTGCGCGGCTCGGAAGAGCTGATGGACGTCTGCCGTTCCAAGATCCATCACGACCAGTTCCACACCAATGAAACCGGCACGCTGTCGTGGGAAGAGGTCGAATGCCTCGGCGCTTGCGTCAACGCGCCGATGGTCATGATCTTCAAGGATACCTATGAGGATCTGACGCCGGAACGTCTGGCCGAGATCATCGACGCCTTCGAAGCGGGCAAGGGCGCGGATGTGCCGGTCGGCCCGCAGAACGGCCGTATATTCTCGGCGCCGATCAGCGGCTTCTCCGCGCTGGCTGACGAGAAGGCCATCCTCAAGACGACACGCGACAAGGAAGCCAAGGCGGCCGCGAAAGCCGCCAAGGAAGCACCGGCCGTTGCCGCCGAGCCAGCCAAGGTGGCCGAGCCGGCGAAGGTCGCAGCCGTGCCGAAGGCTCCCGCCAAGGCGAAGGCCGAAGCAAAGCCCGTCGCGAAGAAGACCGAGGCTGCGGCTGCGGCACCGAAAAAAGCAGCCGCGCCGGCCAAGCCCTCGCTCGATCACAAGGATCGGCCGAAGGGCATCGAGAAGCCGACTGCGGTGGACGACCTCCAGCTCATCTCCGGCGTCGGGCCGAAGATCGAGGCGACGCTGCATGAATTGGGTATCTTCACCTACGCCCAGGTCGCGTCCTGGAAGAAGGCCGAACGCGTATGGGTCGACGGCTATCTTGCCTTCCACGGCCGCATCGAGCGCGAGGATTGGGTGAAGCAGGCCAAGGCGCTCGCCAAGGGCGGGGTCGAGGAATACATCCGCGTGTTCGGCAAGAAACCGGTCTGAGGGACGATCAATGCTTCAGGACAAGGACCGCATCTTCACCAACATCTATGGTCGCTTCGACCAGTCGCTGGCCGGCGCGATGTCGCGCGGCGCCTGGGATGGAACCAAGGGCCTGATCGAGAAAGGCCGTGACTGGATCATCAACGAGATGAAGGCGTCGGGCCTGCGCGGTCGCGGCGGCGCCGGCTTCCCGACGGGTCTCAAATGGTCGTTCATGCCCAAGCAGAGTGATGGCCGGCCGAGCTATCTGGTCGTCAACGCCGACGAATCCGAGCCCGGCACCTGCAAGGACCGCGATATCCTGCGCCATGACCCGCACACGCTGGTCGAAGGCTGCCTGCTTGCCGGCTTCGCCATGGGCGCGGTCGCCGCCTACATCTATGTGCGCGGCGAGTTTATCCGCGAGCGCGAGGCGCTGCAGCGCGCCATCGACGAGGCCTACGAGGCCAAGCTGATCGGCAAGGGCAACAAGAACGGCTACGATTTCGACATCTACGTCCATCACGGCGCCGGCGCCTATATCTGCGGCGAGGAAACCGCGCTGCTCGAAAGCCTGGAAGGCAAGAAAGGCCAGCCGCGCCTGAAGCCGCCATTCCCGGCCAATGTCGGCCTCTATGGCTGCCCGACCACGGTCAACAACGTCGAATCGATCGCGGTGGCGCCGACCATCCTGCGTCGCGGCGCTGCCTGGTTTTCGTCCATCGGCCGTCCCAACAATGTCGGCACCAAGCTGTTCATGCTGGTCGGCCACGTCAACACGCCGTGCACCGTCGAAGAAGCGATGGGCATCACCTTCCGCGAACTGGTGGAAAAGCACGGCGGCGGCGTCCGCGGCGGTTGGGACAATCTGCTGGCCGTCATCCCCGGCGGCGCGTCCTGCCCCGTGATCAAGGGCGAGGACATGGCCGATGCCATCATGGATTTCGACGGCATGCGCGAGAAGAAGTCGTCCTTCGGCACCGCCGCCGTCATCGTCATGGACAAGTCGACCGACGTCGTGAAGGCGATCGCCAGGCTCGCTTATTTCTTCAAGCACGAAAGCTGCGGCCAGTGCACGCCGTGCCGCGAGGGCACCGGCTGGATGTGGCGCGTCATGGAGCGGCTGGTGCGCGGCGAGGCGCAGAAGCGCGAGATCGACATGCTGCTCGACGTCACCAAGCAGATCGAGGGCCACACCATCTGTGCGCTGGGCGACGCGGCCGCATGGCCGATCCAGGGCCTGATCCGCAATTTCCGCCCGGAGATCGAGCGGCGCATCGACGAATTCACCCGCAATGCGCATCGCGCCGAGCCGGTTCTCGTCGCGGCAGAGTAACAAGACAATGAGAGAACAGGGGCGCAAGCCCTGCTGAACAGGAAACGGCAGCAAGAGCAGGGCATACGGAACGAAGCGGCTTAGGAGGCCATCGATGTTTCCCACCCCCGATCGCGAAGTGCCTGACGTGAACGATTTCGAGACCATGAACCAAGAGCTGACCAAATTGATGCCGCAGGAGATGGCCAACGCCGTCAATCTGTTCGCGCATCCGGTCGCCGGAGCCGCAGCGATGTCGGCGCTCGGCGTCGGCCTGGCCAGCCATGCCTTCGGACTGTGGGTTGGCGCGCTGACCGGCGCGGCCGAGGTTTCGCAACGCCTGCTGCAGCCGGTTCTGGACGATTTCCCGGGCAGTGTCGAAAGTTTTGCCGGCGAGGGCGCAGATACGGCCGCCAAGGCTCCCGCGGCGAGGGCACGCGCCACCACCAAAAAGCTGATCGCCGAAGCGCAGTCGGTTGCCGAGAAAATTGCCGAACCGATAGCCGAGCCTATCCAGGAAGCGCCACCCGCCGAGATCGCGGTTGCCGAAGTGCCGGCTCCCGTTGCGCCGACGGTCGCCGTGATGCCGGAGGATTTCCGCAAGCCGGCAGCTGTCGACAAGCCTGCGACGCCAGACGACCTCAAGGCGATCACCGGCATCGGCCCGAAGCTGGAAAAGGTGCTGAACGGCCAGGGCGTCTGGACCTATGCGCAGATCGCCGGCTGGACGTCGGCCGAGGTCGCCTGGGTTGACGACTATCTGGGCTTCAAGGGCCGCGTCGAACGCGACGGCTGGCTGATGCAAGCGGCGGCTCTGGCCGCCAAGACGAACGATTGAGCGAAGGGAGGCGACGGCGATGCAAGTCCATGACATGCGCGATGTGCTCGACGTTCGCGGCGCCGTCGTCACCAATTCGTGCTTCGACGACGTCAACATGTCGAACACGCAGTTTCACAACGTCAACCTGGCCAACGCCAGGGTGGAAGACGTCAATCTTTCCAATACGTTGTTCACCGATGTGAACATGAGCAACGTAAAGATCGAAAATGCGCAGATCGCCGGAATGGAGATCAACGGCGTCAGCGTCGTTGATCTGTTCGCGGCATATAAGACGGCGAAAGACGCCGGGAGCAATTGATGGCAAAGCTCAAGGTCGACGGCAAAGACATCGAGGTACCCGACCACTACACGCTGCTGCAGGCGGCGGAAGCGGCGGGCGCGGAAGTGCCGCGCTTCTGTTTCCATGAGCGGCTGTCGATCGCCGGCAACTGCCGCATGTGTCTCGTCGAGGTGAAGGGCGGCCCGCCCAAGCCGCAGGCTTCCTGCGCCATGGGCGTGCGCGACCTGCGCCCCGGCCCGAATGGCGAGCCGCCGGAAATGCTGACCAATTCGCCCATGGTCAAGAAGGCGCGCGAAGGCGTGATGGAGTTCCTGCTCATCAACCATCCGCTCGATTGCCCGATCTGCGACCAGGGCGGCGAGTGCGACCTGCAGGATCAGGCGATGGCCTTCGGTGTCGATTCCTCGCGCTTCCACGAAAACAAGCGCGCGGTCGAGGACAAATATATCGGCCCGCTGGTGAAGACGGTGATGAACCGCTGCATCCACTGCACGCGTTGCGTCCGCTTCACCACCGAAGTCGCCGGCATTTCCGAGCTCGGTCTGATCGGCCGCGGCGAGGATGCCGAGATCACCACCTATCTCGAACAGGCGATGACGTCGGAACTGCAGGGCAACGTCGTTGACCTCTGCCCGGTCGGCGCGCTGACCTCAAAGCCCTTCGCCTTTACGGCGCGGCCGTGGGAACTGACCAAGACCGAATCGATCGACGTCATGGACGCGGTCGGCTCGGCGATCCGCGTCGACAGCCGTGGGCGTGAGGTCATGCGCATCCTGCCGCGCGTCAACGAAGCGGTGAACGAGGAGTGGATTTCCGACAAGACCCGCTACATCTGGGACGGCCTGCGCACGCAGCGCCTCGACCGGCCCTATGTGCGCAAGAACGGCAAGCTGGCTCCCGCCAGTTGGGCCGAGGCGTTCGCAGCAGTGAAAGATGTCGTCGCCAAGGCTGCACCGGAGAAGATCGGCGCCATCGCCGGCGATCTGGCGGCTGTCGAGGAAATGTATGCGCTGAAGCAGCTCGTGCAGTCGCTGGGTTCCGCTGGCATCGACTGTCGCCAGGATGGCGCAGCGCTCGACCCGTCGCTCGGCCGGGCCAGCTACATCTTCAACCCGACCATCGAAGGCATCGAACACGCCGACGCCGTGCTGATCATCGGCACCAATCCGCGCTTCGAAGCTTCGGTGCTGAATGCTCGCATCCGCAAGCGCTGGCGCGCCGGCAATATGCCGGTCGGCGTGATCGGCGAGGTCGGCGACACACGCTACGACTATGAGGCGCTGGGCGCCGGTCCAGACACGCTGAAGGATCTGGCCGAGGGCAATGGCAAATTCTTCCAGGCGCTGAAGAAGGCCGAACACCCGCTCATCATCGTCGGCCAGGGTGCGCTGTCGCGTTCGGATGGCGCTGCCGTGCTCGGCCAGGCGGCCAAGCTGGCGCAGGCTGTCGGTGCCGTGAAGGATGGCTGGAACGGCTTTGCGGTGCTGCACACCGCGGCTGCCCGCGTCGGCGGCCTCGACATCGGCTTCGTGCCGGGCGAGGGCGGCAAGGACACCGCCGGCATCTTGAGCGACAGCGAAGTGCTGTTTCTGCTCGGCGCCGACGAACTCGATCTGGCGAAGGCTTCCGGTTTCGTCGTCTATATTGGCACGCATGGCGATGCCGGCGCCCACCGCGCCGATGTCATCTTGCCGGCGGCGGCCTACACTGAAAAGTCGGGCACCTACGTCAACACCGAAGGCCGGGTGCAGCAGACCAACCGCGCCGGTTTCGCGCCGGGCGATGCCCGCGAGGACTGGGCGATCCTGCGCGCATTGTCGGACGTGTTGGGCAAGAAGCTGCCGTTCGATTCGCTGGCGCAGCTCCGGCAGAAGCTCTATGGCGAGCATCCGCACCTTGCCCGCGTCGACCAGATCGCGGCAGGCGAAGCGGGCGACGTCACCAAGGTGGCAAAGCTCGGCGGCCGCCTCAACAAGGCGGCCTTCACCTCGCCGGTGAAGGACTTCTACATGACGAACCCGATCGCGCGGGCCTCCGCGGTCATGGCCGAATGCTCGGCGCTCGCGAAGAACGGCTTCAGGCAGGCAGCGGAATAAACCATGGACAGCTTCTTCTCCTTCTACGTGCTGCCGGCGCTGCTGATCCTCTTGAAGTCGGTCGTGCTGATCGTCGTGCTTCTGATCTTCGTGGCCTACATCCTTTATGCCGACCGCAAGATCTGGGCGGCGGTGCAGCTGCGTCGCGGCCCGAACGTCGTCGGTCCGTGGGGCACGCTGCAGGCCTTCGCCGACCTGTTCAAGTTCGTTTTCAAGGAACCGATCATTCCGTCCGGCGCCAACAAGGGCGTGTTCCTGCTCGCTCCGCTGGTCTCGGCGGTGCTTGCCATCGCCGCCTGGGCGGTGATCCCGGTCAACAATGGCTGGGCGATCGCCAACATCAATGTCGGCATCCTCTACGTCTTCGCCATCTCCTCGCTCGAAGTCTATGGCGTGATCATGGGCGGCTGGGCGTCGAACTCGAAATACCCGTTCCTCGGCGCGTTGCGCTCGGCGGCGCAGATGGTGTCCTACGAGGTCTCCATCGGCTTCGTCATCGTCACAGTGCTGCTCACCGTCGGCTCGCTGAACCTCACCGACATCGTGTTGTCGCAACATGATGGCCTCGGCACCCGTCTGGGCCTGCCCAACACCTTCCTCGACTGGAACTGGCTGGCACTGTTCCCGATGTTCGTGATCTTCTTCATTTCGGCGCTGGCCGAGACGAACAGGCCGCCCTTCGACCTGGTCGAGGCGGAATCGGAACTCGTCGCCGGCCACATGGTCGAATATTCGTCGACGCCGTTCCTGCTGTTCTTCCTGGGCGAGTATGTCGCCATCGTGCTGATGTGCGCGCTGGCCACCATCCTGTTCCTGGGCGGATGGCTGCCGCCGTTCGACTTCGCACCCTTCACCTGGGTGCCGGGCGTGATCTGGTTCGTCCTCAAGGTCTGCCTGATGTTCTTCTTCATCTCCATGGTGAAGGCATTCGTGCCGCGCTACCGCTACGACCAGCTGATGCGTCTGGGCTGGAAGGTGTTCCTGCCGATCTCGCTGTTCATGGTGGTGGCGACTGCCGCGTTCCTGAAACTCACGGGGGGGGCGTGATGTCCCCGAATGTTTTGGGTGCGATCGTTGCCGTTTTCTGGTTGGAACTGGGAATTTTGTTGATCTGGTTGGTGCTCCATAAAACCACGTGGCTTGAGAATGTAGGAATGAATCACGGGCTTTCTGCACAGCAGCTCCGTCGCTACTTCTGGATCCTACCGGCCTTGGCCGCGCTCGGCGGTGTGTTCATCGGTTGGCAGGGCGGACCGGCATTATTTGGAGGCGAATAGGAACATGTCCGCTCTTGCTCAGGCCGCCAAGGCACTGCTTCTGAAGGACTTCGTCGGCGCCTTCTTCCTGTCGATGCGCCAGTTCGTGTCGCCGAAGGAGACGATCAACTACCCGCACGAGAAGGGGCCGATCAGCCCGCGCTTCCGTGGCGAGCATGCGCTGCGGCGTTATCCGAACGGCGAGGAACGCTGCATCGCCTGCAAGCTGTGCGAAGCGATCTGCCCGGCGCAGGCCATCACCATCGAGGCCGGTCCGCGGCGCAATGACGGCACCCGCCGCACCGTGCGCTACGACATCGACATGGTGAAGTGCATCTATTGCGGCTTCTGCCAGGAAGCCTGCCCGGTGGACGCCATCGTCGAGGGGCCGAATTTCGAGTTCGCGACCGAGACGCGCGAGGAGCTTTATTACGACAAGGAAAAGCTGCTCGCCAACGGCGACCGTTGGGAGCGCGAGATCGCGCGCAACATGGAACTGGACGCACCTTACCGGTGAGTTTTGAAAGATGGACGCGCCGCAACGGCTCGTCTAAGGACAACGCGGTTTCGCAACCGGAGGCGGGGCGAGGCCGAAAAGAATGGAGCAGGGCGCCAGCCTTGCCCAACAGGAACCTGGGGGAACCCCTATGCTGAACGGACTAGAGGCGGCCTTCTTCTACCTCTTCGCCTTTATCGCTGTGGCGTCGGCCTTCATGGTCATCTCGTCGCGCAACCCCGTGCATTCGGTGCTGTTCCTCATCCTCACGTTCTTCAACGCGGCTGGGCTGTTCCTGCTCACCGGCGCCGAGTTCCTGGCGATGATCCTGCTGGTCGTCTATGTCGGCGCGGTCATGGTGCTGTTCCTGTTCGTCGTCATGATGCTCGACGTCGACTTCGCGGAACTGAAAAGCGGTGCCTTGCAATATGCGCCGATCGGCGCGCTCGTCGGGCTGATCCTGGCGGCGGAGCTCATCGTGGTGCTGGGCGGCTACACCTTCGCGCCGCAGCTCGCCACCACCATCACGCAGAAGACGCCCGATCTTGCCACCCGCACCAACACGGCGGCACTCGGCGACATTCTCTATACGAATTATCTCTTTTACTTCGAGATCGCAGGCCTGGTGCTGCTCGTCGCCATGATCGGCGCGATCGTTTTGACGCTTCGCCACAAGCCGGGCATCAAGCGGCAGTCGATCGCGGAGCAGGTCGCCCGCACGCCGGCGACCGCCATCGAAATCAAGAAAGTCGAGACGGGGAAGGGTATCTGAGATGACCGTCGGCATCGGACATTACCTCACCCTTTCGGCCATCCTGTTCACGCTCGGCGTGTTCGGCATTTTCCTGAACCGCAAGAACGTCATCGTCATCCTGATGTCGGTGGAACTGATCCTGCTGGCGGTGAACATCAATTTCGTCGCCTTCTCGGCGGCGCTGGGCGACCTCGTCGGCCAGGTCTTCGCACTGTTCGTGTTGACGGTGGCGGCGGCCGAGGCGGCGATCGGTCTTGCCATTCTGGTCGTCTTCTTCCGAAACCGCGGTTCGATCGCGGTCGAAGACGTGAACATGATGAAGGGTTAACGGGGCAATCATGTACCAAGCCATCGTCTTTCTTCCCCTCATCGGCTTCCTGATCGTCGGGCTGTTCGGCAATTCGCTGGGCGCCAAGGCATCGGAATACATCACCTCTGGTTTCCTGGTGATCTCGGCGGTTCTGTCCTGGGTGGCCTTCTTCACGGTCGCGCTGGGCTCGGGCGAAGCCTTCACCGTTCCGGTCATGCGCTGGATTCAGTCCGGCGGCGTCGACGCCGCCTGGGCGCTGCGGATCGACACGCTGACTGTCGTCATGCTGGTTGTGGTCAACACCGTATCCGCCTTGGTGCACATCTATTCGATCGGCTACATGCACCACGATCCGAACCGGCCGCGCTTCTTCGCCTACCTTTCGTTGTTCACCTTCGCCATGCTGATGCTGGTGACGTCGGACAATTTGATCCAGATGTTCTTCGGCTGGGAAGGCGTTGGTCTCGCGTCCTATCTGCTGATCGGCTTCTGGTACAAGAAGCCGTCGGCCAATGCCGCCGCCATCAAGGCGTTCGTCGTCAACCGTGTCGGCGACTTCGGTTTCGCGCTCGGCATCTTCGGCGTCTATGTGCTGTTCGGCTCGGTCAACCTATCGACCATCTTCGCCAATGCCGCCGCCTTCGCGCCGGCCGGCCATGACGCCGCCGCCACCGCTGCAGCGCATGGCGAAACGGTGCTGACCTTCCTCGGCTATGCGCTGGACAAGGGTGCGGCGCTCACCGTCGTCTGCCTGCTTCTCTTGATGGGCGCCATGGGCAAGTCGGCGCAGGTGCCGCTGCACACCTGGCTGCCGGACGCCATGGAAGGCCCGACGCCGGTTTCGGCGCTGATCCATGCCGCCACCATGGTCACCGCCGGCGTGTTCATGCTGGCGCGCCTGTCGCCGCTGTTCGAACTGTCGGCTACCGCGCTTACCGTCGTCACGCTGGTCGGCGCCATCACCGCCTTCTTCGCGGCCACCGTCGGCCTGGTGCAGAACGACATCAAGCGCGTCATCGCCTATTCGACCTGCTCACAGCTCGGCTACATGTTCGTGGCGCTCGGTGTTGGCGCCTATGGCGCGGCAATCTTCCACCTGTTCACGCACGCCTTCTTCAAGGCGCTGCTGTTCCTGGGCTCCGGCTCGGTCATCCACGCGATGTCGGACGAGCAGGACATGCGCAAGATGGGCGGCATCCGCAAGCTGATCCCCACCACCTACTGGATGATGGTGATCGGCACGCTGGCGCTGACCGGCGTCGGCATCCCGGCGACCGTCATCGGCACGGCCGGCTTCTTCTCCAAGGATGCCATCATCGAATCGGCCTTTGTCGGTCACAATGCGATGGCGATCTTCGCTTTCGCGCTGCTGGTGATCGCCGCCTGCTTCACCTCTTTCTACTCCTGGCGCCTGATCTTCATGACCTTCCACGGCAAGCCGCGTGCCAGCCACGACGTCATGCACCATGTCCATGAATCGCCGCCGGTGATGCTAGTGCCGCTGTTCATCCTGGCGGCCGGCGCGCTGGCTGCTGGCTTCCTGTTCCACGACTACTTCATCGGCGAAGCCTATGCCGAATTCTGGAAGGGCTCGCTGTTCACGCTGCCCGACAACCATATCCTGCACGACATGCATGGCGTGCCGGTGTGGGTGAAGCTGGCGCCGTTCGTCGCCATGGTGGTCGGCTTCCTGGTCTCCTGGAAGTTCTACATCTCTTCGCCCGAGATGCCGGTGACGCTGGCGCAGCGCCATCGCGGACTCTATGCCTTCCTGCTCAACAAGTGGTACTTCGACGAGTTGTACGACTTCCTGTTCGTGCGGCCGGCCAAGCGCCTCGGCACCTTCCTGTGGAAGAAGGGCGACGGCGCCGTCATCGACGGTCTCGGCCCCGACGGCGTCTCGGCCCGCGTGGTGGATGTCACCAACCGCGTGGTCAAGTTGCAGACCGGCTACCTCTATCACTATGCCTTCGCCATGCTGATCGGCGTTGCTGCACTCGTCACCTGGATGATGCTCTGATGTCGACCTGGCCAATCCTCTCCACGGTCACCTTCCTGCCGCTCGTCGGCGCGCTGCTGATCCTGTTCATTCGTGACGACAGCGATGCGGGGCGCCGCAACGTGCGCGCCATCGCGCTGTGGACCACGATCGTCACCTTCCTGGTGTCGCTGCCGATCTGGTTCTACTTCGACAAGTCGAGCACCGGCTTCCAGTTCGTGGAAAAGATGGGCTGGCTGGATTCAGGCATCTCCTACCACATGGGCGTCGACGGCATTTCCATGCTGTTCGTCATCCTGACGACCTTCCTGATGCCGCTCTGCATCCTGGCGTCGTGGACCTCGGTGGAGAAGCGCGTCAAGGAATACATGATCGCGTTCCTGATCCTGGAAACGCTGATGGTCGGCGTGTTCTGCGCAATGGACATCGTGCTGTTCTACGTCTTCTTCGAGGCCGGCCTGATCCCGATGTTCATCATCATCGGCGTGTGGGGCGGCAAGCGGCGCGTATATGCCTCGTTCAAGTTCTTCCTCTACACGCTGCTCGGCTCGGTGCTGATGCTTCTGGCCATCATGGCGATGTTCTGGCAGGCGGGCACCACCGATATCCCGACGCTGCTGACACACAACTTCCCAGCCAACATGCAGACTTGGCTATGGCTCGCCTTCTTCGCCTCCTTCGCGGTGAAGATGCCGATGTGGCCGGTGCACACCTGGTTGCCTGACGCACACGTCGAGGCGCCGACAGCGGGTTCCGTCATCCTGGCCGCCATCCTCCTGAAGATGGGCGGTTACGGCTTCCTGCGTTTCTCGCTGCCGATGTTCCCGCTGGCGTCCGAGTTCTTCGCACCCTTCGTGTTCACGCTTTCGGTCATCGCCATCATCTACACCTCGCTGGTGGCGCTGATGCAGGAGGACATCAAGAAGCTGATCGCTTATTCGTCGGTGGCGCATATGGGCTTCGTCACCATGGGCATCTTCGCCCTCAACCAGGAAGGCATCCAGGGCGCCATCTTCCAGATGCTGTCGCACGGCCTGGTCTCGGGCGCGCTGTTCCTGTGCGTGGGCGTCATCTACGACCGCCTGCACACCCGCGAGATCGCCGCCTATGGCGGCCTCGTCAACAACATGCCGAAATACGCCACCGCGTTCCTGATCTTCACCATGGCCAATGTCGGCCTGCCGGGCACCTCAGGCTTTGTCGGCGAATTCCTGACCATGATTGGCGCCTTCAAGGTGAACACCTGGGTGGCGTTCTTCGCCGCCACGGGCGTCATCCTGTCGGCTGCCTATGCGCTGTGGCTCTACCGCCGCGTCATCTTCGGCGCGCTGACCAAGGACAGCCTCAAGAGCATGCTCGACCTGTCGCCACGCGAGAAGGTGATCCTTTATCCGCTGGTGATCCTGGTCATCTTCTTCGGCGTCTACCCGGCGCCGGTCTTCGACGCGACGGCCGCTTCGGTCAAGTCGCTCGTCACCAACGTCACCGCATCCATCGGCTCCGCGCAGACCGCGGCGGCGCACTGAGTAGAGCATCATGACACCGGATCTTCTCTCCAGCCTTTCGCTCTCGACGCCGGAACTGATCATCGCCATCGGCGCGCTGGTCCTTCTGATGGTGGGCGCCTATTCGCGCGAGGCGTCGAGCGGCGCCATCAGCGGGCTCGCCGTGGCCATCCTCATCGTCGCCGGCGGCTGGATGCTGTTCGTCACGGGCGAGGGCAACGCCTATGGTGGCGCCTTCGTGCAGGATGCCTTCGCGCGTTTCATGAAGCTGTTGTCGCTGGTCGGTTCGGCGGTCACGCTGATCATGTCGGTGCGCTTCGCCAAGGCCGAACGCTTCGACAAGTTCGAATATCCGGTGCTGATCCTTCTGTGCACGCTCGGCATGATGCTGATGATCTCGGCCAACGGGATGATCGCGCTGTATCTGGGCCTCGAGCTGCAATCGCTGGCGATCTATGTGCTGGCCGCCATCAACCGCGATAATGTCCGCTCGACCGAGGCAGGCCTGAAGTATTTCGTGCTCGGCGCTTTGTCGTCCGGCATGCTGCTCTACGGTATCTCGCTCGTTTACGGCTACACCGGCAATGTCGGCTTCGAGGCGATCGCCAATGCGCTCAGCCATGGCGGACGCCAGCTGGGCCTGGTGTTTGGTCTGGTCTTCGTGCTGGCCGGCCTTGCCTTCAAGATCTCGGCCGTGCCGTTCCACATGTGGACGCCGGATGTCTATGAAGGCGCGCCGACCCCGGTCACCGCCTTCCTGGCGGCGGCGCCGAAAATGGCGGCGATGGCACTCGTCGTGCGCGTCACCATGGGTGCGTTCGAGCCGATCGCCAAGGACTGGCAGCAGATCATCGTCTTCATCTCCATCGCTTCGATGGCGCTGGGCGCCTTCGCGGCCATCGGCCAGACCAACATCAAGCGCCTGATGGCCTATTCCTCGATCGGCCATATGGGTTACGCGCTGGTCGGCCTTGCTGCCAATTCCGAAGCCGGCGTGCGCGGCGTCGTCATCTACATGCTGATCTATCTGGTGATGACGCTGGGCACCTTCGCCTTCATCCTGGCGATGCGCCGCAACGACCAGAATGTCGAACAGATCAGCGATCTGGCCGGCCTGTCGTCGACCAACCCGATGATGGCAACCATCCTCACCATTCTGATGTTCTCGCTGGCCGGTATTCCGCCGCTCGCCGGCTTCTGGGGGAAGTGGTACGTGTTCCTGGCCGCCATCAACGCCAATCTCTACGCGCTGGCGATCATCGGCGTCTTGGCCTCGGTGGTGGGTGCGTTCTACTATCTGCGCATCATCAAGCTCATGTGGTTCGATGAGCCGGTCGGCGCTTTCCAGCCGATGGCCGGCGAGCTTCGCCTGGTGCTCGGCCTCTCCGGCGCCTTCGTGCTGCTCTATGTGCTGATCGGCGGTCCGATTAGCACCTACGCGCAAGCTGCGGCAAAGACGTTCTTTTGATGGGTGAGAAGCGGCGCGCGCAGCGCATGAAAAGCCAATTGCTTGGCCTTTCGAGCTTCGAACGCCCTCAGCCTGCGAAGGGTCCGGTAGGAAAAGGGCAGGCCGTCCTTGTCGGGTTTGCGCCGCTCCCCATCTGCCTGTCGGCATCTTCTCCCTGTGAACGGGGAGAAGAGGTTTTTTCGTCGTGAGCTTCCGTCTCGCACCCACTGTCGAAGCCCAAGGCTTTCGCCTCGAGGCGCATGAGAGCGTCGGCTCCACAAACGCGCTGGCGCTGGATCGTGCCCGCGCCGGCGATCCCGGCAAGCTCTGGATCGTCTCCAAGAAACAGGAAAGCGGGCGCGGCCGGCGTGGCCGGGTGTGGGCGACGCTGGAAGGTAATCTTGCCGCGACCCTGCTTGTAGTCACCACCGGCGAGCTGCGCATGGCGGCAACGCTCGGCTTCGTCGCCGGGCTGGCACTGGCAGATGCGCTCGACGCCGTGGTGCCCAAGGGGCGCATCGCGGTCGGGCTCGACGGAGCCGGCGCGGGGCGCAACCGTTTCGAGCTGAAATGGCCGAACGACGTTCTGGCCTCCGGCGCGAAGCTCTCCGGCATCCTGCTGGAATCGGCGATGCTGGACGGCGGCCGTTTCGGCGTGGCCGTCGGCATCGGCGTCAATGTCGTGGCCCATCCTGAAGACCTGCCTTACCCCGCCACTTCGTTGAAGGCGCTGGGGGCGAATTGCGACGCCGAAACACTGTTCCTGGCGCTGTCGGACGCCTGGAGCGAAAACGCCGGCCTGTGGGCCGAGGGACGCGGGCTGACCGCCATTCGCGAGCGCTGGCTCAGGCGCGCCGCGGGGCTTGGCGGCGAGGTTGCCGTCAGGATCGACGGCAATGTGGTGCGTGGTACCTTCGAGACCATTGACGAGGATTGCCGTTTCGTGATCCGCGATAGTGCAGGCAAAATGATTACGGTCGCCGCCGGCGACGTGCATTTCGGCGCGGTGGCTTCGGCCGGGGCACAATAGGGCCGCCACGGCGCGGTCGCGCCGGATTGTGGCAAAAGGAGAGACTGGATGGCGAAAGCGGACAACGCCGAGCTCGTATTCGTGCCGCTGGGCGGCGTTGGCGAAATCGGCATGAACTTCGCCCTTTACGGCTATGGTCCGGCGAACAACCGCGAGTGGATCATTATCGATGTCGGCGTCACTTTTCCCGATGCCGCCCATCCCGGCGTCGACCTGATCCTGCCCGACACGCGCTTCATCGAGGACAAGCTCGCCAAGCTGCGCGGCATCGTCATCACCCATGCCCATGAAGACCACTACGGCGCGCTGCACGACATCTGGCCGAAGCTGAAGGCGCCGGTGTGGATGACGCCGTTCGGCGCCGGCCTGCTCGAGGCCAAGCGCCAGGGCGAGCAGAACGCGCCGAAGATCCCGGTCACCATCTACCGCGCCGGCGAGAAATTCACGATCGGTCCGTTCGAGATCGAGGCGATCCCGGTCGCCCATTCCATCCCCGAGCCGATGTCGCTGGCCATCACCACGCCGGTCGGCACCGTCATCCACACCGGTGACTGGAAGATCGATCCGGCGCCGTCCATCGGCCCGATGACCGACGAGGCGCGTTTCCGCGCCTATGGCGACAAGGGCGTGCTGGCGCTGGTCTGCGATTCCACCAATGCGCTGAGGGAAGGGGATTCGCCTTCCGAGCAGGCTGTCGGCGAAAGCCTGAAAAAGCTGATCGAGGAGGCCAAGGGCCGCGTCGCCGTGTCCACCTTCTCCTCCAATGTCGGGCGCATCGTGGCGATCGCGCGCGCTGCGCGCGACGCCGGCCGCCAGGTGCTGGTGCTCGGCCGTTCGCTGAAACGCGCCATCGATGTGGCGGGTGAACTCGGTTACATGGACGGCCTGCCGGAATTCATCGCCGAGGAAGATTACGGCTTCATTCCGCGCGAGAACCTGGTCGTCATCTGCACTGGCAGCCAGGGCGAACCGCTGGCGGCGCTCGCCAAGCTGTCGCGCGACGAGATGAAGTCGGTGGCGCTCACCGCCGGCGACACCGTGATCTTCTCCTCCCGCACCATTCCCGGCAACGAGAAGGCGATCCTGGAGATCAAGAACCGGCTGATCGATCTCGGCATGAAGATCATCGAGGATGGCGATGCGCTGGTGCATGTGTCGGGCCATCCGCGCCGCAGCGAACTGAAGCGCATGTATGAATGGGTGCGGCCGGCCATCGGCGTGCCGGTGCATGGCGAGGCTGCGCATCTGGTGGCGCAGGGTTCCCTGATGTCGATGTCCGGTATCCGCCAGGTGGCGCAGGTGCGTGACGGCGATATGCTCAGGCTCTATCCGGGGGCGGCCGAAATCGTCGACCAGGTGCCGTTCGGCCGGGTCTACAAGGACGGCAAGCTGGTTGGCAGCGACGAGGCGATGGGCATCAAGGACCGTCGCAAACTGTCCTTCGCCGGCCATGTCGCGGTCAATGTCGTGCTCGACGACAAATATGAACTCGCCGGCGACCCCGATCTCGTCGCCATCGGCGTCGCTGAGGCGGATGCCTCGGGCGAGTTGCTCGAGGACATCATGCTCGATGCGGCAGTTGGTGCGGTGGACTCCATACCGCGCCAGCGCCGAAAGGATCTGGACCTGGTTCAGGAGTCCGTTCGCCGCTCCGTACGCGCCGCCGCCAACGAGACCTGGGGCAAGAAGCCGCTGGTGACGGTGTTTGTGACGCGGTGAAAAGGGAGTAGGCAGTAGGCGATCGGCAGTCGACATTGAAGGTTGCTTGCTACTGTCAGGCAAATTGCATTCCGTCCCGACTGCCGACTGCCGACTGCCGACTGCCGTGGAGTTTCCATGCTTGGACGTCTCAATCATGTCGCCATTGCCGTGCCCGATCTCGGTGCGGCGGCGGCCACCTATCGCGACACTCTCGGTGCCAGGGTGACGGCGCCGCAGGCGCTGCCGGAGCATGGGGTGACGGTGGTGTTCATAGATCTCGGTAACACCAAGGTGGAGTTGCTTGAGCCGCTGGGCGAGGCATCGCCCATTGCAGCCTTCCTGGAAAAAAACCCGTCGGGCGGCATGCATCATATATGCTATGAGGTGGATGACATCCTCGCCGCGCGCGATCGCCTGAAGGCGTCGGGCGCGCGCGTGTTGGGCGATGGAACCCCTAAGATCGGCGCGCACGGCAAGCCGGTGCTGTTCCTGCATCCGAAGGATTTTTCCGGCACGCTTGTGGAGTTGGAGCAGTCATGACCGGAGGAAGCTTTACCGCCTGGGACTGGATCTCGATGGTCGCGGTCTATTTCGTGGTGTGGTGGATCACGCTGTTCGCCATTCTGCCCTTCTCCTTCCGCCGGCAGGACGAGCAGGAGGAGGTGGTGCTGGGCACCACCGCCAGCGCGCCGAAGCGGCCGCGCTATTTCTACATCCTGCTGTGGACGACGGTGTGGGCGTTCATCGTGCTCGCCACCTATTATGGCGTCACCGCCGGGCTCGGCTACACGGTCGACGACATCCCGCAGATCCTGCCCAGCTTCACCTAGCGGCCTGCCTTAATTTCCAGGCCGCCGCCGGTGCCAAACGCTCGTTTTGCTGCGATGCAGCGGAAAATTGGCGTCTGCCTTCCCACGACGATCACGAACAAGTGTGAAGCCGTTCACAGTGCGTCGCGCCGCGATCGCCTACACCTCGGTGTGCAAGCGCCTGAAGCAGCGGCGAGGAGGCCACGCTTCAGGCGAGATGGGCAGTGGAAGACCGAGACGAGAGAGACGGGGAGAACGCCGCACAGCTTCGGAAAACGATCGCAGCGCGTCACCAATAGTCTTGAGCCGGCTTGATAGTGTGCATCAGCCGGCACATGCAATTTGTTGATTGCCCAAAAAAAATGCAAGGCACGAGGCCTTGCAATTTTAACGCGTCCGATCTGCTTTCCGTTTCCGGCGGCTGCGAGTTACCGCGCCTAGATCGCATCCTCCCAAGACTTTGACCGCGCAGGAGAACAGATTTCGCTCCGTCCTCTCGGTTATTCAATTACTTTAGACTGGCGCCGATGAAAATGTCACGGGAAATTTTTCATCGGAAGCCTGTTTCATGTGCTGCATTGCACAATAAAACGGCGTTCCTCGCCTAGCAAACCCTCAGCCGTTCCCGGCGCGATATTGCCACGGGCCGCGCGGGTTTCCATTCCGCCATGAAATGGCTATGAAGCCCTTGCATTGAAGCCCGCCGCGCACCGATTCCGGCGCGGCCTTCCTCACTTACGGACCCATCCATGCGGTTGTCGCGCTACTTCCTGCCCATCCTGAAAGAGAACCCCCGCGAGGCCGAAATCGTCTCGCATCGCCTGATGCTGCGCGCCGGCATGATCCGGCAGCAGGGACAGGGCTCTTTCACCATGCTGCCACTCGGCAAGCGCGTCCTGGACAAGGTCTGCGCGATCATCCGCGAGGAGCAGAATCGCGCCGGCGCGCTGGAAATCCTGATGCCGACCATCCAGTCGGCCGAGCTGTGGCGCGAAAGCGGTCGCTACGACGCCTATGGCAAGGAGATGCTGCGCATCAAGGACCGCCAGGACCGCGAGCTGCTCTACGGGCCGACCAACGAGGAAATGGTGACGGAGGTTTTCCGCTCCTACGTCAAGTCCTACAAGGACCTGCCGCTCAACCTCTATCACATCCAGTGGAAGTTCCGCGACGAGGTGCGTCCTCGTTTCGGCGTCATGCGCGGCCGTGAATTCCTGATGAAGGACGCTTACACGTTCGACCTCAACTATGAGGGCGCCAAGGCGGCCTACTACCGGATGTTCGTGTCCTATCTGCGCACCTTCACTCGCATGGGCCTGAAGGCGATCCCGATGCGCGCCGATACCGGCCCGATCGGCGGCGACCTCAGCCATGAGTTCATCATCCTGGCCGAAACCGGCGAGAGCCAGGTGTTCTGCCACAAGGACTTCCTGTCGCTGCCCGTGCCCGGCGAGGGCGTCAATTATGGCAACGATGCCGAAATCGCCGGCATCGTGCAGGAATGGACGACGCCCTACGCGGCGACCGACGAGATGCATGACGAGGCCGCCTGGGACAAGATCGCCGACGGCGAGCGCCTCTCGGCGCGCGGCATCGAGGTTGGCCACATCTTCCACTTCGGCGACAAATATTCCAAGCCGATGGGTGCCAAGGTGCAGGGCCCCGATGGCAAGGAGCACAACGTCTCCATGGGCTCCTACGGCATCGGCCCGACGCGCCTCATCGCCGCCATCATCGAGGCCAGCCACGACGAGGCCGGCATCATCTGGCCGGAAAGCGTGGCGCCGTTCGACATCGGCCTGATCAACATGAAGGCGGGCGATGCCGATTGCGACCGCGTCTGCGACGAGCTCTACGCAGCGCTGACCGCCGCCGGCAAGGACGTGCTTTATGACGACACAGACCAGCGACCGGGCGGCAAATTCGCCACCGCCGACCTGATCGGCTTGCCGTGGCAGCTCATCGTCGGGCCGCGCGGCGTCGCCGCCGGCGAGGTCGAGATCAAGAACCGCAAGAGCGGCGAGCGCGAGACGCTGCCGCTGGCTGCCGCCCTCAAGCGCCTGGGTGTTGCCGGATGAGCGAGAGCGCGGCGGTCAAGGCGGCGAGCGCCGGACCTTTCTCCGGTTTCGAGCGCATGGTGGCTTGGCGCTACCTGCGCTCGCGGCGCAAGGAAACGGTGATCTCGGTGATCGCCTCGATCTCCTTCCTCGGCATCATGCTGGGCGTGGCGACGCTGATCGTCGTCATGGCGGTGATGAACGGTTTCCGCGCCGAGCTTCTGTCGCGCATTCTGGGCATCAACGGCCATCTCATCATCACGCCGGTGGATATGCCGCTGGAGGACTATGCCGAGCTCGCCAAGCGCATCAACGGCGTACCCGGCGTCAAATACGCGATCCCGCTAGTCGAGGGCCAGGTGCTGGCGCAGGGCAATGTCGGTTCGGGCGGCGGCGCGCTGGTGCGCGGCATCCGCGGCGAGGATCTCGGCAAGGTCACGCTGGTCGCCAACAACATCAAGCAGGGCTCGATCGTTGCCTTCGACACCGCCGGCGGCGTGGCGATCGGCCGGCGTATGGCCGATAATCTCGGCCTGGCGCTCGGCGACACCATCACGTTGATCTCGCCCGAAGGCGACGTCAGCCCGCTCGGCACGACGCCGCGCCTAAAAGGCTATCCGGTGACGGCGATCTTCGAGGTCGGCATGTCGGAATACGACACCTCGATCGTCTACATGCCGTTCTCCGAAGCCCAGATGTATTTCAACTCTGAAGGCAAGGCGCAGAGCCTCGAGGTCTATCTCGACAATCCCGACAATGTCGAGGCGCTGAAACCCAAGGTGGAGGAGGCGGCGCAGCGGCAAATCTACATGACCGACTGGCGCCAGCGGAACCAGACCTTCTTCTCGGCGCTGCAGGTCGAGCGCAACGTCATGTTCATGATCCTGACGCTGATCGTCCTTGTGGCGGCGCTCAACATCATTTCCGGCCTTGTCATGCTGGTGAAGGACAAGGGGCACGATATCGCCATCCTGCGCACCATGGGCGCGACGCGTGGTGCCATCCTGCGCATCTTCCTGATGACGGGGGCGGCGATCGGCGTGGTCGGCACCCTTGCCGGGGTGCTGCTGGGCGTCGTCATCTGCCTCAATGTCGAGCGTATCCGCGAGTTCTTCTCCTGGCTGTCAGGCACGGTGCTGTTCAATCCCGAGCTCTATTTCCTCAGCCAGTTACCGGCCAAGATGGATGCAAGCGAGACGGTCTCGGTCGTTGTCATGGCGCTTGTGCTGTCGTTCATCGCCACGCTGTTCCCGGCCTGGCGGGCGGCCCGGCTCGATCCGGTCGAAGCGCTGAGGTACGAATAATGGCCGCGGCAGTGCTGGAACTGAAGAGTGTCGAACGGCACTATGTGCAGGGGCCGCGCAAGCTCACCATCCTCAACGGCGCGGAGTTTACGCTGCACCGGGGCGAGATGGTGGCGCTGGTGGCGCCGTCAGGCACCGGCAAGTCGACGCTCCTGCATACGGCCGGCCTGCTCGAACGGCCGGATGGCGGCGACGTCATCCTGTCGGGCAAGGCCTGCGGGCGGCTCTCCGACGACGAGCGCACCGCGATCCGCCGCAACGACATCGGCTTCGTCTACCAGTTTCACCACCTGCTGCCGGAATTCTCGGCGCTGGAAAACATCATGATGCCGCAGCTCATTCGCGGCCTGTCGAAACCGGAGGCGGCCAAGCGCGCCGCCCAGCTGCTCGACTACATGCAGATCGGCAAACGCGCCCAGCACCGGCCCTCGGAACTGTCCGGCGGCGAACAGCAGCGCGTGGCGATCGCGCGCGCCGTCGCCAATGCGCCGCTGGTGCTCCTGGCCGACGAGCCGACCGGCAATCTCGATCCGGTCACCGCTTCCTATGTCTTCGACGCCTTGGAAGCGCTGGTCAGGCAGTCCGGCCTGGCAGCGCTGATCGCCACCCACAACCACGAGCTTGCCGGCCGCATGGATCGCCGGGTGACGCTCAATGAAGGCAAGGTGGTGCCGCTTTAGAACCGGCTGCTGAAGCCCGCCGGCTGGTTTCCGCCGGCATTGCGGACAATGTGATCGCCGTTACAGACCGCAACGCAGGTCTCTCCTAGGTTCGTCGTTGCGACGAAACCTGAAGGGGGAAACTGTCATGCTTTCTCGCGACAAGGCCGCGGCGCATGTGCCGCACGACGTGCATCCTCTATCGACATCCACATTGGCAAAAGCGCTTCTCGGCGCTGCCTGCGCCGCCACATTGAGCCTAGCACTCACGGCACCAGCCGTCGCCAGCCAGGCCATTGGCTGGTGGGGCGGCAACTGGTCCTGCAACATCGACGGCCGCCCAGCCCGGATGAAATGGGTGGTGGTCGACGATTCCCAGACCAACTGCGACGGCGATGTCTGCACTTCCACTTCCGGCGTGCGCTGGAAGGGGTCGTTCTCCGACAACGGTTCACGCTGGGTGCCGCTGACCAATCCGCGTCCCAGCGATGGCGGCGGTGTGTACTTCCGGCATGCCGACGGCAATCGCTGGTTTCTGCGCAAGCCGGTTGGCGGGCGCTCGAGTGGCTGGACCACATGGAACGGCAGCCGCTACGGCCTGTCCTGCTGGCGCTAGCCTGCACCCGGGTCGCGGCATAGCCGCGCTGTTGGCAGGAGCTGGTCCCTTCCGGCCAACAATTGCCCGGTGCACGCCGCCCCTTCCGCTGCGAGGCGGAAGGGGCGATGTCGGGCTCGCTTCCCGGTGCACCGGCATCCCCGGTGGAAAGCAGGGATAAGTTACCGGCGGCCGGCGACATCAACCTTTCCTTAACCCTGCCTTTCGAGGCCATCCGGAATCGGCCGGCATGCCGTTCTCCTGCGTTGACTTTGGAACAAAATTAGAACAAATTACGTACATATTAACAACAGGAGCCAGCCATGACTGATTTGATCCAGGATGTCGTCTCTCTTGTGTGCATGAGCGCCTTCCTCGTTTCGATGGCAATGTGGATCGGTGCGATGTGATGAAGGCGTCGCGGCCAACTGGCCGCGACATGCGTGAAGAACCGGGTCGGCGATGCTGCCGACCGCGAAAGACAAGATCGCCGACACGCCCGGACCGGTACGGGCAGCAGGCGAAACTCCCTCAGAGCCAGACGTGTGAGAGCTTCGGCACGGAGCGTCGACTAGAGCGCCGCGCGTCCAATTGGACGCGCAAAGGACGCTCTAATACTTTGACTCTGCTGCATCGGCCTACCGAAAATCGATTCCGATTTTCTGGCCGATGCAGTAGTTGCGTCTGGCTCATGCCAACAGGCTGCGGTCGCAACAAGCACCCTGTGCTGGCCTGCGAGCCATCAAACGGATGCTGCGAGGGTAGGGCTGGCTCAGCCGGCCTTGCGCTGCGGCTCGGCTTCGGCCGCCTCGGCAGGGCCGAACACGGTCTCGAAACCGGCCTTCAGCGCGACGTCGAGGTCGGCCATGGTCACCGGCAGGCCGAGATCGACCAGCGAAGTGACGCCGTGGTCGGAAACGCCGCACGGCACGATGCCGCCGAAATGGGCGAGGTCTGGTTCGACATTGATGGCGATGCCGTGGAAGGAAACCCACTTGCGCAGGCGGATACCGATGGCGGCGATCTTGTCCTCGGCCGGCGTGCCGTCGGGCAGGGCGGGCCGGTCCGGCCGCACCACCCACACCCCGACGCGGTCCTCGCGCCGCTCGCCCTTCACGTTGAAGGCGGCGAGGGTGCGGATGATCCATTGTTCGAGCGCGGCCACGAAGGCGCGCACATCCTCGCGCCGCCGCTTCAGGTCGAGCATGACATAGGCCACGCGCTGGCCGGGGCCGTGATAGGTGTATTCGCCGCCGCGCCCTGCGTTGAAGACGGGAAAGCGGTCGGGGTCGATTAGGTCCGCCGCCTGCGCGCTGGTGCCGGCGGTGTAGAGCGGCGGATGTTCCACCAGCCACACCATCTCGCCGGCGGTGCCGGCCCGGATCGTCTCGGCGCGCGCTTCCATGAAAGCCAGGGCGTCGGGATAGGCGGTGAGGCCGGGTTCGATGCGCCATTCCACCGGCGCGGAGCCGGCAAAGGGCAGGAACGTCGTGGCTATCTGGCTGCGTTCGGTCATCATGTTCTCGAAAGACTGCCCATCATATGGCGGCAATCGACGGCAACGTCCAGTTCCGGCCATTGTCCCAGCCGCCATACGAGGCGTACAGCGACCGTCGCCGCTGCTCGCTCTGAAGGCTATGGAACGAGTAAATGTGTCCCAGGCATGGTCTTAATGTGGGACACAAATGGCCCGAAAGCCATGGAAATACTGGGTTTTCTGATGGTGAATGGTGCGGTCGAGAAGACTCGAACTTCCACGGGTTGCCCCACAGCGACCTCAACGCTGCGCGTCTACCAATTCCGCCACGACCGCCCGTGGTAGGAGCCGGAATGCACCGGCTCGCGGCGTGTAGCAAATCGTTTCCGGCGAAACAAGGCCATAAGCGGCAATAATCGCACGTTCCGCAACAGACTTTGCATATGGCCCGTGGCGGCCGTTGCGTAAGCTGGGAACAGGGCCGTTTTCCGGCAGTCGCGCCGCTTCAATCCGGCATCGTCTTGCTCTAAACCGGACGCTGATCCTTTCCCGGAAAAGCGTCGCTGGGGACATCATGCAGGTTGAGGGGCAGCATCAGGACGACCAGTTCCACGCCGACATCTACGGCGAGGACGGCGTCATTCGCGCGGCTTTCGTCGCCCATATCGGCGCCGCCATCGCCGACCGCGACACGCTGACCTTGAAACACGAAGTCGGCGACCTGCACCAGTCGGAGCTCGGCGACCTGCTGGAGGCGCTGCTGCCCGACCAGCGCCGGGCGTTGGTCGATCTGCTCGGCACCGATTTCGACTTTTCGGCGCTGACCGAGGTCGACGAGGCGATCCGCCTCGACATCGTCGACAACCTGCCCAACGCGCAGATCGCGCAGGCGGTGCAGGAGCTCGATTCCGACGACGCCGTCTACATCCTGGAAGACCTCGACCAGGAGGACCAGGACGAGATCCTTTCGCAGCTGCCGTTCACCGAGCGCATCAGGCTGAGGCGCGCGCTCGACTATCCGGAAGAAAGCGCCGGGCGGCGCATGCAGACCGAGTTCGTTGCCGTGCCGCCGTTCTGGACGGTCGGCCAGACCATCGACTACATGCGCGACGACACCGACCTGCCGGACCGGTTTTCCGAAATCTTCGTCATCGACCCCACCTTCAAGCTGCTCGGCGCCATCGGCCTCGACCAGGTGCTGCGCGCCAAGCGCGCGGTGAAGGTCGAGGAGATCATGCACGAGACCCGCCACGCCATTCCGGCGACGATGGACCAGGAGGAGGCGGCACGCGAATTCGAGCAATACGATCTTTTGTCGGCCGCCGTGGTCGACGAGAACGAGCGGCTGGTCGGCGTGCTCACCATCGACGACGTCGTCGACGTCATCCAGCAGGAGGCGGAGGAAGATCTCCTGCGCATGGGCGGCGTCGGTGACGAGGAGCTCTCCGACACGGTAGCCGCCACCTCGCGTTCGCGCGTGCCGTGGCTCCTGGTCAATTTGTGCACGGCCTTCCTGTCAGCCTCGGTGATCAGCCTGTTCGGCGCCACCATCGAGGAGATGGTGGCGCTTGCCGCGCTGATGCCGATCGTCGCTTCGCTCGGCGGCAATGCCGGCACCCAGACCATGACGGTGACGGTGCGGGCGCTCGCCACGCGCGACCTCGATATCTACAATGCCGGACGCGTCATCCGCCGCGAGGTGCTGGTCGGCTTGCTCAACGGCGCCATCATCGCCACGCTGCTCGGGCTGGTGGCCGGTCTCTGGTTCCACAACATCGATCTCGGCTTGGTCATCGCCGCCGCCATGATCGTCAACATGCTGGCGGCTTCGCTGGGCGGCATCCTGATTCCGCTGTTTCTTGACAAGCTGGGCGCCGATCCCGCCATTTCCTCGTCGATCTTCACCACCATGATCACCGACGTCATCGGCTTCCTGGCCTTTCTCTCCTTCGCCACCTGGTGGCTGCATCTGGGCGGGGGCTAGCTGGAAATCGCCCGCGTCTTTGAAAACAATTGGTGATTTTGCCCACAATTGACTTTTACGTAAATGCCGTGCGAAGCTTGCCGTCGACCCGCATGCTGTTCGATTCTGGCGATATGAGCCGTGAAGCGGCGGCACGACGGACAACGGCGTATCTCGCCCCCTGTGCCCGGAGTGACCATGCGGGAATATTACACGATCACCGAGCTGACGCGCGAGTTCGACATCTCGACGCGTACCTTGCGTTTTTATGAGGATGAAGGGCTGGTTGCGCCGGTTCGGCGCGGCCGCACGCGGCTGTTCCGCCCCTCCGACCGGCATCTTGTCCGCCAGATCCTGCGCGGCAAGCGGCTGGGCTTCGCGATCGCCGAGATCCGCGAGATCATCCAGATGTACAAGGAGCCGCCGGGCGAGGTCGGCCAGCTGAAGCTGATGATCAAGCGCATCGAGGAAAAGCGCGACGACCTGCGCCAGAAGCGCCGCGACCTCGAGGAGACGCTGGCCGAACTCGACCAGGCCGAGGAATCCTGCGTCGAGCGGCTGGTCGAGCTCGGCGTCAGCACCTGAAATCCGGCGCGCCGCCCGTTCTGGTCGCGGTCCGCACCGTCCCGTTGGCGTCATCGCCGTGACGACGATGGCCGCCGCGCCGCCTTTTTCCAACAAACGCGCAATGCCTGAAACCGGCACTATTTCGGGCGGCGCTCTCTTGTCGGAGCCATGCGTGCTTGCACCGGCCGGCTGCCTGGCCTACCGATGATCCCATGTTGACAAGGCCGGACAGCGCGAGCGGTTTTGCCGTCCATTTCGGACGGCTGCTTTGCCTGTTGCTGGCGCTGCTGCTCCTGGAGCGCCCGGCGCCTGCTCGCTTCGACATCGGCGTTGGCGAGGCTCAACTATCGGCGCCCAGTGCCGATCTGAAGGCCGTCATTGCCGGCAAGGCCGATGCGCCGGCCTGGACCGGCGCGCGCGCCTCACGCCCGCATGGGCTGGCCCCGCAATCCTTCGATGCCGTCGTGCCCGACGCGCCGGTGTTGCTGCTGCCGGCACCCTATAGCTCGACCATTGCCGAAATTTCAGCACCGGGTGCCGCGCAAAGTTCGACGCATGCCCGCATCAGGGCGCCGCCGCGGGCCGCCTGAGCGGCCGCCAAGGCCTTTTGTCCTCAACCCTGATCCTTGTTCGCGCTGCCGGTATCGGCAGCGCCTTTTGGGCATTTTCCGATGCAATCCAAGTTGACTGCCTATACGCTCTTCGGCGTGGCTGCCGCCGCGCTGTTCCTGTCCACCAAGCTGCTCATCGTGCTGGGCACCATCCACTGGCTGGTGTCGGCGATCCTCGGCCTCGGGCTAACACCGCAACTGGTGCTCGCCGCCATCATGGCGCCGCCGGCGCTGATCGCGCTGTGGCGGATATTCAGGCTCTGCTACGAAGCCGAGACGCATCCCGCGAACAACTGATCGCGGGTTCGCCGCCCCGCTTCGGCGGGGCAGTTCCTTCATCGCGCGTCAATTGACGAAATAGCGCTGCCACTCGAAATCGGTGATGTGCGAGGCCTGCCAGGCCTCGAAGGCGGCCTGTTCGGCGCGGCGGCTTTCCACGTAATTGTCGCGGAAGGCCTCGCCAAAGGCTTCGGCGCAGAAGTCCGAGTTGGCGAAGGCGTCGATCGAGGCGTTCAGCGTGCGCGGCAGCTTCGGCTTGTCCAGCTTGGCCAGGTCGCCGCTTACCGGCGCTTCCAGCGGCAGGTCTTTTTCAATGCCTTCGCAGCCGGCCGCCAGGATAGCGGCAACCGACAGATACGGGTTGATGTCGGCGCCGGGCGCGCGATGCTCGAAGCGGCATGCCCCGTCATTGGGCGTGGTGATGGCCCGGATCGGCGCGGTGCGGTTCTCAAAGCCCCAGGCGACGTCCTCCGGTGACCAGGCGCCGCGATCGAAGCGGCGGTAGGAATTGACGGTCGGCCGAAACAGCAGGTGTGTTTCCTGCATGCGGTTCAGCACGCCGGCCAGGAATTTCTCGGCGACCGGCGTCAGCCGGTTGGGGCCGGCGGCGAAGGCCGGCTGGCCGTCTTTCCACAGGCTGACATGATGGTGGGCGCCGCAGGCGCTTTCCTTGCCGGGCGGCTGGAAGCGGGTCATGAAGGTGGCGACCAGCCCGCGTTCGGCGCAAAGCTCGCGCAGATGCAGCTTGGCGCGCATGGCGTCGTCCGCCGCCTGCAGCGCCGTCTTCGGCGTCAGCGCATATTCATACATGCCAAAGCCGTATTCGGTGACCAGCGAGGCGATGCCGATGCCGATGCTTTTCATGCGGCGGATCAGCTCGGCGGCGAAATCCTGATATTCGCCGCTGCGCACCAGGTCGTAATTGGTCAGCGAGTGGCCCCATGGCTTCAATTCGCGATAGCGGCCGGCGCGCATCAGGTCGTGGTCGGCGTGGAAGATACCGAATTCGTATTCCAGCGCGAAACGCGGTTCGTAGCCGAGCGCGGCGGCGCGCTGTTCGACGCGGGCCAGAACGCCGCGCGGGTCATAAGGGCAGGGCGCCCCGTCCAGCATGTAGGAAAAGGTGATCGCCGAGGCGTATTCTGGTTTCCAGCCGTGCTGCACCACGGTTGCCGGGTCGATGATGCCCTTGATGTTGGGAAAGCCGTTTTCCTCGTTCGCCGTCGGCGAGGCGAAGGCGACGTCGCCCATGGGCTGGCCGTCGCCATGGGCGACGCAATAAAGGATGGCGTTGATCGCCTCGCCATAGGGCGACAGCTTCAAGGGGGTGATCTTCGAGCGGAACGCGCCCGAGGTGTCGACCGTATGCACCTGGATGAACTCGACGCCGTCCAATGCCAGCTTGCGCTGCAACGCCTCGAGTTTCGGCCCGTAGTCGGCAACCTTGTCCTGAAACTCCACCGTATATCCTCCACCCTGAAAAATGTCGGCGCCGCCTAGCGGGGATTGCGCCTGAAAAGCCTGTAGAGCTGCTCGTCGAGCTCAAGCCGCCCGCTGATGCCGCCGGGGCGGAACGCCATGCAAAGCACGATGACCACACCCAGTGCCACGCCGGACAGGCCGAGCAGCTGCGGCAGCTGGACACCGGCGATGGTGACGCCGGATTCGATGCTGCGGATGAATTCGAGGCCGATCGAAAGCACGATGACGCCGGTCACCGCGCCCGTCACCGTCGCCATGCCGCCCAGGATCAGCATGGCCAGCGTCATGAAGATCTGCTGGAAGTAGAACAGTTTCGGGCTGATCGTGCCGGCGAAATAGGCGAACAGCACGCCGGCAAGCCCGCAGATCAGCGCCGAAAGAACCCATGCGCCGAGGCGCAGGCGCCTGGCATCGACACCGAAGGCGGCGGCCGCCTGCGGGCTCTGGGCGCTGGCCCTCAGCTGCAGGCCCCAGCGGCTGTCCTTGAAAAGGCGGGCGATGACGATGACGACCACCGATGCCACCAGCATCGCCGGCAGGTCGACCACTTTCGGAATGCCGAAAAACGCCTGGTTACCCTTGAACAAGTCGGTCCAGTTCAAAAACACCGAATGCACGATGATCAGTAGCGCCAGGCTGACGATGGTGGCGGCGACGCCGGAAAGCCGGCTGATGATCTTGCCGCTGATTGCCGCAAGAATGCCGACGGCCAGCAAGGCCAGCACGGCGGCAAGCAGCGGGTTGAGTTCGACGAGGGCCAGTCCGAACGGCGCGTTGGGGATCGACAATTTCTTCATCGCCAGCGGCGTCGACAGGATGGCGACGCCATAGGCCCCGATGCCGACAAAGGCGCTGTGGCCGAGATTGGCGATGTTGCTGTTGCCCATGAAGACCTGCAGACCGACGACGACGATCAGGTTGACGAAGGCGGCCAGCGCCAGATGGGTGTAGTAGGCCGGCGCCAGGCCAAGCACGGCAAGACCGATCACCACGACCGGCAGGGCGGTGACGAGACCGCCGGCCAGCGAGCGGCGCAACATGGCGTGGCCGGATTGCGTGGTTTCGCCCGACGGACGCGAAAGCATGGTCTCTGCGCTCTGGGTCACCTCAGATCTCCTTGTCGCCCAGCTCGATGCGCTGGCCGAGCAGGCCTTCCGGCCGGTAGACAAGCAGGGCGACGATGATCACGTAGGTCAGCGCGTCCTTGAAGCCCCCATATTCCTGCGGCAGCGCCACCAGCAGGCCGACCTCGATGAAGCCGAGCAACATGCCGCCGGCGGCAGCACCCGCCAGTGAGCCGAAGCCGCCGATGACACAGGCGACGAAGGCCTTCAGCACCAGGCCAAAGCCGAGATCGGGCGAGACCGAACCGCGGCGCGCCAGGATGAACACGGCGGCGATGCCAGCCAGCGCGCCGGAGATGGCGAAGGCGGTGGCGATCACCCGGTTGGCGCGAATGCCCATCAGCCGCACCGTGGCGAAGTCGCGAGAGGCGGCGCGGATGGCCAGCCCGAGCGTCGAGCGGTTGAGAAAAAGCACCAGCGCCAGGATGGTGAGGCCGGAGACAACGAGTTCCAGCACCTGCAGCGACGACACCGCGAACGGGCCGAAGAACCACATCTGGTTGAGGCCGTTGAGGATCGAGACTGACTGCGGCTTTGGCGAGATCAGAAGCATGAACAGGTTCTGCACCACGATCGAAACGCCGAAAGCGGTGAGCAGGCCGGTTGTGGTCGGGGCGTAGCGCACCGGGCGGAAGGCGATACGTTCGAAGACGATTGCCGCCAGAGCCGCTGAGGCGACGGCGAGCAGCACGGCCACGAATGGCGAGGTCAGGCCAAGTGCGGCCGCCAGGAAGACGCTGTAGGCGGAGACGCCGATGATCTCGCCATGGGCGAAATTGACCAGGCCCATGATGGAGAAGACGACGGCGAGGCCGAGCGCCACCAGCGAATATTCCGCGCCGAAGGCCAGCGCGTTGAGCAATTGCTGCAAGACATAGTCCATGACGCGCCTATCCGCCGAGATAAAGGTTGAGGAGGCCGTGTTCGTCGGCGAGTTTCGCAGGCGGACCGTCATAACGCAGCGAACCGGAACTCACGACATAGACGCGGTCGGCGAAGCGAAGCGCCTGCGTGGCGTTCTGTTCCACCACCAGGAGCGTCAGCCCTTCGTTTTTCAGCTGGCCGATGAAGTCGAAGATCTGGGCGACGATGCGCGGCGCCAGCCCGAGCGACGGTTCGTCGAGCAAGAGCAGCTTCGGCCGCGACATCAGCGAGCGCGAGATGGCGAGCATCTGCTGTTCGCCGCCGGACAAGGTGCCGGCGGCCTGCGCGTAACGTTCGGCAAGAACGGGAAAGAGCGAGAGGAAACGCTCGGTGTCCTGGCGCACGCCTTTGGGGTCGCGCCGTGTCGCGGCGCCGAGCCGCAGGTTTTCGCCCACCGTCAGATTGGCGAAGATGTGCCTGCCTTCCGGCGTCGAGGTGAGGCCGGCGCGGATGCGGTCCTCGGTGCGCGCGCGTGTTATGTCCTTGCCGTCGAACACCATCCGGCCTGCCGTGGCGGCGACCAGCCCGGTCAGCGCATTGATGGTCGAGCTCTTGCCGGCGCCGTTCGGGCCGAGCAGGGCGACGAGTTCGCCCCGCCCGATGGTCAACGAAAGCTCGCGCACGGCCGCGACCGCGCCGTACCGGACGGAGAGGTTCTCGACCGTCAGCACGGCGTGGTCCAGGCTTGTGGTGCGGCGCGGCTCTGCATGGCGATGGCTGTCCGTTACTTCAGGGCCGGAACGTAGGTTGGCGGCGTATCGGTAATCAGCACGCGCTTGCCATTGGCGAAGCCCATGACCGGCACCGCTTTGACCGGATAACCCTTCTTTTCGGCGAACGAGATGGTCGGCGCGGTGGTGCCGGCATAACCGCCGGGCGCGCGAATCGCCTCGCGCAGCGCCGCCGGCTCGGTCGTGCCCGCCTTCTTCGCGGCCTCGTAGCTCACCTGCACCATGTCGGCGCCGAGCGCGTCGAAGATGCCGTTGACCTTGTAGCCGTCGGCCTTGCACTGGGCGAGGAAGTGATCGATCGGGCCGTCGATGCCGGTGGCGCCATGGGTAGTGAACATCACCTTGTCGAGCGCCGCGGCATTGCCCACCGTGCCTTCCAGCGACTTGTCGTCGAAGGCATCGCAACCGGTCACCCAGCCATCATAGCCATTGGCGCGCAGTTGCCGGATCAGGATGCCGACATCCGGCAGCACGGCGCAGATGTGGATGGCGTCCGGCTTCTGCGGCAGCGCCTTGATCGAGGCGATCTGCGGTGACCAGTCGGTGGTGCCCCAGGAATAATTGAGCTTGGACACGACCTTGCCGCCGCTGTGTTCGAACACCTCGCCGAACCATTCCGGCAGTTTTTCGGAATAGGAACCGGCATCGGGTGAAACCAGCAGCGCCACGGTCCGCGCGCCCTTGCCATAGAGGGCATTGGCGGTCGCGGCGGCGTTGATCGGGTCCGGCACCGCGCCGGCGATGAAGTTGTCGAGCCCGGCTTGCTGCATCTCCAGCTGCGTGTTGGGTGCGGAGAAGACGGTCGCGCCATAGGGCGCCGCGATCTGGGCTGTCGGGATCAGCGCGTCGGGGAAGGGAACGCCGGTGATCACCTGCGCGCCGGCATCGAGGAATTTCTGGCCGAGCGAGACCGAGAGCTGCGGATCGGAACGGTTGTCCTCGATCATCAGCTCGATCTTGGGATCGCCGGGGCTTGCCGCCTTGTTCAATTTGTCGGCCATGCAGCGCGCGCCTTCGGCCTCGCTGTAAGGTGCGTAGGTGCCGGTCATGGCGACCGCCAGCCCGATCTTCAGCTCGGCAGCGCCCGCATGTGCCGCCTGGAACAGGCCCGCTGTCAGAACGGCGGCTCCCAAAGTCAATTTGTCCATTTCCGAACCCTCCCTTGTTCTTGTTATCCTGGATGTCTGGATCGTCACGACGGCTGCGATTGCCCGACATAGACCTCGATGACACGCGGATCGCGCCAGACCTCGACGGTGTCGCCAGATGCGATGACCTGGCCCTGGTCCATGACGCAGAGCCGGTCGCAGAGCCGGTTGATGAAGCGCAGGTCGTGGTCGATGACGATGATGGCGCAGCCGAAATCGCGGCGAATGGCTTCGATCGCCTCGGCCAGCGTTTCCGACTCGCTCTCGTTGAGGCCGGCGGCCGGCTCGTCGAGAAGCAAAAGCGAAGGTCCAAGCGCCAGCGCGCGTGCAATCTCCAGGCGGCGCTGGTTGCCGTAGGAGAGCGTGCCGGCGGGGGCGTCGGCCGCACTGCCGAGCTCATACTGTTCAAGCAACGCATCGATATCGATGCGACCGGCGGCGTCAGGGCGCACGTCACGGCAGGTGATGTGCGCAACCTCGACGTTCTGGCGGACAGTCAGTTCCTTGAACAGGCGGATGTTCTGGAAGGTGCGGGCGATGCCGGCGCGGGCGCAATGTTCGGGACCGCGCCCGGTCAGCTCCTGGTCCGCCAGCCGGATGCTGCCCGCGTCGGGCTTGAGCACGCCTGAAATGGCATTGACGAGCGTGGATTTGCCGGCGCCGTTGGGGCCGATTAGGCCGAGGATTTCGCCGGAAGCGCAGGACAGCGAAGCCTGGCGCAACGCCTGTACTCCGCCAAATGTCTTGCTGACTGCCTCCACCGACAACATCGGTTTCGCCTCCCATTCCGGCCGTGGGCTGTTTGCTCCCTTCGGCAGGTGATCAGGATGCTAGACTCGCAACTTTTCCATAACAAGCATTTTTTTCCATTTTAGAAAAAGTATTTGTGCCGGTTCAGGAAAATCGGTGACGACGGCTCGTGCCGGCAAGGCCGCCGGCGCATCGGTTAGCCGGCCGAGGCGAGTGGAACGCTGTCGCGGGGAACCGTGTTCGACATCAGCATGATCGCCGGCTCGTCGCCGACCGAAACATAGGCGTGTTGCATCTCGCCATCGAACAGGATGCTGTCGCCCGGCTGCAGTACGACCGGGTCGTAGTGAATGGTGTGCAACTCCAGGCTGCCGCTCAGCACATGGATGAATTCTTCGCCCGAATGGCTACGCCAACCGCCATTTTCCTCGAACGATTTCGCCAGCAGCGTGACACGCCAGAAGATATTGGTTTTGTCGCGAAAGTCGCTGCACAACACCTCGAACACCATGGCGTTGCCCTCGTGCAGCACGCCACTGCCGGCACGGGTGATCGAGCGCCTGGCCTGCATGCCGGGTTTCGGGCTGAACAGGAACGATGCCACCGGTACGTGCAGCACGCCAGCGATGGTGAGCGCGACATCGACGGTCAGCCGCGCCTTGCCGTTTTCCAGCTTGGACAATTGCGAGACCGAGAGGCCGGAGCGCTCGCTGAGTTCGCGCAGCGTGATGTTGTGCTGCTTGCGCGCGTCCCGGATCTTGGATCCCACATTGCCCTGCATGGTCCGCGCCCTTGGCTGTCGTGTTTCCATTTCGACAAGCTGTAGCGAGGCCGCTTCCGGGCGTCCAGCGCTTAGACGGCTATCGCGGGGTCCGGCCATAGCGTTTTCGCAATCTCGCAAAGACTGTCGCCGAGCACGCCCACCACCTGTTCGAGACGGTCGGGCCTGACGAGCAGGTCGTTGCGCACTTCGAGATAAAGGCAAGGCCGCTGCTGTTGCAGGCCGTGCCGGTTCAACGTGTAGCCGATCGCCTGGCGCCAATCGTAGGGTTCGTTGTCGCCCATCGTGAGGCCGGCGGCCTTGCTCTTCTCGCGAACCGTTTCCAGCATGGCCGAGACGAAGGGCGACGGCTCGCGCCACAGAATACCGATATCGACATCCCTCCGAACGCCGCCCATCACCGGCGTGAAGGAATGGATCGAGACGAGGGCCCTGCGGTCGACGGCGCCGTCGGCGATCGCCTGTTCCAGCGGCTCCCAGCCGACCTGCCGGCGTAGGTCACGATCTTCCTCGCTTACATCGAGGTTGCCCGGAACCGGGATGCCGCCGAGGTCTGGGCGCATGTGATCCCATTCGTCGACGGGTCGATTGTAGTCGAGGAAAAGCCGTGAATAGCGCGCGATCACCGCCGGCGCCACGAGGCGCTGCGATAGTCGCCGGGTCAATGCGTCGATGCCGATATCGACCGCGAAATGGGTTTCGAGAAAGGGCGCGGTGAGACCAAGGTCGCGCCACGGCGCCGGTACCTTGTTGCCGGCATGCTCGGCGATCAGCAAATAAGGGCTCGCCGCCTGCGGCAGCAGGCAGTCGACGGCTGCTGCCGCCAGCGCTGCTGCCTCGTGTCTTTCCAGGCGCATATCAGGCGATGACGGAGCGGACATGATAGGACTTCGCTGCCGTCGACTCGATAAGGCCAGCGCCGCCATTGGTGCGGCCCATGCCGGAGTTCTTGATACCGCCCCAGGGCAGATAGAGATCGGCGTGGTCGCAGCGGTTGAGGTAGACCGTGCCTGCCTCGACCTGGTCTAGCAGCGCCGTGCCGTGGTCGATGTCCTGCGTCCAGATCGAGGCGCTGAGGCCGTATTCGCTGTCGTTCATCAGGGCGATGGCCTGTTCGTCGCCATCCACGGCCTGCACGCAGGCGATCGGACCGAACAGTTCGTCGCGCATGATCTGCATGTGATGGTCGACGCCGACGAGCACTTCCGGCGCGACATAGGCGGCGCCGAGCAAGGCGGCCTTTTGCGCACCGGTTTCCGGCATCAGGCGCCGCGCGCCGGCGCGAACGGCCTGTTCGGCCATGCCGCGGATGGTCTCGGCAGCGGTCGCGCGCACCACCGGTCCCACCATCGGCTTGTCCTCGATCGGGTGGCCGATCGTCCATTTCGCAGTCTCCGCCACCAGCGCGTCGACAAAGCGGTCGTGGACGGCGCGGTCGACATAGATGCGCTCGACCGAACAGCAGGACTGGCCCGCATTGGAGTAGGTGCCTTCGGCGATCTGCGCCACCGTGGCCTCAAGATCGGCATCGGCGCGCACATAGGTCGGGTCCTTGCCGCCGAGTTCGAGATGCACCTGGGTGAACGTCCCGGCGGCGGCGGCGTGCACGCGCCTTCCGCCATTGACCGAGCCGATGAAATTGACCGCGTTGAAGGCGCCGGAAGCGATCAGCCGTTCGGCGTCGGCATGGTCTAGATGCAGGCTCTGGAACACGCCGTCGGGCCCGCCGGCGGCGCGGAAAGCTTCTTCAGCCACTTCGGCGATCAGCGGGGTCTGCGGCGAATGCTTGAAGATCACTACATTGCCGGCGGCGAGCGGCGCCGTCACCAGATAGCCGAGCATCGCCGTCGGATAGTTCCAGGCGCAGATCGAAAGATGAAGCCCGCCGGGGGCCGGGCGCACATAGCGGCGGATGGTGTCGTCGGAAGGGTAGGGTCGCTCGGCCAGCGTCTCGCCGGCGATGTCGGCCAGAAGTTGGCCGACCAGTGCCAGACGCGGCGTTTCGTCGGCCTGCCAGAGCGGGCGGCCGATCTGCCAGGCCACCATTTTGGCAAGCTCGGCGGAACGCGCCTTCATCTCCTCGCCGAACCTGAGCAGGATCGCCAGCCGCTCCGCCAGCGGCGTCCGTTGCCAGGGTTTTAGTGCCGCGCGCGCCTTGGCGAGCGTCGCCTCGATGGCGGCGCCGTCGGCATAGCTGCGCCGAGCATAGATGGAGCCGTCGACGGGAGATGTAACGGAAAAAGCCCGGATGTCGGTGCGCAGGTTCATGGTCTTGATATCCGCCGGATGGGAGGGTTCATGTCCGGTACGATATCGCTATTTTCCATTTTGGCAAATTTTTTCTATTCCGGCTTGATGGATTCAACACGCGCTCCTATTGTCCGCTTAACGGCGCACGGCCGACAGCAGAGGAGGGGGTATTAATGATCGAGTTCGATTTCACCGGTAGGCATGCGGTCGTTGCCGGTGCCGGCGGCGGCATGGGCGAGGCGATCGCGCTGGCGCTGCTTGAATCCGGTGCTGCGGTCACCGCCATCGACGTCAAGGAGCGCCCGGCGTCGCTGTCGGGCCATGGCGATCGATTGACCTATGCGCAGGGCAACCTCACAGACGAGGCCTTTGTCCGCGACGCGATCGGTTCGGCCGGAAAGGCGCGTGGCGGCGTCGACTATCTCGCCAATGTCGCCGGCGTGTTGTGGTTCGGCCGCGACAGGTCGGTGCTGGACATGGACCTCGACGTATGGGACCAGGTCTTCGACATCAACCTCAAATCCTTTGCCCACACCGCGCGGGCGGCAGTGCCGCTGATGCGCTCGACAGGCCGCGGCGGCGCGATGGTGCATTTCTCGACCATCCAGTGGTATCGCGGCGACCCGGCTCCCCAGGATGCCTACCAGGCCTCGAAGGCCGGCGTCTGCGCGCTGTCGAAGTCGCTGGCCATGCAACTGGCGGCCGAGCGCATCCGCTCCAACGCCATCTGCCCCGGCATGGCGCTGACGCCGCTGCAGGCGCGCTGGGACACCGAGGAAAAACGCCAGGCCGTCGCCAACTACGCGCCGCTCGGCCGCATCGGCACGCCGCAGGACATGGCCAGCGCGGCGCTGTTTCTGTTGTCGGACGCTGCAAGCTACATCACCGGTATCGAACTCGCCGTCGACGGCGGTTTGCTGATGCGGATGTGAGGGGTAAGAAGGCTAGGTAACCGCCGAAGACCCAGGCCCAGCCATGTCGCGAGCCGGTCCGACCAAATAGCGCGAACGATATCGGCCGGACTTTGCAGTCCGGCCGTTCGCATTACCACTTCACCCTGAACCCAAGCGAGCCCTTGATCGTGTTGCTGTCGCCGAAATGGGCGAGGCTGGTCGCGACGGAACCTTCGCCATAGATCGAATATTTGTCGTCGTTCCAGTTGTAAGAGCCGCCGAGGCCGATTTCGCCCCACAATCTGTCGGAGCGGTTCGAAAAATCGACGCTGGCGACGTCGACGCGGGTGCCCTGCAGGAATTCATAATGCAGATTGGTGAGGCCGTAGACATGGCTGCGGGTGAGTGTGCCGTTCTCCGCGGTCCATGAGTTTTCGCGATCGAGCGAAAGGCCCAGCCGGCCGCGCAGGCTGTCTCCGTCCTGAAGCGACACGCCGGCCCCGAACGGGTCGACGAAGCTGTCGAAGTTGACACGCGAATAGATCAGCTGTGCCTGCGGGGTCAGCGTCAGGCCTTCGCCGACCTGGAAGCGTTTTCCGGTCTCCAGCGACAAGGCGTAACCAAAACCGTCATTGCCGGAAGTCAGCGACCGGGCGGCGGTGAACGAAGCGAGATCGCTGTTGTACCAGGTCACTTGCGCCTGGCCGTCGACATAGAACCCGTCATTGCCGTACCAGGTCAACGTGCCGCCAAAGCCGTAGCCGTCGGTGGAGATGCTGCCATCGCCGCTGGGGGCGGTGACGTCGGTCTTGCCGTGGACATAATGCAGCGTGATGCCGCCGAGCAGTCGGCCCGCCTCGTTTTCCGCCACAAGCAAATCCAGACCGGCCTGCAGGCGGAAGATGTTCTGGTCGTAGCTGGCATTGCTGGTCGAGACCGCCGGATCGATGCTCGCATGCGAGCCTTCGCTGCGTCCCCAGAAGGCACGGTTCTCGGTATAGGTCGGATTGACGCCGTCCGGCGCCGGGTTCTGTGCCGGCGCGTCCGCGCCCTGCGCCACGACATTGGCGCCGGCATCGCTCCAGTAGCGGTTGCCGACGCGCTGCTGGAGGGTCGGCAGGCCGTTCATGGCCAGCAGATGTTGCGGATAGACCTCGTAGACCGGAACGCCCGGATTGTACTGGGGTTCAGGCTCAGGATCCGGACCCGGCGGGATGGGTGGGAAGGGTGGCGTCGGCTTCAGCTGCGAACGCAGATACCAGTCGCCGTCCGCCGGCGTCGACGACCCGCCCTGGAACAGGCGATAGGCATAGGCGCCGGCAACGATCGACGGGCTGCCATTGAAGGTGAAATCCCCGACCAGCGAGAACTTGCCGCTCGAAGCGCCGTCGATCTGAACAAGCTTGATGCCTTGCGCCGTCGGCGCGCCGAGACCACCCGCATTGATCACCTTCAACAGGCTGGAGCCGGTGCTGTCGCCATTGATCACCAGTTTGTCGGTTGGCGAATTGTCGCCGCCAAGCTGGGTGGCAAGCTGGACCGTGCCGCCATTGCCGAGATAGTTCCCGGCGACGGTGAGCGTCGTCCCGGTCTTGGTGCCGCCGAGATCGACCGTACCGGCATTGGCGAGCGAGGCCAGTGTCTGGTCGAGATCCTGCAACGCCAGGGTGCCGCCGGAAAGAACGGAGAAGGCGGAGGCCGCGCTGAAGATGTTGGCGGCGCCCGGGGCCAGCGTGCCGGCGGCGACCGTGGTCGGCCCGGTATAGGTGGAGACACCGGTCAGCGTCGTCACGCCGGAGCCGATCTGGCTTACGCCGCCCGATCCGGAAATGCCGTTGCCGAAGGAGAACGCGTCGGAGCGGTTGAAGGCGAGCGTGCCGTTGTTGGTGACATTGCCGGTGATGGAGCCGGAAGTGCCGCCATTGCCGAGCTGCAGCGTGCCGGCCGAAATCGTCGTGCCGCCGGCATAGGTGTTGGTTCCGGTGAGCACCGTGGTGCCGGTGCCGTTCTGCTGCGCCGCTCCAGTGCCGGAGATGACGCCGGCATAGGTAAACGTATCCGAACGGTTGAAGGCGAGCGTGGCGTTGTTGGTGACATTGCCGACGATCGAGCCGGAAGTGCCGCCATTGCCGAGCTGCAGCGTGCCGGCCGAGACCGTCGTGCCGCCGCTATAGGTGTTGGCGCCGGTCAGCGTCAGCGTGCCGGTTCCCGTCTTGGTGAGCGCACCGGCACCGGTGATGCCCTGGCCGACGGTTGACTGGAAGGCCTGCGTGTCGATGGTGCCGCCGGGCGCATTGAGAGTGATGGCACGTGGGGCTCCGATGTCGAAGCTGGCGCCGAGGCGCAGTGTGCCGCCAGTGAAGGTGAGCCCACCCGTCGTCGCGCCAAGATTGCCGTCGTTCGACACCTGCAGCACACCGCCATTGATGGCAGTGCCGCCGCTGTAGGTGTTGGCACCGTTGAGGATAAGCGTGCCGAGATCGGTCTTGACGAGCTGGGTTGCGCCATCGAGCACGGAATCGATTGTGGCGGTGTAACCAGCGCCGGCTGCGGTGCCGTCGCCAACCCTGATGGTGGAGGACGGTGAGCCAACAAGCGTCAACACACCGCCCTGGATGACATAGCCGCCGCTGGCGAACTGCATGCCGGTGGCGCGTACCGCGCCATTGCCGTTGTCGACCGCCACGGTACCTGGCGTTGCCATGAAAACGGCGAAACCGCTGTCCTGCCACGGAGCGTTGAGCGCGCCGCTCTGTTCCGTCCAATTGTCCTGTACACCCGCATTCTGCCAGGTGCCGTTGCCGCCATTGACCGCGCCGTTGTTCTTGGGGCCGGCATCGCCATCCCAGAAGGTCAGTTGGAGGCCGGCGGTGTTGACAAGGTTGACCTGTTGAGCAACCGAAGTCTGCACGAAGAAGGTGTTCGGCGGCGTGCCGGGCGGCAGGCTGGCGATGTCCAGCCCATGGTTGGTCAGCGCACCGTTATAGCTGATGACGCGATAGATGCCGGGATCGAAGGAGCCGCCGGGCGTCAGGTCGACGTTCAGCTTGCCGTCGAGCGTCAAATTGCCGCCGACCGTGGTGAGGTCGTTGAGCGGGCCGCCAACGACATTGGCCTGGCCAAAATTGTAATTGAGGTTGGAGGCCTGGTTGAGGTTGAGCGAACCCTTGATGTTCAAGGTGCCGGGGGTGGTACCGACATTGCCAGGCGCGAGCGTGCCGCCATCGAGCACTGTCACGTCGCCGCCGATGATGCCGGTACCGCCGATGGTGGCGCCCGTGTTGACTGTCGTTGCGCCCGTGGCGGCGGTCTGGTCGCCATTGACGATCAGCGTGCCGGCCGCCACCGTTGTTGTTCCGGTATAGCTGTTGGTTCCGGTGAGCGTGGTGACGCCCGAGCCGATCTGCTGGATCGCGCCCGCGCCCGAAATCACACCGCCGAAGGTGAAGGCGCTGGAGCGGTTGAAGGCGAGCGTGCCATTGTTGGTGACATCGCCGATAATGGAACCGGAGGTGCCGCCATTGCCGAGCTGCAGCGTGCCGGCCGAAATCGTCGTGCCGCCACTGTAGTTGCTGTCGCTGAGGAGCACGGTGGTGCCGGTGCCGTTCTGCTGGACGGCGCCGGTGCCGGAGATGACGCCGGGGAACGTCATCGTATCCGAGCGGTTGAAGGCGAGGGTGCCGTTGTTGGTGACATCGCCGAAAATGAAGCCGGAGGTGCCGCCATTGCCGATCTGCAGTGTGCCGGCCGAGATCGTCGTGCCGCCGCTGTAATTGTTGGCGTTGGTCAGCGTCAGCGTGCCGGCTCCCGTCTTGGTGAGCGAGCCGGCGCCGGCGATCGCCTGGCTGACCGTTGACTGGAAGGTCTGCGTGTCGATGGTGCCGCCCGGCGCATTCAGCGTAATGGCGCGACCGGTGTTGGGGTCGAAGCTGGCGCCGAGGCGCAGCGTGCCGCCATTGAAAGTCAGTCCGCCGCTGGCCGCGCCGAGATTGCCGTCGTTCGACACCTGCAGCACGCCGCCATTGATGGCGGTGCCGCCTGTATAGGTGTTGGCGCCGTTGAGCACCAACGTGCCGAGATCGGTCTTGACCAGCTGGGTCGTCCCGGCGAGCACGGAATTGATGGTGGCCGTATAGCCTGCGCCGGCTGCAGTGCCGTCACCGACCCTGATGGTCGAGGATGGCGAGCCGACCAGGGTCAGCACGCCGCCCTGGATGACATAGCCGTCGCTGGCGAACTGCATGCCGGCGGCGCGCACAGCGCCATTGCCGTTGTCGACCGCCACCGTGCCGGGCGTTGCCATGAAGACGGCGAAGGCGCTGTCGTTCCAGGGGGCGTTGACCGTGCCCGGCTGATCCGTCCAGTTGTCCAGGCCGCCGGCATTCTGCCAGGTGCCGTTGCCGCCATTGACCGCGCCGTTGTTCTTCGGGCCGAGGGTGCCGTCCCAGAAATTGAGCTGCAGCCCCGCCGTATTGACGAGGTTGACCTGTTTGGCCACCGAGGTCTGCACGAAGAAGGTGTTCGGCGGCGTGCCCGGCGGCAGGCTGGCGATGTCCAGCGTGTTGTTGGTCAGCGCGCCGGTGTAGTTGATGATGCGATAGATGCCGGGATCGAAGGAGCCGCCGGGCGTCAGGTTGACGTTCAGCTTGCCGTCGAGCGTCAGGTCGCCGCCAACCGTGGTGAGATCGTTGAAGGGACCGCCGACGACATCGGCCTGGCCGAAATTGTAATTGAGGTTCGAGGTCTGGTTCAGTCCGAGCGAACCCTTGATCGTCAATGCCCCGGGCACCGTTCCGACATTGCCGGGTGCCAGCGTGGCACCGTTCGCCACAGTCACGCTGCCGCCAATGATGCCGGTGCCGCCGATGGTGGCGCCTGCATTGACCGTCGTCGCGCCCGTGGCGGCGGTCTGGTCGCCGTTGACGATCAGCGTGCCGGCGGCGACGGTGGTTATTCCAGCGTAGCTGTTGGTGCCGGTAAGCGTGGTGATGCCCGAACCGATCTGCTGGACCGTACCGCTGCCGGAAATGGTGTTGCCGAAGGTGAACGCATCGGACCGGTTGAAGGTCAGCGTGCCGTTGTTGGTGACATTGCCGGCGATGGAACCGGAAGCACCGCCATTGCCGAGCTGCAACGTGCCGGCCGAGATCGTCGTGCCGCCGCTGTAAGTGTTGGCGCCGGTCAGCGTCAGCGTGCCACTTCCCGCCTTGGTGAGCGCGCCGGCACCGGTGATCGGCTGGCTGACCGTCGACTGGAAGCCCTGCGTGTCAATGGTGCCGCCAGGCGCATTGAGGGTAATCGCCCGGCCGTTGTTCAGGTCGAAACTGCTGTTGAGCTGCAGCGTGCCGCCATTGAAGGTGACACCGCCGGACACAGCACCCAGATTGCCGTCGTTGGAAACCCGGACCACGCCGTCATTGATGACGGTACCGCCGGCATAGCTGTTGGCCCCGTTGAGGACAAGCGTGCCGGAACCGGCCTTGGTGAGGGAGCCGGAGCCGGTGATGCCCTGGTTCACGGTCGACTGGAAACCCTGCGTGTCGATGGTGCCGCCGGCCGAATTCAGCGTGACGGCACGGTTGTTCGCGAGATCGAAGCTGCTGTTCAGCTGCAGCGTGCCACCATTGAAGGTGAGCCCGCCGGAGGCGGCGCCCAGCGCATTGTCGGCGGCAGCCGCCACCGTCCCCTGGTTGATCGAAAGGCCGCCCAGAAAGGTGTTGCCGGCGGGTGCCGCGGGCGTCAGCGTCAAAACGCCGGCGCCCAGCTTCACCACTGAGCCCGCGCCGGTGATCTGGCCGGTATAGGTGCCGTTGTCGGTCTGGGTGAAACGTACCAGCCCGTCATTCTGGACATTGTTGACGTTGGCGGAGGCCGGCGTCTTTGTCGGCAGGCTTTGCGCCCGCGCCTCGAGGATGCCGGTCGGATTGACGACCAGGTTGCCGGTATAGCCGGCATTGTTTCCGGTCAGCGCCAACACGCCGTTCTTGACCGTTACGATGGTGAAGCCGCTCAGGCTGCCGGAGACCGTCCACTGGCCAAGCCCGTCCTTGGTCAGTGTGCTGAAATTGACGATGCTGCCGGGCAGCGTGTCGTTCGATCCCGCAGCACCCTGCAGGGTGAGATTGTTGACGCCGCCACCGCCATTGATGCCGCCGGACGCGGTCGACCCGGCCTCGAAGATGAGGTCGTCATTGCCGCCGCTGAAGGAGAGGTTGCCGAGGATCTTGGCGCCGGTGCGGTTGTAAAAGGTGATGCCGGAATTGCCGCTGCTGCCCATCACGGCACCGCCGCCGACCCTCTGGATCGTGCCGTAGTTGTCGACGACGTTCTTGGCGCCCGTGAAGCTGTCCTCGAACCAGATCGCAGCGCTGTTGGTGGCCTGGATCAGCCCGTAGTTGAGAATGGTGTTGCCGAAGCCGGTCGGGTTGATCGCTTCCGAATTGGTCGAGGTGCCGGAGGCGATGATGGAGCCGCCTGCGTTGATGGTGAGTGTGCTGTTGCTCCTGAACTCGACCGTGTTGTTGCCGGTGCCCGCCGTGCCGCCGCCATTGGGGGTGTTGGCGGTGTTGCTGACCGTCCCGTTGACGGTAATGTTGGCGTTGTCGCCGAGGCTGATGGCGTTGTTGTTGGTGGTGTTGACGGTCGCGCCGCTGTTGACCGTAATAGTGCGGTTGCTGTCGCTCTGACCGGTTCCGACGCGCGTCGTGTAGGGATTGGGGCTGGTCGTGTCGCAAGTGGTGACGCCGCCGGTGGTCGTGCAGTTCGCCAAGGCTTCAGTCGGGACGAGCAAAACGCCCGAAGACAGTCCCGCAATACCGCTCAAGAATGTTGTCGACCAGATGACCCGGTGCCGAACGCGCCTCATGGATGTTCCTTCAACCTGTGGTGAGTCCCTGCCAAGGAACTATTAGCCACGAGGTGAAAGGCAAGCAATGTTTAAATGTAGAAAAAGTATAGGTTATTTAAGTTTAGAAAACTCTATATTAGTGATAAATAACATTTTTATGTACTAATATTGATACTTAATATCGTTCGTCGCCGACATCTTCAGATTCAACCTTTTGGTGTATTTTGGCTGGCGAAGTTTGACATGCTGTCCGCAGATGCTCCGGACAACCCTCTATCGACCTTTATCTAAATCGACGCGTTTGCTTGCACCTCCCTTGCGGGTGGCGGCGACAGGAAAATGGCCCGCGGCTCTAGAGAGCTGCGGGCCGTAAATCATGTAGCGAACTTAGAAATCGCGCTCGAAGCGGAGGAAGCCGCCGACTGAACCCTTGCCGTTGGCGATGTAGCCAATCTTGCTGGTGTAGACGAGTTCAGGCGTCACATAGAAACCGGGTACCACCTCGCGCGAGACATTCGCCACGGCGACGAATTCCTTGCCGGCGTCATAGGCCAACTGCATGTTGAGGCTGGTCTTTTCATTGACCTTGGCCGTACCGCCGCCCCAAACCGCCCATGAGCCTTCCCAGTTGCCGTAGTAGTTCGGTACGTTCTTGTCGGACTTGTAGCCGGCCATCGCCCACAGCGTGACCATGTCGGTGACCTTGACGTCGACGCGCGCCTTGCCCGCCCACACCTCGTTGACGCTGTCATAGGCAGCGACGGCCATCGCGCGGCCCCAGCCTTGCGTGAGCGACACGCCGCCGACGACATGCGGCACGTAGTTGTCGATCGTGTAGCCGCCGGCACCCTGTTCGAGGGCGACGGTCGCGGCAAAGCCGTTGCCGCCCGTGTAGGTGTATGAGATCTGGTTGGTGCGGAACGGACCGTAGCCGAGCAGCCAGTCATTGATGACGTTGCCGGCATAGTCGGTCAATGTGGTGAAGACGGAATCGGTCATGCCCACCCGGAACCCGCCGAGCTGCATGTAGACGTGGTTGATGTAGAGGTTGTCGGCGACCGGCGAGCCGAACGTATTGTAGTTCCAGATCGAACCATTGGTGTCGCGGTCGAAATTGATCTGGGCATAGGCCCGGAGTTCGCCGAGTTCCGTCTGGCTGCGCGCGTCCGTCTTCAAGGCGAACCGAGCGCGCTTGTAGTAGGTGTCGCCGAGACCGTCGCCGTCGACATCCGAACCCAGATTTTTGCCGACGCCGATGTCGTAGCGAACATAACCGCTAAGGCGCAGACAGGTTTCCGTGCCGGGGATGTAGAAGAACCCGACGCCGTAAACGTCGCAGGTCTTCACAAACTCCGCCGGCTCGGGTTCGGCAATGACCGTCGGGTCGGCCGCATAGGCGCTGCCGATGCTTGCCGTCGACGCGGCAAGCGCGGCCAACATTAGAGATTTTCTCATTTCCCACCTTTTCAATTCGAGTTTGCCGGACCGGTTCTCGGTGCGGTCGAATTGATCTGCGGGCAGGGGATTTTCCGGCGGCGAACACGAAGTTTACATATCTGCAAGACTGGGCTTGGGTTTTGCCGTGGCGATGCAGGTGTTGCCGGCTCGCCACATAATTTGCCGGCTTCCGACGGTTCGTTTTCGCAGACGGGTTTGCGGGACGAAGAGGTTGATCACCTGTCGCCTGTCACGTTTGCGGATTTGTATATTCCATCTCAAACAGGCTCAAAGCCACGGTCGTAGATAGGGGCGTCTCAATGACGATGCATTGCCAAATGCGTGCCTAACTATCCGCCCGTGTGCCTGACCTCCACGGGCGGATTTTTTCGCCCGATCCTAGGATGCTTTCGAAAAAGCGATCGAGACCACGAGGCCCGGTCTGTTGTCCGTCAGTGTTATGACCGCGCCATGCATGTCCGAGATCGCCTTGACGAGGCTAAGCCCAAGCCCGGTGCCTTCGGTCGTCCGGCTTTTCTCCAGGCGATAGAAGCGCTTGAAGACCTTGTCTCGCTCTTCCTCTGGAATTCCCGGGCCGTTGTCGCTGACGATGAGGATGAGGGCGTCCGCTTCGGCGGCAAGACCGATGACGATCCGCGCGCCTTGCGGCGTGTGGCGCATCGCGTTGACGAGAAGATTGACACACATCTGCTTGAGCAGGTCGATATCGCCCCACACCCATGAGGGGACGTCGTGATGGTCGTCGCTCAGGTCGAGCAGCCGGCCGGCGTCGACGGCGATATCGCGATAGATGTCGTGGATATCGCTGACAAGCTCGGCAAGATTGACCTGGGCAAATCGCGACCGGCGCGCACCGGATTCGATCTGGGATATGCGCAGCAATCCTTCGAAAGTGCCGGTGATGCGGGTGACTTCCTCCATCGCCTTTTCAAGAAGCGGTCTCGTGGCCGAGTGATCGCCGCATTCGAGCGCGGTTTCCAGCGTCAGAAACAGCCTGCCTATCGGGGTCTTGAGGTCATGGGCGATGTCGGTGGTGACCTGCGTCATGGCGGCGACACTGGCCTGCAGTTGCCCGAGCGCGTCGTTCACCTCCATCGCCAACATATCGATGTCATCGCGGCGCGAGGAAACCGGCAGGCGTCTGGAGAGCTCGCCGGCGCCAACGGCTTTCATTGCCTGGGACAGCCGGCCGATTCGTCGGCGCGTGCGAAATGCCAGCACGGCACCGCCGCCAAGACCGGCAGCCAGGACGATGGCCGTCGCCCAGCCGAAGCTGACCAGCGCGATCCGGCGCAACCGGTTGGTGTCGTCGTAGCTTATGCCAACCGTCAAATCGTAGTTGCCAAGGGCCTTTCGGTAGAGCCGGTAGTTGGCGAGGGGCCGATTGTGGCTTGTCGGAGCGCGCGTGGAAAAGCCGGGCGGCACATCGGCCATATCGATGTTGCCGGCCAGAACGACATTGTCGGCGTCCTTCAGCGTATAAAGCGTTTCCTGGCCGCGGATGGCCGGACCATGGCTCTGCACCATGGCGACCGCACCGTCGATGCCGCTTGTGTCGTAAGCCGAGGCTATTTCCCTGAAGCGCTCCGTGACATTGGCGTCGAGGCGCTCGTAGAGATAGGTGGCGACCATGTTGTAGCCCACCACATTGGCGCCGAGGAAAGAGAGCAGGAACAACAAGGTGTAGAAGGCGGCGAGCCGGAGCGACGTGCTCCGCGCAATGCTAGCGCTGGCCATGGATGCTGTAGCCGGTGTTGCGGGTGTTGTGCAGCAGCGGCGGGTTGAATGGCTTGTCGATCTTGGCGCGCAGCCGGCTGATATGCGTCTCCACGACCGTGCTCTGCGGATCGAAATTGAAGTTCCAGATGCGCTCCAGCAGCATCGTCTTGGTCAGGATGCGGCCTTCATTGCGCATGAGGAGTTCGAGCAGGGCGAACTCGCGCGGTAAAAGTTCGATTATCGTGCCGCCCCGGTGCGCCAGCCGGCTGTACAGGTCGAGTTCCAGATCGGCGACGCGCAACTTCGCCTTTTCGGCGGCGATAGGCGGGCGACGGTTCAGCGCATTGATGCGTGCCAGGAGTTCGGAGAACGCGAAGGGTTTGACGAGATAGTCGTCTGCTCCCGCTTCGAGACCTTCGACGCGATCGTTGACCCCGCCCATCGAGGTCAGGAAAATGACCGGCACCTTGCCACCGGCGCCGCGCAAGCCTCGAACCAGCGACAACCCGTCGAGCCCCGGCAGCATGCGATCAACGATCGCCACATCGTATGGCTCCCGCAATCCCACCAGCAATGCATCGCGTCCGTCCTTCAGCACGTCAGTGACGTGACCGGAGGATTTCAATCCGTTTTCAATATACTGGCTGATCTGCTCATCATCTTCGACTAGGAGAATTCTCATTGCAAAGGCTCTCATCTGGCCTGGTTTACCCGGGCGTGGATGACCTCGAAATTCGGTGGGCTGCCGGCGGAGCCAGAACAGCCCTGTCTCAATGAAACCTTGGACCGGCGGGTGTTCCCGCTCGACGCCGTCTACGGTGGCGCTGCCGTGCCGGCGTTGGCGCCGGGGCTGTATTCCCGGCTAGAAACGCGGAGAACCAACGGCACGAACCTTCGCCGGGTGTTCGGAGACGGATTTCGTCATGTTCTGCATTTCCTACGCATCTGCCACATTTGCGTCATCGCGGGTCTTCGCCCAGGAGGCGATTCCGATGACGGCCCCCGGCTTCCGGGATAACTGTGTTCAATCTGGGTCGCCAGATTGGCGGATTCTGGTTTGCGATCACGGATTGGTGACGGCCGTTTGATGTGGCCTGCATCAGCGGGCGACCTCCGGTGGAGGGTGATACCAACAGGAACGTCGCGGGCATTCCGCGATTTCCAATGAACGACATTCGGGAGCAATCCGCTGGCTGGCCGCCTGCGGATTGCTCCCATGCGTTGGAACGGCGCCGTGGGAGGATACGGGCCGAATGTCACGGCGACCGTTATCGGCCCGCCCAACTGTCGCGCTGGCGCGGGCTCATGCCGAGCCACCAGGACGGCTTGGTGATCTCGACACGATTGTACCGGCTGTTGGCCTTTTCGATGTCGCCATTGGCGAGAACCCTGTAGGAAACATCGGGATTGGAGGTCGACTTCGCCGTGTCGCCGCTCGATCCATGACCTTGCAGTATCTTGTCGACGCCATTGCTTGTGGGGTTCGATCCGCTGTTGGCAAGCGCGCTCGAGGTCATCGCGGCCGCGATAAGCAGCGCATATCCGATGGTGGTTTTCATGGTCATTCCTCTTTTCGAAGGCGGGCGTCTTGGGAGCCCGACGAGCAGAGGCTAGGCGTGCGACCTCACAGTCCCTTTCCGCCCGACTTACAATTTTGTGATTCTCATTTCGGCGAATTGCCGGAGTTTGTTCGGCGCATTCCTGGAGGGCAGTCTTGCGCTTGACGCGCTGACGGATCGTCTCCAAAAGTCGCGCCATATCCGGCTTGACTGCGATTCGTGCGGCACCCCGCACGTATGGAAACCAGCGGACGATTTCGGCCAGCATGAGACCTATACAAAAATGTATAAAGAAACTTGTTGGCCAGCACCGGACCAGGCCTGTACTTTTTGTTCCGCGGCCTTGTACGCCGATATCGGCACCTCAGTGTTGAGGTGAGAAGTCGGAACCGCTGGAACCACGCCTGATGACAGTTCGCCAAACCATTGTGAGCGTCTCGTGCTGCCTTTTCCCAGCGATAGCAGGGGCGGGCAGGGCGTTGGCGATTGCGCTCATGGTGGTGGCCGTGGCCGTGACCAGCACGGGCTGGAGTGCCGCCGCCGGGCTGTCGGCGACTGCCGGGACAATGGCCACGCAGTCATCCGCTGGTGATCACCACACAGCGGGTGCGCATGATCATGGCGCTGGCCAACAGGTCGTTGACCGCGATGCCTGCCAGGAAGGTACGCAAGGCTGTGGCGGTTCGCATCACCAGCCGCAGGATCTGGCGCAGACTTGCTGTGCCATGGCCTGTCACACCGCGATCCTTTCCTTTGCATGTGTCGAGCCGATCAGCTTCGTGACCTGGCAGATCGAGCATCGCCAGCCGACCGACGAGCTGGAAGGCGCCGCCACCGTGCGGCTCGAACGCCCACCCCGGCTGGCCCGCGCCTGAGGCGTCGGCGCAGAACCGGGTCATCGCGCACTAGGCGGGCATTTCCCCGCATCTAGAGCCATTCCCTGATTTCTCATCGACCTTGACGAGCGTCCCAATGACGCTCGCGCAGGATCGCGCGCCGATTTGCTGCCGCCTGTTCGGTGTTTTCATAGCACCGGACCCGTTGCTGCGCCTCCTATCGATCGATGCATGGCCTCGCCGGACCCCTGGTCCGCAAGGCCGGCGCGAACCCATTCATCTTCGTTGTTGAGGAAAATTCATGAGGTCTCTCTTCATGATGGCGCCTGCCATCATCCTGTCTGCCTGCACGGCCTTGCCCGAGGTCGGCGCTGGAGCGTCGCCCGCCGACGCCGGCGTCGCCGTGCCGCCCGCGCGCTACACGCCGGTGCTTGCCGGCACCACCGACTACCGGCCGGTCGCCCCGAAATCCTGGACCGACAGCAACCGACAGGTCGCACCCAAGGAGAAAGGCAAATGACCGTGCCCATCTCCCTTGTCGCCTCCAGTCCGCCTGCGGGCCAACGTATTTCGCGGCAATTCGCCAGGCTGGGCGGTGTCAGCCTGCTTGCTCTGACCCTCGCTGGCTGCGCCTCCTTCACCAAGGATGGCGGTATGTCGCCGGTCGGCGCACAGGTGTCGTCGGCACTCGGTGCCAACGCGGTGAAGATCGCTTCGAAGGCCGACGCCCAGGCGGCCAACGCCCGCGTCAGGGCACTTCTCGCCAAGCCGTTGTCAGCCGACAGCGCCGTCCAGGTGGCTCTGCTCGGCAACAGAAACCTGCAAGCCGAATACAATGCGCTCGGCATATCCGAAGCGGCCTTCGTCGAAGCCAGCCTGCCACCCAATCCGGGCATTTCGCTCGGTGGCACGCTGCGGGAAGGATCGCTCGAAATCGAACGGCGCGTTGTCGGCTCGCTGCTGTCCTTGCTCACCCTGCCGGCGCGCAAGGCGATCGCCGAGAAGGAATTCGAGGCGGCGCGTTACCGCGCGGTCGGAGCGACGTTCCGCCAGGCCGCCAATGCCCGCAAGGCCTACTACAAGGCCGTCGCCGCCCGACATCGCGTTGCCTATCTCGAGCGCGCGCGCGCTTCAGCCGATGCGGCGGCGGACCTCACCCGCAAACTGGGCGAGACCGGTGCCGCCACCAAGCTCGATCAGGCGCGGGCAGGGGCCTTCAACGCGGAGACATCGAGCCAGCTTGCCACGGCAAGGCTGGAGGCGGGCGTCACGCGCGAAGCGTTGACGCGTGAACTCGGCCTGTGGGGCGCCGATACGACCTACAAGATCCCGGACAGGCTGCCTGGCCTGCCGAAGAAACTGCAGACATCCGATCAGGCCGAGACGGAGGCGATCCGCAAGCGTGTCGATCTGATCTCGGCGCGGTTGGAGCTGGATGCGCTGGCCCGCCAGCTGAAACTCGACAACGCGACGCGATACGTCTCGGCCTTCCAGCTCGCCGGCTTCGCCAATTTCGAGCGCACGAAGAACGATCACGGCGAGGTCGAGAAGGACTATCCGAAGGGTGGGGTGCTCGACCTCGAACTGGAGATCCCGATCTTCGATCTGGGCGAGACCACCAGGCGGCGCAATGCCGAGACCTACATGCAAGCGGTCAACCGCTTCGCGGCAAAGGCCGTGAACATCCGGTCCGAGGCGCGCGCGGCACTTCTTGCCTATCGCGCCGCCAACGATATCGCCCGCCAATATCGCGGCAGCATCATCCCGCTGCGCAAGGTGATCTCGGAAGAGGCCCAGCTTCAATACAACGGCATGCTGATCGACGTGTTCGAGCTTTTGACGACCACGCGCGAGGGCATCGAGACCAATGTCGCGGCCATCGAGGCACAGCGTGACGCCTTGCTCGCCGGCGTCGACTACCAGAGCGCCATCATCGGCGGCGGTTCGGGAGGCGGCGATGAGTGACCCCAAGGAGAAAAGAGACATGACGGTTTCCCGTCGCAACTTCCTCGGCGCCACCGGTGCCATGACCTTGCTTGGCGCCGGCGCGGTATCGGGGCGCACCGCCTTCGCCTCGGTGCCCGAAGCACCGACCATGACGGAGGCCGTCATGCAGCCGCCGCTCGTGCCGAAAACCGGGCCGGACTACAACCCCGTCGTCACTCTGAACGGCTGGACTTTGCCCTGGCGCATGAACGGCGATTGGAAGGAGTTCCATCTCGTCGCCGAGCCGGTGGTGCGTGAGTTTTCGCCCGGCATGGTCGGTCATCTGTGGGGCTACAACGGCCAGTCGCCGGGACCGACCATCGAGGCGGTCGAAGGCGACAAGGTGCGCATCTTCGTCACCAACAAACTGCCGGAACACACCACCATCCACTGGCACGGCCAGCTTTTGCCCAGCGGCATGGATGGCGTCGGCGGTCTCACCCAGCCGCACATCCCGGTCGGCAAGACCTTCGTCTACGAGTTCCAGCTGCAGAAGAGCGGTACCTTCATGTACCACCCGCATGCCGACGAGATGGTGCAGATGGCCATGGGCATGATGGGCTTCTTCGTCGTGCATCCGAAGGACCCGGCCTTCCGCCGCGTCGACCGCGACTTCGTCTTCCTGATGTCGTCCTACGACATCGAGCCGGGCGCCTATGTGCCGCGCGTGGCGGAGATGACCGACTTCAACATGTGGACCTGGAACAGCCGTGTCTTCCCGGGCATCGACCCTCTCGTGGTCGGCAAGGGCGACAAGGTGCGCGTGCGCTTCGGCAATCTCACCATGACCAACCATCCGATCCACATGCACGGCTACGACTTCAAGGTCTCGTGCACGGATGGCGGCTGGGTGCCGGAAGCGGCGGCCTGGCCGGAAGTAACCATCGACTGCGCGGTCGGCCAGATGCGTGCTTTCGACTTCGTGGCCGACAATCCGGGCGACTGGGCGATCCATTGCCACAAGTCGCACCACACCATGAACGCCATGGGGCATGAGCTCGCCACCTTCATCGGTGTCGACAAGAAGGAGGTAGCCAAGAAGATCAAGCGCCTGGTGCCCGACTATATGCCGATGGGCACCGCCGGCATGGCCGACATGGGCGAAATGGAAATGCCGCTGCCCGAAAACACGCTGCCGATGATGACCGGTTTCGGTCCGTTCGGCCCGATCGAGATGGGTGGCATGTTCTCGGTGGTCAAGGTTCGCGAAGGGCTGGCCGCCGGGGATTACAAGGACCCTGGCTGGTATCAGCACCCGTCGGGTACGGTCTCCTATGAGTGGACCGGACAGACCCAACAGGCGGCGCGTCAGGAAGCGCCCGCCTTCGACAGGTCAAAAACCGCCGAAGTCACTGTGGTGAAGCCCGGCGGGCAATCCTCCCCCAAGAACGCCCACAACAATCACTAAGGATAGAAACGACATGAAATCCCGAACCCTCATTGCGGTCCTGGCCATGTTGGCGTGGCCTGCGGCCGCCATCGCCGACCCCGGCCACGACGGCGAACGCGCCTATGGCGAGCCCGGCAACCCGAAGAAGCCGGCGCGCGTGGTGCAGGTCGTCATGCGCGAAGCCGACGGCAAGATGGAATTCCTGCCCAACCGCGTCGAGATCAAGAAGGGCGAGCAGGTGAAGTTCATGCTGCGCAACAATGGCGAGCTCGACCACGAGCTGGTGCTCGGCACGCTTGCCGAAAACCTCAAGCATGGCGAACAGATGCAGAAGAACCCCGACATGGAACATGACGATCCGAACGCCAAGCGTCTGGCGCCGAAGAAGAGCGGCGAGATCGTCTGGAAGTTCACCAAGGCGGGCGAGTTCGACTTCTCCTGCCTCATTCCCGGGCACCGTGAAGCCGGCATGACCGGCACCATCGTCGTCAAGTGAAGACGACACAATCCGACTACCCAACGCAACTGAAGGAGAAACCCAATGCGTAAGATCGTAACCACCGCGGCTTTTGTTCTGGCCCTCGCCACTTCCGCTTTCGCCGCGCCCGTGGACGGCCAGATAACCAAGATCGACACGGCCCAGAACAAGGTCACGCTGAAGCATGGCCCGATCACCAATCTGGAGATGGATGCCATGACGATGGTGTTCGTGGTCGCTGATCCGGCCGCGCTCAAGGCCGTCAAGGTCGGCGACAAGGTCAAGTTCGAGGCCGATCGCGTCAACGGCCGCCTGACCGTGACCAAGATTGAAAAAGCCAAGTAAGCTATACTGAAAACCGTAAAGCCTTCGCGGGGCTCGCTTGTTGAGCCCCGCGAAGGCGAATGAATTTTTGGGCCGGCCGATGCAGGCAGCCTGCGAACGGGGACAGGAGACGACGATGAACCGCAGACTATTTCTTTTTGCGACGACTGCGATGCTGGCCGCCTCACAGGCAAGGGCGACCACGCTGCCTTTGGTCACCGTCCACAAGGATCCTTCCTGCGGATGCTGCGGAGCCTGGGCCGACCACATCCGCAAGGCCGGATTCCCGGTCAAGATCGTGGAGGACACCGCCCTTGAAAAGCTCAAGACGCAGATGGGAATCCCCGAAGCGCTGCAATCCTGCCACACCGCGCTTGTCGACGGCTATGTGCTCGAAGGCCATGTTCCGGCCGAAGCACTGCGCCGATTGCTCACCGAGCGGCCCGCTATCAAGGGCCTTGCCGTCGCCGGCATGCCAGCCGGTTCTCCGGGCATGGAGATGCCGGGCGTGCAGCCTGAACCTTTCGAGGTGATGACGTTTGGAGCAACGAGTTCCGTCTTCATGAAGTTTGGTTGACGAGGCCGGAGCTGACCTTCGGTTTTTCGTGCGACGGAACTGCCCGGCGAACGTAAGCTCGCGTCGCCTAGGGCGAAATGTCGCTGGCAACCATGAGGCCAAGTCCGATGGCGATGGCCGCTGTTCCCAGGGCGCGCCGGTAAGAGGAGGCTTTTTCCCGAAGTACAAGGCGCGAGAGCGCGTAGACCAAAACCTGGGTCAGTGCCATCGAAGAGAAAACGATGCTTACATCGTGGTGTCGCAAAAGATACATGTATATCGAAATGGAAACTGCGAAACACAAGGCGGCGACGAAAAGTAAACTTAAATCTATGTTCGTATTTAATGTAAGAATTTTGTATGAATTTTTGTATTTACTTGAAACTGATTTTTTAAGTAATAGCTGAGACGCGGCGTTGGCGCAGCTTGCCGCGACGATGAGGGATCCGAAAATGAAGAGGGACACCATAAGTCTTTCTGTTCGAACAGCGCGTCGCCATTCGAGCAAGGGACCCTCAACCTGCGTTGTCGCGGAGCTTACTTTTCCGACAATCGCCGCCGGCATGACCGGATTTGCGAACGAAGACCTTTTTTCACGCCGAGCGAAGTGAAAGAATGGCCAAGTGCAGTTCTTGAACACCTTCTCCCGCCTGCTTTGGGTTTTCGCTGTCGTCGGCCTCATCCTTGCGCCGATGGCGAGCCCGTCGGCGGCGATGGGTGGGATGGCGGAAATGTCAGGCATGTCCGACGGCATGCCGTGCTGCCCCGACCAGAAAGCGCCGGTTCCCGATTGCCAGAAGTCGTGCCCGCTGGCGGCAATTTGCGTGGCCAAGTGTTTTGCCAATGCATCCTTACTGACTGATTTCGGCGGCACCCGTCTGGAAATGGTGGATCTGCTTGTTCGATGGGATGACGCCGCTTTGGCGGTGACGGCCATTTCGCCACCCCATCCACCACCCCGATCCTGACGTTCGCCATCGGCTCTTCTAAGGCCGAGTTTCGCGGGCCGTGATTGCCTCACGGCGCGCGTCGCCGCGCATTTGCGCGTTCAACGAACGTTATGAGATATCCAAATGACAACTTCAGTGAACAAATACATCGCTGCCGCGATGACGATCGGCCTTGTCTGGACGCAGTCGACGACAGCGGCCCATGCCGCCGTCACCGACTACGAATTCCAGCTCATCCAGAAAAGCGTGAAACAGGGGCAAAAGGTCGAGGTCGCGGTCCGGCTGGTCGACAAACGAAACGGCTCGCCTGTTCCGGATGCCGTGGTCTTCGCGCAGCGGATCGACATGGCGCCCGACGGCATGGAGATGATGGCGGCGCCCATCAAGCCGCTGCCATCGGCCGAGCCTGGAACCTACAAGTTCGAGGCGGCCCTGAGCATGGAAGGCAGATGGCGTCTGTCACTCGTCGCGAAAGTGCAGGGCGAGACCGGCACGCTTGAAAACAAGCTCGTCGTCGAGGTCCTGCCATGAAGCGGGCACTCGCGATGAGCCTCGTCCCGGCTGCCGTTCTGGCGGCCGGGATCGGTGGTTATGAAGCAGGCCGTCGCGATCTCGCGCTGCCTGGCTGGGCCCGGTTGGTTTCCGAGATGGAGCCAGCCAATGCATCGCCGGAAGCAGGCGGTGCAGCAAAGACCGGACGCGTGATCTACTACCGTGATCCGGACGGGCGGCCATTCTATTCGGCCGCTCCACGCAAGACAGCCGACGGCCGCGAATTTCTCGCGGTCTATGCCGGCGAGGACGTCAGCCTCGACACCGGCGCTCCAGTGAAGGAGGCAGCTTCGGCAACTCCCGGCGCGGACAAAGGCCGCGTCCTTTACTACCGCAACCCCATGGGGCTGCCGGACACGTCGCCCACCCCGAAGAAGGATTCGATGGGGATGGACTACATCCCTGTCTATGAGAGCGAGGGGGCGGGCGGCTCGTCGATCAAGGTCGCCGTGGGTAGGCTCCAGCAGACGGGCGTGCGCACCGCGACAGCGGTCGACAAGGCCATTGTCGCCAGCGTGCGCGTGCCGGGGACCATCCAGCTCGACGAGCGGCGCGTTACCGTTGTCAGCACGCGTGCGGACGCCTTCGTCAACAAGGTCGCCGAGGTCACGACCGGCGATCGGGTCACCAAGGGGCAGGCGCTGCTCCAGCTCTATGCGCCCGAAATCGCGGCGGCTGGTGCGCAGTTCCTCAACGATCTCGGCGCCGCCACGCACAACAGCACTTTGGGCGGTGCGCGCCAGCGGCTTGAAAATCTCGGCGTTCCGCCCGATGCGATCGCCGAAATCGAGCAGACGCGAAAAGTACCGCTCTCCATCACCTGGCGGGCTTCGCGCGACGGTATCGTGCTTCAACGAAACGCCGTCGAGGGCATGAAGGCAGCGTCGGGCGACGTGCTGTTCCGCATCGCGGACATTTCGACGATCTGGATTGTCGCCGATGTTCCCGAATATCAGCTCGGCGCCGTCAAGGTCGGGGCCGCGGCCACGGTGCGGCTGCGCAGCCTGCCTGGCCGGACATTCGGCGGCCGCGTCACCTTGATCTATCCGCAGGTCGCGACAGCGACCCGCACGACCAAGGTGCGGATCGAGCTCGCCAATCCCGATGGCGTGCTGTTGCCGGACATGTATGCCGATGTCGAGATCGCCAGCGGTTCCGACGACCGCGTCGTTGCCGTTCCCGACAGCGCCGTGATCAGCACGGGAACCCGGCAGGTCGTCATCGTCGACAAGGGCGAGGGGCGCTTCGAACCGCGCGCGGTGGAGGTTGGCCGGCAAGGCGGCGGCTTCACCGAAATCCGCGCCGGCGTTGCATCCGGCGACAAGGTGGTGGTTGCCGCGAATTTCCTGATCGACGCCGAAAGCAATCTGAAAGCCGCGTTGAGTGGCATGACCGGCGAGGAGGTCAAGCCATGATCGCCAAGCTTATCGCATGGTCGGCCCGCAATCTCGTCCTGATCTTCGTCGGCACCCTGTTTGCGGTCGCCGCCGGGTTCTATGCGCTGAAGACGCTGCCTCTCGACGCTATTCCCGATCTCTCCGATGTTCAGGTCATCGTCTATACGGACTACGCCGGCCAGGCACCGCAGGTCGTCGAGGATCAGGTCACCTATCCGCTCACCACGGCCATGCTCACCGTTCCGAAGTCCAAGGTGGTGCGCGGCTTTTCCTTCTTCGGCGTCTCCTTCGTCTATGTGATCTTCGAGGACGGCACCGATCCCTATTGGGCGCGCAGCCGGGTGCTTGAATATCTGAATGCCGCTGCCCAGCGTTTGCCCCCGGGTGTCACGCCCAGCCTGGGGCCGGATGCCACCGGGGTCGGCTGGGTCTATCAATACGCCGTCGTCGCCAAGGAAATGACGCTCGCCGAACTGCGCGCGCTGCAGGATTGGAGCGTGCGTTATGTCGCTTCGAAGGCTGAAGGCGTTGCCGAGGTCGCCAGTGTCGGTGGTTTCGTCAAGCAGTACAACATTGTCGTCGATCCGCTGCGGTTGCGCGCCCAGGGGCTCTCGCTGGCGGCGGTGCGCGATGCCGTTCGCGCCAGCAATCGTGACGTCGGCGGACGCACGCTCGAACTTTCCGAATTCGAGTTCATGGTGCGCGGGCGCGGCTACATAAAGTCGCCGGCCGATATCGAGGATATCGTCCTGAAGACCGATCAGGGCGTGCCGCTGCGCTTGCGCGACGTCGCCCGCGTCGAGATCGGCCCGGACGAACGGCGCGGCATTACCGAACTGAATGGGGAAGGGGAGGTCGCCTCCGGCATCGTCATGCAGCGCTTCGGCGCCAATGCGCTGAACGTCATCGAGAACGTCAAGCAGCGCCTCGCCGATGCGGCATCAAGCCTGCCCAAGGGCGTCGAGATCATCCCCGTCTATGATCGCTCGCACCTTATCGAGGCAGCGATCGAGACGCTGAAGGGGACGCTGATCGAGGAAAGCATCATCGTTGCGCTGGTCTGCGTGGTCTTCCTGCTTCACCTGAGAAGCGCGCTCGTGGCCATCCTGATGCTTCCGGTCGGCATCCTCATCGCCTTCGCCGGCATGAAGGCCATTGGGCTTGGCTCCAACATCATGAGCCTCGGCGGTATAGCCATCGCCGTGGGCGCCATGATCGATGCCGCCATCGTCATGATCGAGAATGCCCACAAGCATCTGGAGCGGGCCGAACCTGGCAAGCCGCGCGTGCAGGTCCTGATCGATGCCGCAAGCGAGGTCGGGCCGGCACTGTTCTTCAGTCTGCTCATCATCACCGTCTCCTTCCTGCCGATCTTCACGCTGGAATCGCAGGAAGGCCGGCTCTTCGGTCCGCTCGCCTTCACCAAGACGTTTGCCATGGCTGCGGCAGCGCTGCTGTCGGTCACGCTGGTGCCGGCCTTGATGGTGGTTTTCGTGCGCGGCCGCATCATTCCCGAGCACAGGAACCCCATCAACCGCCTGCTGATCTGGCTTTACCGGCCGGTGATCCGTCTTGTCCTGCGCGCGAAATTGCCGACCATCCTGCTCGCCCTGTTGGTGCTCGCCGTCTCGGTTTGGCCGGCGCGCCAGCTCGGTTCCGAATTCATGCCGAGCCTTGATGAAGGCACGCTGATGTACATGCCGACGACGCTGCCCGGTCTGTCGGTGACCAAGGCGGCCGAGCTCCTGCAGATGCAGAACCGCATCATCAAATCCTTCCCGGAGGTGGACACGGTCTACGGCAAGGCCGGGCGGGCTGCGACCGCGACCGACCCGGCGCCGACGGAGATGTTCGAGACCATCATCAATCTCAAACCCAAGGATCAGTGGCGCGCCGGTGTGACGATCGACAGCCTGAAAGCCGAGATGGACGCTGCGTTGCAGTTCCCCGGCGTGTCCAACGCCTGGACCATGCCGATCCGCGCCCGTATCGACATGCTTTCCACGGGCATCCGCACGCCGGTCGGCGTCAAGGTGTTCGGTCCCGATCTTGCCGGGATGGAAAAGGTTGCGCGCGAGATCGAACGCGTCCTGAAAGCTGTTGCGGGCACGTCGAGCGCCTATGCCGAGCGCGTCGTCGGCGGTTATTATCTCGACATCGTCCCGGACCGGCAGGTGCTCGGCCGTTACGGGCTGTCGGTCGGCGACGTGCAGGATGTGATCGCGACGGCGCTCGGTGGCGAAACCGTGACCACCACGGTGGAAGGTCGCGAGCGCTACGGTGTCAACATCCGCTATCCGCGGGACATGAGGTCGAACCCGGTCGCGATCGAGACCGACGTGCAGGTGCCGCTGCCGGGTGGTGGCGCCGTGCCGCTTGGTGAGGTGGCGAAGGTGGAGCTCAAGCGCGGAGCCACGTCGATCCGCACCGAGAACGGCCAGCTCGCCACCTACATCTTCGTCGACATCATCGGACGAGACCTTGGCGGCTATGTCGCCGATGCGCAGAAGGCGGTCGCGGCCGAGGTGCGGCTGCCACCCGGCTACAGCATCGGCTGGAGCGGTCAGTTCGAATATCTGGAGCGCGCCGAGGCACGCATGAAGATCGTCGTTCCGGTAACGCTGCTGATCATCTTCCTGCTGCTCTACATCAACTTCCAGGCGTTGACGGAGACGCTGATCGTCATGGCCTCGTTGCCATTCGCGCTCGTCGGCGGGGTCTGGCTGATGTGGTGGCTGGGCTTCAACATGTCGGTGGCGGTCGCCGTCGGCTTCATCGCGCTTGCCGGTGTCGCCGCCGAGACCGGCGTGGTCATGCTCATTTATCTGGAACAGGCCGTGACCGAGCTGAAGCAGGAATGCGCCGAGGAAAAGCGGCCGTTCACACGCGCCGATCTTCACCAGGCAATCATGCTGGGTGCGGTGGAGCGCGTGAGGCCCAAGATCATGACGGTCGTCGCCATCATGGCCGGGCTGGTTCCCATCCTGTGGAGCACGGGGACGGGTTCCGAGGTGATGCAGCGCATCGCCGTGCCGATGATCGGCGGCATGATATCGTCAACCGTCCTGACGCTGATCGTCATTCCGGCCATCTACGGTTTGGTGAAAGCTCGATTGATTGGGGCCGAAGCATCGATTGACCGGAAAGGAGAGCCGACAGCGGGAAGGGAACCAGTTGGATCATAGGTTTGGCATTCAACAAGCCGTTGTTGACCGAAATCGTCAGAGGTAGCCCGGTTTCCAACTAACACGGGGCTGTATGGGGCGGCCGAGATCTCGGGCGCAAAGCCAGTTTGCGCCTTGCACTGGGTCGTAGGCCATGCGCTCTATCAATGCCAACAACGTGCCTTCGATAGACCCGGAAAATCGACAGGCGATCGCATCTGCCTTCCGACAAACTCCGCAACGGCCTGCCTGAGTTCAGCAGGCCGTTGCCCGCCTCATCGTTCAGCAAGTGACTGTGAAGGATAAGGAAGTCCGGCTCCGGGACACCAAAGCCGTGTTGGTGCGCCGCTTTAAACGACCTAAACGATAGGTCGCTGAAGGTTTCATCTTGTGAGGAAATTGGTACGCCCAAGGGGAATCGAACCCCTGTTACCGCCGTGAAAGGGCGGTGTCCTAACCGCTAGACGATGGGCGCAGCCAAGGCGGCTTATAGTGGCGATGCGGGCGGCGGGCAACCCGTCAAAACCGGCTTTCTGCATTTTTTTGATGCTTTGCGGAGAAAGCCTCGCCTGCCGAGCCTAAACCCCGGTGTTTGCAGGGTAATCCGTCCCCAATGGATGCCGCAAACGAGCTTTTGGGCCCATGAAACCCGTGCAGGCGGCATGCTCGGGCGAAAATCGTGGCTGGCAAGGCCCGGAGATTCGGCTGCTAGGGCGGGGCAAGGCCACGCGCTTTTGCCTGCGTGGGCGCCGGTTACCCTAGCCGGCAGGTGTCCGGTTGCGATCGGCGACCGAGGTTTGCGAATCGCGCTGCGTTCCTCGGCCCGTTCGAATGGGCGTATGCCGCCAAGATCGGAATCGATTTCGAGAAAGGGTCATGCGCCAGGGCAAAGTGCTGGAGTGTGCCTTGCCGCGTCCGAAGGGGCGCGCTGAACTCTCATGCCTGTCGGTTGTGTCTTATATCCGGCTCAGCCGCGGCGGCGGCAGCGCCAGTTCCAGTCGCGCTCGGGGCCGACGTCAACATGCACCGAATCGGTGTGGCAATAGGTGCCGACGCCGCCGCGGCCGGGCAGCGAGCGCACATAGGTCGCCAAATCCCATTTGGTGACACCGGGAACCTGGATGTCGGCGGCGGCGCAATACATGTGCAGCGAGTTCTTGGCGCCGCGTGCCTGCCGGTTGCGGTCCTCATTGCGATAGCCGGAGGTGACCACCATCTTGCGGCCGTAATGGCCCTCGATCTGCTTCAAAACGCGCACCAGCGAGGGCTTGAGGCAAGCGACATCGACGCTCTCGGTCTGCTTCAAGAGGCCGTTGGGTGCCAGCCGGGCCATGCCGGCGGCCGAAGCCACCTGATAGGCGCCGCTATCGTTTTCGTTCAGGTCGACGTCGCTCTCGTCATAGGTGCCGGAGCGGCGGGTGATCTCGAACAGAGCGGTCTTGCGCACGCCGGGCAGGCCGTTGAAGGCGGAGGCGCCGTCGACGGAGGCGAGCATCGCCTGCTTCTGTCCGGCAGTGGCCGAGGCCAGCGTGATGATCGGCTTGGCCGACTTCTGCTCGGGGATGAGCGCCTGCGCCGGCTGCGCGGCCGGCGTCACGGGCTGCGCCTTGGCGGCTGCCGGTGCGGCCTTGGCCGGCGACGAGCCGAACAGCGAGGCGAGGAAGCCCTTCTTCTCGGACTTGGCCGGCGCTGCCGGCATTTCACCGGCGGTGACGTAGACCGGATGGTTCATCTCAGGCGTCTGGCCTTGGGCGGCCTGCGCCGTCTGGCTTGCCGGTTTCTGGGCCAGCACGGCGGCGCTGCCGGCGGCCACCTTGGCGGCGGCATCGGCGGTCTGCTCTTCGGTCTGCGCGGGCGCGACGAGCTGCTGCGGCGTGTTGCCGGCGATTGTCTGCGCGTCGGCGGGAACCGTCAGCGGGAAGGGGTGGGTGCCAGGCTTGGCGGTGGGCAGATAAGCGACCTGGTCGGGCAGCATGGTGTCGCCGGTCGATGCCATCAGCGGCTGCGGGGCCGTTTGCTGGCCCGCCGCGACCTGCGGGCCCGTGGCGGCAAGAGCGGGGCCGGCGGCGGTCTCGACGGTTGCAGCCCCTGGCGCGGTCGTGGGGCCGGCATGGGCGGTGTTGTTGTAGGCAGGGGAGGCGACGTTGAGCACCGGTTCGCCAGTGGAGGTGCACGAGGCCAGCAGCAGCGAGCACAATGCCGCCGCAATAGCGCGGCGTTCTCCCTTCGCGAGGCGCGGCTTGTCTGTGCTCAAATCCGAATTCCCCCTCGCTAACCGATCCGAACCGTCATTTTACCGACGCGCGGGGCGTCGCCGAATGATCGAGTTTCCGCGATCGGAAACGAGACCTGTGACAAATCCGCAAGCGTTTTTATGAAATCGTGCTGGCCTGCGTGATTTGCGTCAACTTTGTGATTGACGTGCTCATTTCGCCCGCTTTGACGCGCGGGTCAACTCACCACACATTACAGATTGTTACACTCGGACTTTGACATAGCTGCCGGGCGCGTCGCCCAGCGGTTCCAAGGTCTTGCCGGGGATGCGGGCGGGCACCCTGTCGTCGGTCATCGCCTCGATCCAGCGCTGCCAGTGGGGCCACCAGGAGCCTGGGTTCTCGGTGGCGGAGACCAGCCAGTCCTCGAATCGCCCAACCGGCTTGCCGCCGGTCCAATGCTGGTATTTCTTCAGCGCCGGCGGGTTGACGACGCCGGCGATGTGGCCGGAGCCGGCCATCACGTAATCGACAGGGCCGCCGAAATACTGGCAGCCGAGGAAGACCGAGCGGGCCGGTGCGATGTGGTCTTCCTTGGAAGCGAGGTTGTAGACGGGAATTGTGATGTCTGAGAGCGAGACGGTGCGCCCGGCAAGCTCCATGCGGCCCTGCGAGAGATTGTTCTCCAGATAGCAGTTGCGCAGGTAGAAGGAGTGGTTGGCCGCCGCCATGCGGGTCGAATCGGCGTTCCAGTACAGAAGGTCGAAGGGCAGGGGCTCCTTGCCGCGCATGTAGTTGTTGACCACGTAGGGCCAGATCAGGTCGCCCGAGCGCAGCATGTTGAAGGCGGTCGCCATCTTGGTGCCGTCGAGGAAACCCTTGCCGCGCATCGCCTGTTCCAGCGCCGCCACCTGCTCCTCGTCGACGAACACCTTGAGGTCGCCGGCATAGGTGAAGTCGACCTGGGTGGTGAAGAAGGTGACCGAGCGGATGCGGTCGTCGCCTTCCTGGGCAAGCAGCGCAAGTGCTGCCGCCAACAGCGTGCCGCCGACGCAATAGCCGATGGCGTTGACCTCCCTCTCGCCGGTCGTCTTCTCGACGATGTCGAGGCCATATTGCAGGCCTTCGCGGATATAGGCCTCCCAGTTCTTGGTGCCGTGGCGCTCGTCGGGGTTGATCCACGAGATGACGAAGACGGTGTGGCCCTGTTCGACCGCCCAGCGGATGAAGGATTTTTCCGGGTTGAGGTCGAGGATGTAGAATTTGTTGATCCATGGCGGGCAGATCAGCAGCGGCCGCTTCAGCACCGTCTCGGTCGCCGGGCTGTACTGGATGATCTCGGCGACGTCGGAACGGCCGACCACCTTGCCCGGCGTCACCGCGATGTTGCGGCCGATCTCGAACTGCGAATAGTCGGCCTGGCGCAGCTTCAGGTCGCCCTTGCCGGCGGCGATGTCCTCGGCGAACATCCTCATGCCGCGCACCAGGTTCTCGCCATGCGAGGACACCGTCTCGCGGAACAGCTCCGGATTGGTCAGGATGAAGTTGGAAGGCGAGATGGCGTTGGACACCTGCTTCACATAGAAGCCGGCCTTGTGGCGGGTGTGCTCGTCCAGCCCCTCGGCGTGCTCGACCAGGTCGTTCGCCCAGCGCGACGTCACCAGATAGGCCTGTTTCAGGAAGTCGAAGAAGGCGTTCTTGCCCCATTCCGGGTCCTGGAAGCGCTTGTCGCCGCGATCGGGCTTGACGCCCGCGGCCTCGTCCTCGACGCCGCCGACGCGCTGGATGGCGTTGGCCCAGACGCCCATGTAACCCGCGAACAGCCGCGTCTGCGCTTCCAGCGCGCGTTTCGGGTCGGCCAGCCAATATTCTGTCAGCTTGGAGAAGGTCTTGACCATGTCGGCCATCGGCTCGGCAACGCTGTCGCGCACCTCGCCCTTTTCGCGCGGCTCGGCCCAGGCGGAAGCCGCCTTGCCGGCCTGCTCGATCATGCGGGCCATGTTGAGCGCGAAGCGCTCCGGGTCCTTTACCAGATACTGCTCGACGGAAGCGCCATCACCAGTGTCCGTCTTGCCTGCATCGGGTCTGTCGGCCATGACTTAAGCAGCTCCTCCCGAAAGCGTTTTCTTGACATAGTATCATGCAAGGTCGAATAGGAGCCAATAGGCAATAGGGTCGGAATCTATCAAATGGATGACCTTGGCCGGCCATTGCGGGAAGGTGAAATGACGGATCGTGTTGGTCAGGTTCTTGGCGCCGCCGGTCGGCTGGCGCTCGCGGCCGCTATTTTCGGCAGCCTTGCCGTTGCCGGCTGCTCCAGCACGCGCAACCAGAATGCCGTGGCGCTGTCGGACGGCCCGGTGACCGGGCCGAAGGACACCGGTTCCTTCCCCAACCTCAACCTCAGGCCGCAGAACGCGGCGACCCAGTTCACCGACGCCGAGAAGAACGCCAAGCTGGCGCAGCTCACCGCCGCCAAGTCGACGGCGCAGGCGAACCCCGGCGACACGACGGCGGCGGCGGACGCGGCCCAGCTCGATTCGCTGAAGGCCAATCACGCCAAGGATGCGCTGAAGCAGATCGGCGCCAAGTGCGACCCCGCCCTCGACCCGAATTGCAAATGAGTATATAGGGCGCCGCCAAGCGCGCCCCTCGATCGCTGGAACTGACATGGAAGAATTTCACAAGGTCCGCCGTCTTCCGCCCTACGTCTTCGAGCAGGTCAATCGCCTGAAGGCCAGCGCGCGCTCCCGTGGCGCCGACATCATCGATCTCGGCATGGGCAATCCCGACCTTCCCACCCCGAAGGCCATCGTCGACAAGCTGTGCGAAGTGGTGCGCGATCCGCGCACGCATCGTTATTCCTCCTCGCGCGGCATTCCCGGCCTGCGCCGCGCCCAGGCCAATTATTATGCCCGCCGTTTCGGCGTGAAGCTCAATCCCGACACCCAGGTCGTCGCCACGCTCGGTTCCAAGGAAGGCTTCGCCAACATGGCGCAGGCCATCACCGCGCCGGGCGACGTGGTCCTGTGCCCCGATCCGACCTATCCGATCCACGCCTTCGGCTTCATCATGTCGGGCGGCGTCATCCGTTCGCTGCAGGCCAAGCCCGATGACAGCTTCATTCCGGCGCTGGAGCGCGGCGTGCGCCATTCGATCCCGAAGCCGCTGGCGCTGATCCTCAACTATCCGTCGAACCCGACGGCCTATGTCGCGACGCTCGACTTCTACAAGGACGTCGTCGCCTTCGCGAAGAAGAACGACATCATCATCCTGTCGGATCTCGCCTATTCGGAGATCTATTTCGACGGCAACCCGCCGCCCTCGGTGCTGCAGGTGCCGGGCGCCATCGACTGCACGGTCGAGTTCACCTCGATGTCGAAGACCTTCTCCATGCCCGGCTGGCGCATGGGTTTTGCCGTCGGCAACGAGCGCCTGATCGCGGCGCTGACGCGGGTGAAGTCCTATCTCGACTATGGTGCCTTCACGCCGATCCAGGTGGCGGCGACCGCCGCGCTGAACGGCGACGGGACCGACATCGAGGAAGTGCGCGACGTTTATCACAAGCGCCGCGACGTGATGGTCGACGCCTTCGGCCGCGCCGGCTGGGACATTCCGGCACCGGCGGCGACGATGTTCGCCTGGGCGCCGATCCCCGAGCCGTTCAAGCATCTCGGCTCGCTGGAATTCTCAAAGCTGCTGATCGAGCACGCCGACGTGGCGGTGGCGCCGGGCATCGGCTTCGGCGAGCATGGCGACGACTATGTGCGCCTGGCGCTGGTCGAGAACGAGCATCGCATCCGGCAGGCGGCCCGCAACATCAAGAAGTTCCTGGCGACCGTCGCCAAGCAGCCCAACAACGTGGTGCCGCTGGCGGCGCATCGCTGAGCCGCCTGCCACCAATCATCCTGAAAGATCGAGAAAGAGGGGCCGTCCATCATGGCTGAATCCTTGCGTGTTGGAATTGCCGGCCTCGGCACCGTCGGGGCCTCGGTCGTGCGCGTGCTCACCGAAAAGGCGGCCGAGCTCACCCGCCAGTGCGGCCGCACCATCACCGTCACAGCCGTCTCGGCGCGCGACCGCAACAAGGACCGCGGCGTCGACCTTTCCACCGTCTCGTGGTTCGAAAATCCGGTCGATCTCGCCCGTTCCAACGAGATCGACGTCTTCATCGAATTGATCGGCGGCGACGAGGGAGCCGCGCGCGAAAGCGTCAAGGCCGCGCTCGAGGCCGGCCGCCATGTGGTCACCGCCAACAAGGCGCTGCTCGCCAAGCATGGCGTGGCGCTGGCCGAGATCGCCGAGAAGAAGGGCGTGCTGCTCAACTACGAGGCGGCGGTGGCCGGCGGCATTCCGGTCATCAAGACCATGCGCGAGGCGATGGCCGGCAATTCGGTCACCAGGGTCTTCGGCATCCTCAACGGCACCTGCAACTACATCCTCACCCGCATGGAAGCCGAGGGCCTGACCTTCGAGGAATGCCTGAAGGACGCCCAGCGTCTGGGTTATGCCGAAGCCGACCCGACCTTCGACATCGAGGGCAACGATACCGCCCACAAGCTGGCGATCCTGACCAGCCTTGCCTTCGGCAACAAGATCGCGGCCGACGACATCTATCTGGAGGGCATCTCCAACATCAGCCAGGCCGACATCCGCGCCGCCGCCGAGCTCGGCTACCGCATCAAGCTCTTGGGCGTGGCTCAGCGCACCGAAAGCGGCATCGAGCAGCGCGTGCACCCGACCATGGTGCCGACCGCTTCGGTGATCGCGCAGGTGCATGGCGTCACCAATGCGGTGGCCATCGAGACCGACATTCTGGGCGAATTGCTGCTTTCCGGCCCCGGCGCCGGCGGCAATGCCACGGCGTCCGCGGTGGTCGGCGACCTTGCCGACATCGCCAAGAGCCGCCCCGGCTTCCAGCACGGACCGGTGTTCGGCCGCCCGGCCAAGGAGCTCAAGACCTACAAGAAGGCGCAGATGCGCAGCCACGCCGGCGGCTATTTCATCCGGCTGACCGTGCACGACCGCGTCGGCGTCTTCGCGGCGGTGGCCAAGCGCATGGCCGACAACGACATTTCGCTGGAATCGATCGTGCAGCACGCGGTCGGGCCGGAGGCGGCCGAGAAGAAGACCGTCATCCTCGTCACCCACGAAACCACGGAAGCGGCGGTGCGCAAGGCGGTCGAGGGCATCACCAAGGATGGTCATCTCACCGACAAGCCGCAGGTCATCCGTATCGAACGGGCGGGTTAATCCCGGAGCCACCTGATTTCGGGCAGCCGGCCGAGATTTCCGTCATTCCCGACACTCTCCGGTCGCTTCGCTCCCTCACGAGGTCGGGAATGACGGCGCGACAGGTTGCGGCTGCCTAATATGCTCCGCGCTTGAATAGTGTGAGTTGTGAGTGACTAGCCACACGGGCGTAATCGCTAGCTCATATCCAGCGGCGCACGCGCTTGGCGTAGTCGTGATACTTCTTGCCGAATTTGCCGGCGAGCGTCTTTTCCTCGCGCTCGATCACCGCTTTCTGGGTGACGAAGCCGGCGATGAAGGCGAGCGGTATCAGCCAGGGATTGCCGGTGATCAGGGCGATGCCGATGACGAGTGTGGCCAGCGACAGATAGATCGGGTTGCGGCTGATGCCGAACGGACCGCCGGTCAACAGCTGGGTGGGCATGGCGACCGGGTTCAGCGGCGTCTTGGCCCGAAACATCATGCGGATGGCGGTGAACCACAACGCCACCGCGCCGAGCGCCGCCAGCCAGCCGAAGCCGAACAGGATGTCGCCCAGAACGTCGCCGAACCAGGGCAGCGGGTAGACGATGTCCAGCCCGATGCCGACAATCAGCGCGACCAGGAAGATCACTGGCGGCAGCGGAAACGGCAGGCGTGCGGCGGTGTCGGTCATTGCGGCTCTCCCGTACTCATCGCGTCATCGGTCTGGGCGGTGCAGGTGCTGGCCAGGTCGCCGATGCGGGCTCTGGTCGAGGCCGATGGGTCGCCCTTCATGATGCCGGCCAGCAATCCGTCCTTCTCGACCGCAGTCAGCATGCAACCACAATAGCGCACGCAGAAGGCGGCGTCGCGGCTCTCGAGACACGAGGCCTGGCAGGCTTTGGGGAAGCCGATCTTCGGGTCCTGCGCCGGTGCCGGCCAGATTTGCGCGAACAGCCACACTGAGGCGATCAGAACCGGCTGGTGGAGGAGGTAGAAGGCGAGGCTATGCCGGCCGATGAAGGAGAGCGGGTTGAGCGCCTGGCCGGTGGAGACGCGCGCCAGCCGCTCGAACAGGCCGGCGGCCTTGGCAAGCTTCGCCGCGCCGATACCCGCCAGCACGGCGCCGAACCAGGGAAACAGCGGCACATAGTCGTTCGAGCGCGGATCGGCCGTGGACAGGCCGACCCACAACAGCGCCGGATGGTCGAACAAGGGCGAGCGCAGATAGAAGGGGGCGGCAACCGCCAGCGCCGCCACCGCCAGCGTCACCGGCGCCGGCAGGCGCAGGAAGAGAAGGCCGAGCAGGCTGGCGAGCGCTATCTGGTGCAGGATGCCAAAGAAGATGAAGCTTCCCGGCGTGGCGAAATAGGTCACCAGCGTGATCGCGGCCGCCGCCGCCACCACCATGGCCAGCCGCTTCCAGAAACCCGGCCAGCGGATGCGCTCGCCATGCGCCAGAAGCAGCGATACGCCGACCAGGAACAGGAAGGTCGAGGCGATGCAGCGCGCATAGATCTTCCACGGGCCGTGCGCGGTCAGCCCAAGGCTGGTATAGCCGAAGAATTCGAGATCCCAGGTGAAGTGGTAGCTGGCCATCGCCAACAGCGCCACGCCGCGCAGGACGTCGATCAGCGGAATGCGACGGGAGGGGGAGGTCGAGGTTTCGAGGCTCATGCGGCGGGATTCGGAAATTGCGACTGGGCCATGCCTAGCACGGATGCGGGTGAAACAAGAATGGCGAGGCGAGGGCTTTCCCTTCTCCTCCTCGCGGGAGAAGGTGGCTCGGCGCAGCGCCGAGACGGGTGAGTGGGCTGCAAGGAACGAGGCGGTGCAAGACCTCATTGTGCCAAATCGCGCAAACCCGTTGGCCGGCTTCGCAATCGGGCACGAGTGCGTCGGTTTCCTGCTACTGGCCTGAGCGTCGCCGACGCAGATTTCCTTCACGAGTCGCGAATTCGAGAATTCATGTCCACGCATGTCCGCCATCCCATCTGGCTACCGGCCGTACCGCCGGCGGATGCGCGCACCTTCGCTTCGCTCTATTCGATCGAATCCTGCGCCCGGGCGACGATCGCCTCGGTCATTCCCATCCAGGCCTACGAGATCCTGAAGAACGAGCAGACGGTGTCGATCCTCTACACCATCGTCTCGTTGCTCGGCCTGTCGGCGACGCTGTTCATGCCGATGCTGATCCACCGCTTCGCGCGCCGCTGGGTCTACACCGCCGGCGCGCTTTTGCTCGCCATCGGCTCGCTGTTTTTCGTCACCCATTCCTTGCCGGGGCAGATCTTCGGCATGCTGTGCCGGGTGATGGGGGCGAGCGCGCTGTCGATCACGCTCAACCTCTACATCATGGATCATATCCGCAAGGCGGACCTGATGCAGGCCGAGTCGCTGCGCATGGCGTGGTCGATGATCGCCTGGACCACCGGTCCGACGCTCGGCATTTTCCTCTACACGCATTACGGCATCTATGCCGCGCATGGCGCGGTCGCGGTGTTCGCGCTCTGCCTGCTGGCGCTGTTCTGGTACTACCGGCTGGGCGACAACCCGATGATCGTGCCGGGCAAGAGCCGACCCATCAATCCGCTCGCCAATATCGGCCGCTTCGTGCGCCAGCCCCGGCTGAGGCTCGCCTGGCTGATCGCCTTCGGCCGCTCCTGCTACTGGACCACCTTCTTCGTCTACGGTCCCTTGTTCATGGTCATCACCGGCCAGGGCAAGCTGGCTGGCGGTCTGCTGGTTTCGGCCGGCAACGCGATGCTGTTCCTGGCGATCTTCTGGGGCAGGGCGGGCAAACGCTACGGCGCCCGCAACGTGATGACGCTCGCCTTTGCCGGGATGGCGATATCGCTTTGGCTGGCCGGCGCCATCGGCGAACTCGTGCCGCTCGCCACTGCCGGCCTGTTGCTGGTCGGCGCCCTGTTCACCATCGCATTGGATGCCATCGGTTCCACCGCCTTCATGCGCTCGGTGCGCACCTATGAGCGTCCGCAGATGGCGGCCGTCTACCGCACCTATCTCGACTTTTCGGAGCTGACGCCGCCGCTGGTCTATTCCGTGGTGCTGGCCTTTTTCGGGCTGGGCTCGGTCTTCGCCACGCTTGGCTGCCTCGCCGCCGTCTGCGGCCTTGTCACCTGGCGCTACCTGCCGAAGTCGATGTAGCGAGCGCCTTTCCTTCTCCCGCAAGGGGAGAAGGGATGGCGCCCGGTCCGCACGATGACGCTTCTGCATCCACCGATGGCGGAATTTGGTTTGCCGGGCGGCGCAATTCTCCCTATAGTCCACGATGTCGTCGGTCCCTTCGGGACCAAGAGGGAATACGGTGGGGAGGGAAGAAAATGTCCGTCCGAAACCGTGGCTGCCCCCGCAACTGTGAGCGGTAGTCCTCTCCAATGCCACTGAGGTTCGCCTCGGGAAGGTGGAGAAGGGCGCAGATCCGCAAGCCAGGAGACCTGCCGGCGACAGCAATGATGGCAATGCCCTCGGGTGGAGGGCGAAAGGACAGACCATGAATACCGCAACCATTTCCCTCGGCGCCTCGACCTCCTCGCAGTCGCGCTTCCTGCAACTGGCGCTGGCCGGCCTGCTCGGCATTTTCATCGTCGGCTTCACTGGCTTCTCGCATATCGAGGCCGTGCACAACGCCGCCCACGATGCACGCCACTCGATGGCGTTCCCCTGCCACTAACCAGGGGGAACCCACCATGTCTGTTTTTCGCAACGTCGTGTTCGTCGCGGCGATCGCTGGGCTATTGGCCGGCATCGTGCTCGCCTGCCTGCAGGCCTATGCCACCGTTCCGCTGATCCTGAAGGCCGAGGTCTATGAACAGGCCGGCGGCGGTCACGAGCATCCGGCGCCGGCTGCTCCCGCGGCTGATGCCGGCGCGGCCACCACCGCCATGAGCACGCCGGCCCCGGCCGCCGCCGCTCCGGCCGAAGAGGAAGGCTGGGCGCCCGCCGATGGCGCCGAGCGCTTCTCCTTCAACGTGGTCTCCAATATCGTCACCGGCATCGGCTTCGCGCTGATCCTTGTCGCCTTCTCGGAATTCGCCGGCGGCATCGGCAACTGGCGCCAGGGCGTGTTCTGGGGTCTGGCCGGCTTTGCCGTCTTCACGCTGGCGCCGGGCCTCGGCCTGCCGCCGGAACTGCCGGCCATGCCCGCCGCCGACCTTCTGCCCCGGCAGATCTGGTGGGTGGCAACGGTGGTGGCAACGGCGATCGGCCTGGCGCTGATCGCCTTCCGCCGCTCGCTGCCGCTGACGATCCTGGCGGTCGCGCTGATCGTCGCGCCGCACATCGTCGGCGCGCCGCAGCCGGCAAGCTACGACACGCCGATCCCGGAAGGCCTGCACCACCAGTTCGTGGTGGCGGTCACCATCACCAATCTGGTGTTCTGGCTGGTGCTCGGCGCCGTCGTCGGCATCGTGCGCGGTCGCTTCACCGGGCAGGCGTCGAACCTTCGCGACAGCTTTGCCTGATCGGCAAAGCGTTTGCTTCATCATCGGCGGTGCGCGCTCGGGCAAGAGCGCGCATGCCGAAAAACTCATTACAGCGCTGCCGGCGCCGTGGACCTACATTGCCACCGCACAAGCCTATGACGAGGAGATGCGCGAGCGCATCGCCCATCACCGCGCCCGCCGTGGCGAAGGGTGGGAAACGCTCGATGCGCCGCTCGACCTTGTCGGCGCGCTCACGAGTTTGCCGTCGGGGCGGCCGGTGCTGGTCGATTGCCTGACGCTCTGGCTCACCAACCACATGCTGGCCGAACACGATGTCGAGGCCGAATGCGCGCGCCTTGTCGCCACGCTCGCCAAACCGCGCGGCCCATGGTTCGTGGTTTCCAACGAGGTGGGCCTGGGCATCGTGCCCGACAATGCGCTGGCCCGCCGTTTTCGCGACGCCGCCGGGCGTCTCAACCAGCAGGTCGCCTCGGTCGCCAGTGAAGTGGTGCTGACGGTTGCCGGCCTGCCGCTCAAGGTGAAATGACATGACCGGGATCGACGAGGCGGAAGCCGAGCGCCATCGCGCCAAGATGGCCAAGCGCAAGGCCGTGCAGGACGCCGAGGTGGCGGCAAAGACAATCGAAAAAGGCCTGCTGATCGTCAACACGGGGCCCGGCAAGGGCAAGACCACCGCCGCCTTCGGCCTGGCGCTGCGCATGCTGGGTTACGGCCGGCGCGTCGGCGTTGTGCAGTTCATCAAGGGCAAATGGCACACCGGCGAGCGCGAGGCCTTCGCGGCTTTCGGCGAGCGCGTCGTGTGGCATTCGATGGGCGAGGGTTTTACCTGGGAAACGCAGGACCTGAAGCGCGACGTCGCGGCGGCGCAAGCCGCCTGGGTCAAGGTCGAGGAACTGATGGTCGACCCGTCGATCAGCCTCTTGGTGCTGGACGAATTGAACATCGCGCTGCGCTACGATTATCTCGACCTCGACCGTGTCGTGGCGGCGCTGAAGGGCCGGCGCGAGGGGCTGCATGTCGTCGTCACCGGCCGCAACGCCAAGCCGTCGCTGGTCGAAGCCGCCGACCTCGTCACCGAAATGGGCGCCACCAAGCACCACTTTTCCGCCGGCGTGAAGGCGCAGCAGGGCATCGAGTTTTAGGCACCTTTACTTCCCTTCTCCCCCTGAGGGAGAAGGTGGATCGGCGCGTAGCGCCGAGACGGATGAGGGGTGTTGGAAGAAACGAGACGGCGCGAGAATAGAATTGCTTCGGCGCTATCCTGGTTTGGGTAAGTTGCGCTCCGGCCAACACCCCTCATCCGACCTCGCCTTCGGCTCGGCCACCTTCTCCCACAAGGGGAGAAGGAAGACCGCCGTCGCCTACCACAGCACCAGCGCCACCACCCCGAACAGCGCGATCAGCAGCATGTCGGCCGCCCAATAGAGCCGGAGCGCTTGGCGGATGTCAGCGCTGGTGACGGCGGTGCGGCCGCCTTCGCCCATATGGCGGCCTTCGACCAGCACGCCGCCATAGGAGCGTGGACCGGCGAGCGCCAGACCCAGCGCACCTGCCATCGCGGCTTCCGGCCAGCCGGCATTGGGCGAGCGGTGAAAGCGCGCGTCGCGCCACATGGCGCGCCAGGCCTCGGCCGGGTCGGCACCCCTGACGAAGAAGGCGGCAGCGACGATCAAAAGGCCGGTCAGGCGCGAGGCGGGCAAATTGATCAGATCGTCGAAGCGCGCCGCCGCCCAGCCAAAGGCCTCGTGGCGCTCGCTGCGGTGGCCGATCATGGAATCGGCGGTGTTGGCGGCCTTGTAGGCGACGCCGCCGGCCAGCCCGCCGATGCCCAGCCAGAAGGCGGGCGCGACGATGCCGTCGGAGAAATTCTCGGCCAGGCTTTCGATCGCCGCGCGGCCGACCGCCGCCTCGTCGAGTTTTTCAGGGTCGCGGCCGACGATCATGGAGACCGCCTTGCGGCCGGCCGTCAGCCCGCCCGAGTCCAGCGCGTCCGCCACCGCCTCGACATGGGCAGCCAGGCTCTTCTGCGACAGCAGCGAACTCGCCAGCAGCGCCACCGCGACAATGCCGAGCGGCAGCGCCAAAAGCGCCGTCTCGGCCAGGCGGGCGATGGTTGCCGGCACCATGACGATGACCAGCAGCGAAAAGACGCCGGCCATGCGACGCGCGGCGTCGCTGTCGGCGGCGCGGTTGAGCCCGCGGTCGAGACAGGATATCAGGGCGCCGATCCAGGTCACCGGATGGCCGACGGCACGGAACAGCCGGTCGGGATAGCCGAGCCGAGATTCGATCAGCAGCGACAGAAAGGCGGTCAGGGCGAACATGCGGCTTCCAGGCGAGGCGATTGCAGCGGTGGATCACGGCGGAAGCCTCGGCCGGGCGCGGGCGCTGTTTCCTGGCGCACCGGAACCGTTCGTCGATCTCTCGACCGGGATCAATCCGCACTCCTATCCGCTTTTCGAGCCGCCCGCCACCGCCTTCACCAGACTGCCGGAGGCGGCGAGGTCGGCCGAGCTGGCGACTGTCGCCGCCACCGCCTATGGCGCCCCGGCGCGGGCCAATGTGGTGGCAGCACCTGGCACCCAGATCCTGTTGCCGCGTGTCGCCTCGCTGGTGGCGCCCGGTCGCGCGCTGGTGTTGTCGCCGACCTATGCCGAACACGCGCGCGCCGCCGCCGTCGCCGGTCATAAGGTGGCCGAAGTGACAAATTTCGCGGCGCTTGCCGAGGCTGATCTGGCCATACTGGTCAATCCCAACAATCCCGACGGCCGCGTCGTCGCGCGCGACGATCTGCTGGCGCTCGCCGCCCGGATGAAAGCCAAAGGCGGGTTATTGGTGGTCGACGAAGCCTTCATGGATGTCGGCCCGCGCGAGGACAGCCTCGCCGGCGACATTGGGCGGGGCGGGCTGGTGGTACTGCGCTCCTTCGGCAAATTCTTCGGCCTCGCCGGCGTGCGGCTGGGCTTCGCGCTCGCCGACACGGCGACGGCCGCACTACTCGACAGCCAGCTTGGGCCATGGGCGGTGGCAGGCCCGACGCTGGAATACGGTATCGCGGCGCTCGGCGATATTGCCTGGCAGCAGGCGATGCGGCAGCGGCTGGCTGAGGATGCCGCGCGGCTCGATGCGCTGTTTGCCCACCATGGCGTTACGGTCGCCGGCGGCACGACGCTGTTCCGCTATCTCGATTTCGCCGGCGCGCCCGGCCTGTTCGAAGCGCTCGGCCGGCAAGGCATCCTTTTGCGCCATTTCGCGCAGCGCCCGCATGCGCTGCGGTCCGGCTTGCCCGGCAACGAGGACGAGTGGCGCCGCCTCGAAGCCGCCCTTGCCGGTTGGGCCGCGACGGGCGAAGCTCGCCAAAACAGGATCCGCGCATGATCATCGTCTGCCCGCTCTCCAAGGTCGAGGCCACCGTCAACCGCGCCGGCGCCGAGCGGCTGTTGTCGCTGCTTGCCGCCGGCACCGACATGTTGCGCCCCGCCGCGATCCGGCCGGAAAACCATCTGCATCTGGTCATGCACGACATCGCCGAGGCGCAGGAGGGCATGACGCTGCCCGGCGAGGAGCATGTGCGCGCGCTGCTTGCCTTCGCCGAGGGCTGGAACCGCGCGCGGCCGCTGGTGGTGAACTGTTATGCCGGCATCAGCCGCTCGACGGCTTCCGCCTATATCATCGCCGCGGCACTGGCGCCGAAGCGCGACGAGCTGGAACTGGCCAGGACGCTGCGCTTTCTCTCTCCCTCCGCGACGCCCAATCCGCGCCTCGTCGCCGTGGCCGACCACATTCTTGGCCGCAACGGCCGCATGGTCGCCGCCATCGCCTCGATCGGCCGCGGCGCCGATGCCTTCGAGGGCGTGCCGTTCGAGCTGGAGATTGAAGGGTAGGGTGCTGGCGCCTCTATCTCCCCCTTGCGGGGGAGAAAGCGATTTCAGCATCTTAGCGAGCACGCCCGTAGGGCGGCGCAGTCTAAGTGCTAGAAATCGCAAGAGAGGGGATATTCAGCCGCGACCGTCGGCGGCCTGCAAGATCGCCCCGCAGACCGCGTCGAGGTTCCTCTCCACCTCCTCGTTCCAGAAACGCAAGATGCCGAATCCCCGCGTCTCGAAATGTCGATCGCGGACTGTATCCCGCTGCAGTTCCGCGTGCTGACTGCCGTCAACCTCGATGATCAGCCTGGCCTCGAAACAGGCGAAGTCGAGAATGTAGCCATCGAGCGGCACCTGTCGCTTGAACTTCAGGCCGTTGAGTTGGCGGTTGCGCAGGGCCTGCCAAAGCATGTTCTCGGCCTTGGTCGCATCAGTGCGCATAGAGCGGGCAAAACCACGATGTAACGGTCTGACCGGTTGACGCATTGCCGGCAAATCCCCTCTCTTGCGATTTCTAGCACTTAGCTGCGCCGCCCTGCGGGCGTGCTCGCTAAGATGCTGAAATCGCTTTCTCCCCCGCAAGGGGGGAGATAAGGCGCCTCTTACTTCACCCACTCATCCAACCTCGCCTTGCGCACATCCTTCAGCAGCGTGATGAAGCCGTCGGCCTGGTGTTCGGCGGTCTGCCGGCCCTTGTCGGCGGTTGCCTTGGCGGCCTCGCCGACCACGCCATGCGGGTTGAGGTCCTGCGACATCCAGGCGAAGGCATGGGTGCCGGTGTGGCGCAGCAGCGAAAACGTCTTCTCGGCCTCGACCACCTTCGAGACGAAATTCTCGGCCTTGCCCATGTCGACCAGCTCGGGCCGGAAATGCAGCATCATGGAGGTCTCGTAGTCGCCGCCATGGATGCCCCAGCGGTCTTCCGCCTCGCTGTAGAGCCCGGCCGGGCGGCCGAAGCGCGACCAGCTCGTCTTCACCGCCAACATCCTTTCGCGCACCCGCAGCTCGCGCGTGACGATACCCATGATCTCTTCATTGCCGCCATGCGAGTTGACGATGACGAGCTTCCTCACCCCGGCGCGGGCGATGGAGAGGCCGAGCTCGGTCCAGGCGTCGATCAGCGTCGCCGGCGGCAAGGTCAGCGTGCCCGGCGCTTCGAGATGCTCGTTGGATTTGCCGACCGCCTGCACCGGCAGGATGCGGATGTCGAGATCGGCCGGCAGGCGCGCGATCACCGTCTCCAGCATGCCGTTCATGATCGAGGTGTCGGTCGACACCGGCAGATGCGGCCCATGCTGCTCGATCGCCGCCACCGGCAGCACCGCGATCGTCGTTTCCGGGTCGATCGAGGCATATTCGGTGGTCCTGTAGTCGCCCCACCACACGCGTCTTTTCGTCATAATGTCAGTCTCCGCATCGTTGCTGGGGTGGTGCATTTCCCTTCTCCCCTTGTGGGAGAAGGTGGATCGGCGCGTTGCGCCGAGACGGATGAGGGGTGCTGGAAGAAACGAGGCATTTCAATTCCATATCTCTCACCCCATTTCATCCTACCATGGCGTTCCGTCCAGCACCCCTCATCCGACCTCGCCAATGGCGGCTACGCCGCCCGGCTCGGCCACCTTCTCCCGCAAGGGGAGAAGGGGAAGGTTCCGTTTCTCACCCGGCCGCGATCACTTCCACCTCGACCTTGAATTCGGGCCTGGCGAAACCGGTGACGATCATCAGCGTCGAGGCCGGCGCCGGGTCCGAAAATGTCCGGTCGCGCACCGCCATATAGGGTTTCAGATAGGCGCGGTCGGTGACATAGGCATTGATGCGCACCACGTCGTTCAGGCCAAGGCCGGCCTCGGCCAGCACCGCGGCGATGTTCTTGAAGCAGAGTTCGGCCTGTTCCTCGACGCCTTCGGGAATTTGGTCGTCGGCGGTGATCGCCACCTGGCCCGCGCACAGGATGAGCCGCTTGCCGGCCGGCACTTCGACGCCGTGGCTGTAGCGCGCGAATGGCGGCTTGATCGTCTTCGGCATCAGATATCGGAACATGGCGGTCTCCTTTTGGGGACGCGTTGAGACCCGGGCGAGGTCGGCCGACCAGCTCTAATCTCGACGCATCCGAGGCGGCGAAACTAGAGCCGGGCGGGGGCTTGGTTCAAGCACTGCTTTTGCACTGCCGGCATTACTTTCAACACGAAGCGCTGATGGACAGCTGCCCGGAAAATGGGCACGATGGCGACAGGAGCTGCAGGTCACGGGTTCACGTCACGGGTCGAAGGCTGGCACCGTCGGCGCAATGCCGCCACCGGTTGGGTGGCATGTGTCTTGCGTGATCGATCGACGGTGTCTTTGTGCCCGTTGCGGGCGGATGGAAGGGGAAATCGATGACACGGGTATTGGCAGGAACAATGGTGGCCGCGGCGGCGCTGCTTGGCGGCTGGATGTCGACGGCGGCGGCGAACGAGAAGGTAATCTTCGCCACCAACTGGCTGGCCCAGGCCGAACATGGCGGCTACTACCAGGCTGTGGCCGACGGCTCCTATGCCGCCTGCGGGCTGGACGTCACCATCCAGCAAGGCGGGCCGCAAGGCAGCGGCCGGCCGCTGCTGTTGGCCGGCAAGGTCGATTTCTACATGGGTGGCAACATGCTGCAGGCCTTCGACGCGGTGCAGCAGGGCATTCCGCTGCGCGTCGTCGCCGCCTCCTTCCAGAAGGAGCCGCAGGTCATCATGGCGCATCCGGGCCAGGGCCTGGACAAGTGGGAGGACCTGCCGAAGGCCGACCAGTACATTATCGGCGACGAGGGGGCGACCTCCTTCTTCCTGTGGATGGTCTCCGAGTTCGGCTTCGATCCCGCCAAGCGCGCCGTCTACACCTTCAACCCGGCTGCCTTCATCGCCAACAAGAAGTCGGTCCAGCAGGGTTACGTCACCTCCGAGCCGCATGCGGTGGCCAAGGAGGGCGGCTTCCAGCCCAACCTCTTCCTGCTCGCCGACTACGGCTTCAACACCTACGCCACCACCATCGAGGCCATGCAGACCACGATCGACAAGCGGCCGGAGGTGGTGCAGTGCTTCGTCGATGGCTCGGCCAAGGGCTGGTACAACTACCTCTACGGCGACAACAAGGCCGCCAACGCCGCCATCAAGAAGGACAATCCCGACATCAACGACGAGCAGATCGCCTTCTCCATCGAGATGATGAAGAAGTACGGCATCGTCGATTCCGGCGAGAGCGAGAAGCTCGGCATCGGCGCCATGACCGACGAACGCATGCAGAGTTTCTACGACAAGATGGTCAAGGCCAAGGTTCTGCCCGCCGGCATCGACATCAAGAAGGCCTATACGCTGCAGTTCGTGAACAAGGGCGTCGGGCTCAATCTGAAGAAGTGAGTGCGGCTTCACCTTCTCCCCTTGCGGGAGAAGGTGGCCCGGCGCGCAGTGCCGGGACGGATGAGGGGTGTTGGAAGAAACGATGCACTTCAAAATCCTGCCGTCCTGTTCGGTCGCCCGCCTAGGCGTGGCAAGTTCGCACTCCGTCCGGCCCACCTCATCCGACTTCGCTTTCGGCTCGGCCACCTTCTCCCGCAAGGGGAGAAGGGATGAGCATTTATCCACGGAAAGGCACTGATGTTGCAGCAGACGGTTATGCGCGGGGAGGGCATCGACAGCGGCACGCCGCTGCTTCACCTGCGCGGCGTCGGCAAGGTGTTCTCCAACGGGGTCACCGCGCTCGACAATGTCAATCTCACCATCAGCCAGGGTGATTTCGTCAGCCTGCTCGGGCCTTCCGGCTGTGGCAAGTCGACCGCGCTCAGGCTGATCGCCGGGCTGTCGACGCCGACGTCCGGCGCGCTGGAATGGCAAAAGGCGCTGGGCGACGATTGCGTCGGCTTCGTCTTCCAGGAGCCGACCCTGCTGCCCTGGGCGAGCGTCTTCGACAATGTCTGGCTGCCGTTGCGGCTGCGCGGCGTGTCGCGGCTCAAGGCCACGTCGGCGGTGATGGAGATGCTGGCGCGCGTCCATCTGGAAAACTTCGCCGACGCGGTGCCGCGCGAGCTTTCCGGCGGCATGAAGATGCGTGTCTCCATCGCGCGCGCCATGGTCACCAAGCCGCGCGTTCTGTTGATGGACGAGCCATTCGCGGCGCTCGACGAGATCACCCGCTTCAAGCTCAACAACGACCTTCTGGAACTGTGGCAGCAGGAGCGGTTCACCGCCATCTTCGTCACCCACAGCGTGTTCGAAAGCGTGTTTCTCTCCAACCGCATCGTGGTGATGGCGGCGCAGCCGGGCCGTGTCTTCCGCGACATGGCGGTGGAGGCGCATTACCCGCGCGACGAGGCCTTCCGCACCTCGCCGGCCTATGCCGCTCTGTGCCGGCAGGCATCGGAGGTGCTGGGCGCGGCGATGAGCGCCAAGGCGGAGGCGCGGCGATGACGACGCTCGAGGTGCGGCCGGTGGCGCTCGACCCGGAAGAAGCGCGGCGCGTGCGCCAGCAACGGCTGGAGAAGATCGGCGGCTGGGTGCTGCCGCTCGCCATCATGGTGGTCTCGGTCTGGCTGTGGGACCGGCTGTGCGTGTGGAACGACATTCCGAAATACATCCTGCCGAGGCCGGGCGTGGTGCTGCAGACCCTGCAGGACGATGCGCCGCTGCTGTTCTCCTCACTGTGGGTGACGCTCAAGATCACCTTCCTGAGCCTCGCGCTCGCCATCGTCGGCGGGGTGGGGCTGGCGGTGCTGTTTGCCCAGTCGAAATGGGTGGAGATGTCGTTCTTCCCGTTCGCCGTCATTTTGCAGGTCACGCCGATCGTGGCGATCTTCCCGCTCATCAACATCTATGTCGACAACCAGACCGCCAAGCTTCTGCTCTGCGCCTGGATCGTCGCCTTCTTCCCGATCCTGTCCAACACGACGCTGGGTCTGAATTCGGTCGACCGCAATCTGCGCGACCTGTTCCGGCTGAACGGCGCCTCGCGCTGGCAGGAGCTGTGGCACCTGCGCCTGCCGGCCGCCATGCCCTATTTCCTCGGCGGCCTGAAGATCGCCGGCGGCCTGTCCTTGATCGGCGCGGTGGTGGCCGAATTCGTCGCCGGCACGTCGGGCCAGGCGTCGGGTCTCGCCTCGCGTATCATCGAGGCGGGCTACCGGCTGAACGCGCCGCGCCTGTTCGCGGCGCTGATCCTGATTTCGGTGACCGGCATCGTCATTTTCCTGGTGTTGTCGCTGCTGTCGCATCTCGTCCTGCGTCGCTGGCACGAGAGCGCCTTGAAGCAGGAGGCGTGATGGCGGACAGATGCCGCGTTTTGGCGGGAACTTGCATCAATTCAGGCGGATTCTGCACCATCAAGGGGGCAGGTGAACAAATCCCGACCGCCATCGACAGCCCTTTCGCGATAAAGCCATGACAAACAAGCGCAAAACTTTTTCACCGCGTCGCGAAATCCGGATTCTCTCCACATCCAAGCGCTGGCCGAAGGTCGGCGGAGCGGCGACATGAGCAGGCTGCCGATCCCACAATCTGGCAGTTATGTGCTTGAAAACGCCCGCCTTCACCTGTCGCTGACGGCCGAGCTGGACGGTCCAGCGGACGCGGACGGCTTCGTGCGCGCCGATATCACGGTTGCCGACGGCCGCATCGCGTCGATCGCGGCCCATCGGCCGTCGCCTTCGCCGGGCGCCATCGACCTCAAGGGCCGCATCGTTCTACCCTGTTTCGTCGATTGCCACACCCATCTCGACAAGGGTCATATCTGGCCGCGCAGCCCCAATCCGGACGGTTCCTTTGCGGGCGCATTGCATGCGACAAATGCCGACAGAACGACGCGCTGGAGCGCAAAAGACGTGTCGGCGCGCATGGATTTTGCATTGCGGACGGCTTTCGCGCACGGAACCAAAGCCATCCGCACGCATCTCGACAGCGCAGCACCCCAGGATGCGATCTCCTGGCCGGTGTTTGAGGCAACGCGGGAAAAATGGCGCGGAATCATGGACTTGCAGGCCGTCTGCCTGGTCGGTATCGAGGAAACCCGCGACGCGGCCTGGTTTGCCGGCCTGGCCCGGCGTGTGGCGTCGGCCCGCGGTATGCTGGGCGCCGTCACCTATATGGTACCCGACCTCGACCTGCTGCTCGACCGGATGTTCCAACTCGCGATCGAGCATGATCTCGACCTCGACTTCCATGCCGACGAGACCGACGCGGTCGACGCTATCTCCTTGAAAAGAATAGCGGAAGCCGCACTTCGACATCGCTTCCAGGGCAAGATCCTGGTTGGCCACTGCTGCTCGCTGGCGCGCCAACCGGACAGCGATGTTCTCGACACCCTGGACAAGGTGGCGCAAGCCGGGATCGCCGTCGTCTCGCTGCCGATGTGCAATCTTTATCTCCAGGACCGCCGGCTGGATGGCACGACACCGCGCTGGCGCGGGGTGACGCTGCTGCATGAAATGAAGGCGCGCGGCATTCCGGTCGCGGTCGCCTCCGACAACACGCGCGATCCGTTCTACGCCTATGGCGATCTCGACATGCTGGAAGTCTACCGCATGGCGACACGCATTCTGCATCTCGACCACCCGGTCGGCGACTGGCCGAAGGCGGTGACGGCGACGCCGGCGGCGATGATGCGCTTGGACAGCGCGGGCACTTTGGCCGCCGGCGGCCCGGCCGATCTTATTGTTTTCAAAGGAAGAAGCTGGACCGAGTTGTTGTCGCGGCCGGAGTCCGACCGCGTCGTCATCCGAGCGGGAAAACCGGTTGACGCTGCCTTGCCCGACTATGCCGAACTCGACGAACTGATGGTGGAATGATGGATCTTGCGGCGCTGAAACGCGATCTCGATGGGTTGAAGATCGAGGACAACGAGAAGATCGTCCAGCAGAAGAGCCGCGATTTCTACTGGTACAGCCCGGTTCTGAAGCGGCAGCTCGACCATGTCAGCGGCGATCTGGTGGTGACGCCGAAAACGCAGGCCGAGGTCATCCGCGTGCTCGCCGCTTGCCACCGCCTTGGCGTCCCGGTCACGCCGCGCGGCACCGGCACCGGCAATTACGGGCAGGCGATGCCGCTGTCTGGTGGCGTCGTGCTCAATCTCGCCGAACTCGATGAAATCGTTGCGATTTCTCCGGGTCGTGTGGTGTGCGGACCGGGCGCCATCCTGGCCGATATCGACCGCGCGACGCGTGCCCATTCGGCGCAGGAATTGCGCCTGCACCCTTCCACCTACAACACCGCTTCGATCGGCGGCTTCATCGCCGGCGGCTCGGGTGGCGTCGGATCGATCAATTTCGGCGGCTTGCGCGACTTCGGCAACATCATCCGGCTGCGTGTCGTCACCATGGAGGCGGAACCCAAGGTGCTGGAACTGACCGGCGAGGATCTGCACAAGGTGACCCACGCCTACGGCACCAACGGTATCATCACCGAGGTCGAGATGCCGCTGACGGCCGCCTATGACTGGGTGGACGTGCTGGTCGGCTTTGACAGCTTCATGGGCGCGGCGCGCTACGGCAACGCGCTCGCCTGCCAGGACGGGCTGTTGACCAAGTTGATCACGCCGATCGCCGCACCCGTGCCGCAACTCTATTTCAAGCGGCACCAGAAATTCCTGCGTGAGGGGCAAAGCATCTGCGCGGTGATGGTCGCGCCGCATGCGCTCGATGCTTTCCTGGCCTTCACCCGCCGCGAGGGCGGCGAAATCGCCTACAATGCGGCGACGGCAAGAGACGAGGACAAGAAGGGCCTGCCGCCGGCCTATGAGCTTGCCTGGAACCACACGACGCTGAGGGCTTTGCGGGTCGACCCGTCGATCACCTATCTGCAGTCGCTCTACCCGTTCCCCAACCAGTTGGCACTGGTTGAAAAGATGGATGCGATGTTCCCGGGAGAGGTCTTTTCGCACCTCGAATTCGTGCGTCTCGACGGCAACATCACCTGTTTCGGGCTCAATCTCGTGCGCTTCACCACGGAGGAACGGCTGGACGAGATCGTGCGGCTGTTCGAGGAGAATGGCTGCCCGATCTTCAACCCGCACCGCTACACGCTGGAGGAGGGCGGCATGAAACAGACTGATGCCATCCAGCTTGCCTTCAAGCGGCAAGCCGACCCGCAGGGGTTGCTCAATCCCGGCAAGATGATCGCGTGGGAAAATCCAGATTACGACTATCGCTCGGGAAAGACGTTTCTGTTCAAAGGCTTGGCGGCGAGGTAGGCATGCGGGTACTCGTCGTCTATTGCCATCCGGTGCCGGAGAGCTTCTGCGCTGCCGTGCGCGATGCCGCACTTGAAGGCATCGCCGGGAAAGGGTGCGAGGCACGGCTGGTCGACCTCTATGCCGAGAATTTCGACCCGGTGATGCGCGATGGCGAGCGGCGCGACTACAATGAACGCGCCCCGGTCGATCCGGCACTCGCCGCCCATATCGCGCATCTGAACTGGGCCGAAGCGATCGTGTTCATCTATCCGACCTGGTGGTATGGGCTGCCGGCGATGCTGAAGGGCTGGCTCGACCGCGTCTGGGCAAAGGACGTGGCCTTTTCGCTCGACGCGGGCGGACGGATCACGCCGCTGATGGGCCATGTCCAGAAGATCGCGGTGGTGACGACTTGCGGCGCACCGCGCTGGTGGTCGCACGTGGTTGGCCATCCTGGCCGCAAGACCATTCTGCGCGGCATTCGCGCGCTTTGCGCGAAGCGTTGCAAGACGCTGTTCCTGGCGCACTACCTGATGGACGCCTCGACGCCGGAGAGCCGCGCGGCTTTCCTTGGCCAGGTGCGCCAGAAATTGCAGGCGTTTTGAAATTAGCTTTCCTCTCCCTGTTTACGGGGAGAGGATGCCGGCAGGCAGGTGAGGGGCAGCGCCGGATTCCCCGAGGCTAGCGCTGCCCCTCATCCGACCCTTCGGGTCACCTTCTCCCCGTGAACGGGGAGAAGGAAGGGGCGCCTACATCCGCACCCGCTCGGCCTTTGGATCGTATATCGGCTTCAATGAAGCCTCGGCGGCAAAACGCTCGCCGGCGATTTCGATCTCGTAGGATGACGCCAGCACATCCGCTTCCGTTTCACCCTGGCAAGGCACGTAGCCGAGCCCGATGGCGCCGCCGAGATGATGGCCGTAATTGCCGGAAGTGACGGTTCCGACGATCTTGCCGTCACGAACGATCGCCTCGTTGTGGAACAGCAAGGGTTCGGGATCGGTGAGGCGGAATTGCACCAAACGGCGGTCGAGGCCGGCATCCTTCCTGCGCAGCACCGCGTCGCGGCCGAGGAAATCGCCCTTGCCGGTTTTCACGGCGAAGCCGAGACCGGCCTCCAGAACGTGGTCCTCGTCGGTGATGTCATGCCCGAAATGGCGAAACGCCTTTTCGATGCGGCAGGAATCCAATGTGTGCAGGCCGCAGAGTTTCAAACCGAAGTCCTGGCCGGCTTCTTCGATGGCTTCGAACACATGCGCGGTCTGGTCGGTCGGCACATAAAGCTCCCAGCCGAGCTCGCCGACATAGGTGACGCGGTGGGCGCGGGCGAGGCCCATGCCAATCTCGATTTCCTGCCAGGTGCCGAACGGATTTCTGTCGTTCGAGAAATCGTTCGGGCTCACCTTTTGAATCAAATCCCGCGCGTAAGGCCCCATCAGGCAAAGCACACTTTCGGCCGACGTGACGTCGGTGATGACGACGAATTCGTCGGTGAGATGCTTGCGCAGCCAGGCAAGATCGCGCTGCAAGGTGGCGCCTGGAACGACGGCGAGGAAGGCCATCTCGGAAAGCCGCGACACGGTGAGATCGCTCTCGATGCCACCCTTGCCATTCAGCATCTGTGTGTAGACGATTTTGCCAGGCGCCACGTCCATGTCGTTGGCGCAGAGGCGTTGCAGGAAGGTCAACGCGTCGCGGCCTTCTATCCTGATTTTGCCGAACGAGGTCATGTCGAACAGGCCGACGCCGTTGCGGACGGCGAGATGTTCGTCGCGCTGGTTGCCGAACCAGTTCTGCCGCTTCCAGGAATAGCGGTACTCGCGCTCCTGGCCCTCCCTGGCGAACCAGTTGGCGCGCTCCCAGCCGGCGACTTCGCCGAACACGGCGCCGCGCGCCTTCAGGTGTTCGTGCAGGGGCGAGCGCCTGATGTTACGGGACGTCGCCATCTGTCGGTACGGAAAATGGTCGGCGTAGAGCAGGCCGAGTGTTTCGGAAACGCGTTCCTTCAGATAGCGGCGGTTCTTCTGGAAGGGCTGGGTGCGACGGATGTCGACCTCCCAAAGGTCGAACGGGGCTTCACCGTCATTGATCCATTGCGCCAGCGCCATGCCGGCGCCGCCCGACGAGACGATGCCGATCGAATTGTAGCCGGTGGCCATCCAGTAGCCAGATAGTTCCGGCGCTTCGCCGAGATAATAGCGATCGTCGGGGGTAAAGCTTTCCGGCCCGTTGAAGAAGGTGTGGATGCCGGCGGTGGCCAGCATCGGCATGCGGTTGACGCCCATTTCGAGGATCGGTTCGAAATGGTCCATGTCCTCGGGCAACTGGTCGAAGCAGAAATCCTCGCGGATGCCGTCCATGCCCCAGGGCTTGGCGACCGGCTCGAAGGCGCCGAGCATCATCTTGCCGGCGTCTTCCTTGTAGTAGGCGCATTCGTCAGGCACGCGCAGGACTGGCAGGCGGCCAAGGCCGGGAATCGCCTCGGTGACGAGGTAAAAGTGTTCGCAGGCGTGCAGCGGGATGGTGACGCCGTTCTGCGCACCCAGTTCGCGGGCCCACATGCCGGCGCAATTGATGACGATGTCGGTTTCGATCGTGCCTTGTTCGTCACCTTGCGCCCAGGAGACGCCGGAAACGCGGCCATCCCTGCTATGAACCTTCGTCACCTTGACGTTCTCGACGATTTTTGCGCCGCGCTGCCGCGCGCCCTTGGCCAGAGCCATGGCGATGTTGGCCGGGTCGCATTGGCCGTCGAGCGGCAGGTGCACGGCGCCGACCACGTCGGACACATTGAGATGCGGATACATCTCCTTGACCTCGCTGGGCGAAATCTCGCGGACATCGACGTTGAAGGCACGGGCCAGCGATGCCTGCCGGTAGATCTCGTGCTTGCGCTCCTCGGTGAGCGCGACGGTGATGGAGCCGACCTGACGCATGCCGGTGGCGACCTCGGTCTCGGCTTCCAGCTTGACGTAGAGGTCGGCCGAATATTTGGCGAGCCGCGTCATGTTCTGCGAGGCGCGCAGCTGGCCGATCAGGCCGGCGGCGTGCCAGGTGGTGCCCGACGTCAACTGCTTGCGCTCCAGGAGCACGATGTCGGTCCAGCCCAGTTTCGCGAGATGGTAGGCGACTGAGCAGCCGGATACGCCGCCGCCGATGATAACGGCGCGGGCTTTCTGGGGAAGTGCGGTCATGCGGCCTCGCGTCGATAGGCTGAAACGAAGCGGCGCAGCCTCTCGGCCGCTTCGAGCAGAACGGGTTCGGGCTGGCACAGGCTGATGCGGATGTGGCCGGCCGCGGCATCGCCGAAGGAAGAGCCGGGCATGACGCCGACATTCTCGTTTTCGAGAAACGCCCAGGCGAATTTTTCGTCGTCCGGTTCGACCGCGCTGATATCGAGCATGGCATACATGCCGCCCTCGGAACCGCGCACGGTGACATCGTTCATGCCGTGCACGGCGTTGAGGAAGAGCTTGCGCCGCCGCGCATAGAGCGCCGCGATCTGGTCGACGCCGTAGTCGTTGTTCAGCGCCTCGATCGCCGCGCGGCTGACGAAATCGGTCAGCCCGTAGGTCGTCACGAGATTGAGGCTGATCAGCAGGGCGACCAGTTCCTCCGGCCCGGTCAGCCAGCCAAGGCGCCAGCCGGTCATGCCGTGGCTCTTCGACATGGAGTTGATGACCAGCGTGCGCTCGGCCATGCCGGGCAGGGCACGCGGCGACAAATGTTCGCCACCGCCGAGCGTCCAGTAGACCTCGTCGGACAACAGCCACAGATCGTGCCGGCGGCAGACATCGGCGATGCCTTCCAGCGATTTCCTCGAATAGACGGCGCCGGTCGGGTTGTTCGGGGTGTTGATCAGCATGGCGCGGGTGTTCGGCCGCACCGCGGCCTCGATCGTCTTTGCATCCGGCTGGAAGCCGTCGGTGGCGCGGGTTTCGACCACGGTGAAATCGGCGCCGGCGGCACGGAAGGTGCCGGGATAGGTGGCATAGTAGGGCGCAACGACGATGGCGTGGTCGCCTGGGTCAAGCACGCCTTGCACGGCGGCATAGAGGGAGGCCTGGCCGCCCGGCGTGGCGATGATTTGTTCGGCGCTTGTTTCAACGCCCGTGCAGCGCGTCGAAATCCGCGCCATCGCTTCGCGCAAGGCGGGAATGCCGGGAAGCTGGGTGTAGTGATGATGACCGGCGCGCAGGGCGGCGACGCCGGCCTCGACGGTTTCGGCGGGCGTATGGAAGTCGTGGTCGCCGACCGAGAGCATGATGATGTCCTCGCCGGCTTCCTTGCGCTGCCAGGCGGCGAAATGCACCTCCCAGCCGTCCTTGCCGGAAGGGGTGATGCCGGAAATGCGGGAAGAGGGTTTGGGCATGTCAAACGCTCGCGTCTTGGAAAGAAGTTCGATGGGTTGCTGCAAGCGTGAGCCTGCCGGTGGTGTCCAGCAGCGGCGTCAGCGCCCCATATCCGGGGATCGTTGGGTGCGGTGTCCTGGCGACATGTGTATGCGTGGCCGTTATCACCATGACCTTGGCACCGGCCGCCTCCGCCGCCTGGATGCCGGCGGGTGCGTCCTCGAAAACAAGGCAGTCCTGCGGCTTCTGGCCAAGGCGTTCGGCGGCGAGCAGGAAGCAGTCCGGCGCCGGCTTGCCGTTGACGACATCTTCCGCGGTGATCATCAGCCGGGGCAAAGGCAGGCCGGTGGCCTCCAGCCTGCGCAGCGCCAGGCGTCGCGGCGAGGAGGTGACGATGGCCCAACGCTCAGGCGGCAATGCGCCGAGGAAGGCGGCGGCGCCCGCAATGGCCTCGACGCCGTCGACATCGTCCAGCTCGGCCTGGGTCAACGCCTCAACCTCTGCCATCACGTCGACGCCGGGCAGGTTCAGATTGCGAACCGTCTCGACCGCGCGCACGCCGTGAATGGTCGGCAGGAAGGTTTCGACATCCAGCCCATGTTTCAGCGCCCACGCCGCCCACACCCGCTCGGCGGAAGCGATCGAACTCAGGATCGTGCCGTCCATGTCGAACAGGAAAGCGCCGAAGGCGTGGTCTGGGAAGGGCAGGGTCGTCAAGCGCGTAGCCTTTCGTTTTCAGAGTCCCACAAGGGCTTGTCTTCCTGGACCGCGGCCTTGAAGCGCTCGCCGAAAATCTCGACTTCGACAACAGTGCCCGGCACGGCCAGATCGGCGCGCACCATGCCAAGCGCGATGGATTTGTCCACCCTGTAGCCCCAGCCGCCCGAGGTGGTTTCGCCGACGATGGTCCCGCCATGCCAGAGCGTCGACATATAGGGCGCGTCGCAATCGCCGGGATTCTCAACGACGAGCGTGACGAAACGTTTCTTCACGCCCTGCTGCTTTTCGTTGAGCAGGGCGGCCTTGCCGCGGAATTCCGGCTTGTCCCATTTCACGAAGCGGTCGAGCCCGCCCTGCAGCACGGTGTAGTCGGTGGAAAGATCGCCCTTCCAGGCGCGGTAGCCCTTTTCGAGGCGCAGACTGTCGAGCGCGTACATGCCGAAGGGTTTCAGCCCGTGCTTTTGGCCTGCGACCCAGACGGCATCGAAGATGGCCGCCGTATCCTCGATCTTGGTGTGAATTTCCCATCCGAGTTCGCCAGCGAACGAGACCCGGACGAGCTGACACCAGCGGCCAGCGATCTGGCAGGACTGGTGCGACAGCCAGGGCAAGGACAGGTCGGCGTCAGCAACCGCAGCCAGGATGGCCCGTGAATTCGGCCCGGAGAGGATTTGGCAGGAAAATGCTTCCGTCATGTCTTGCAGCGCAATTTCCGTGGCTTCGGGAAGCTGCTTCGACAGCCACTCGAAATCATGCAGTTGCGCCACGGCGGCGGTGATCAGGAAGAAGGTATCTTCCTCCAGCGCCATGATCGACATCTCGGTGACGATACGACCATTGTCGTCGGCGAAATAGCCGAGACCGATGCGACCAGATTTGGGCACCACGCCGGTGATCAGGGTGGAAAGCCAGGCACGAGCGCCAGCGCCCTTGAGGCGGAAGCGGCTGAAACCCGGCAGATCCAGAATGCCGGCGGCGTCGCGCACGGCCAGGCATTCCTCGCGGATGCGCGGTTCCCACGGTCCGGAACGTGCGAAGGTCTGTGTCGAGTCCTCCGACGTGTCGTCGCCCGGCCGGGCGTACCAGGTGGCACGTTCCCAGCCATTATAGGCGCTGAACTGCGCGCCCATCGCCTTCAGGCGTTCGTGCAACGGCGAAAGCTTGCGGTCGCGCACTGCCGGCCAGACATGGCGCGGGAACTGGATGGCATATTCGTGCCCATACACTTCCATGCCCTTGGCGACGGCGTAGTCTGGCGCCGATCCAAAGGCGGTGAAGCGGCGCGGGTCACAAGACCACATGTCCCACTCGGTCTGCCCTTCGGTCACCCATTCGGCCAGCACCTTGCCGGCGCCGCCGGCCTGGGCGATGCCGAAGGTGAACACGCAAGCCTCGAACGCGTTGGGCACGCCGGGCATGGGCCCGAGCAGCGGATTGCCGTCCGGCGCGTAGGGGATCGGGCCATTGATGACCTTCGAAAGGCCTGCAGTGCCCAGGATTGGTACGCGTTCGATGGCATCGTTCAGGTACCATTCCAGCCGCTCAAGATCGTCGGGGAAAAGCTGGAACGAGAAGTCGGCCGGCATCGGATCGGTGGGTGTGGCCCAATGCGCGTGGCAGTTGCGCTCATACGGGCCGAGGTTCATGCCGTTCTTTTCCTGGCGCAGATAGTAGGAAGAATCGACATCGCGCAGCAACGGCAATTTGTGTCCTGCTTCCCTCGACCAGGCGGCAAGCTCGGGAATTTCCTCGAAGAGGATGTATTGATGGCTCATCACCATCATGGGCACATCGCGGCCGAACATCTTGCCGACTTCGGCTGCGCGGTAGCCGGCGGCGTTGACGACATATTCGCAGCGGATTTCGCCTTGTTCGGTCGCCACGACCCATTCGTCGCGATCGCGGCGCACGCCCGTCACCGGGCAAAAGCGGATGATTTTGGCACCCTTGTCGCGCGCGCCCTTGGCCAGCGCCTGGGTGAGCTGGGCGGGGTCGATGTCGCCGTCATTGGGGTCGTAGAGCGCGCCTTTCAGCTCGTGCGTCTCGATGAAAGGATAGCGTGCCTTGATATCGTCGGTGCCGATGACCTCGATCGCCATGCCCTGGTAGCGGCCCATGCCTTTGGCGCGCTGGAACTCCTGCATGCGCTCCTTGCTGTGCGCCAGCCGGATCGAGCCGGTGACGTGATAGTTCATCGGATAATCGACCTCGGACGCCAGCCCCCGGTAGAGCTCGGTCGAATAGCGCTGCATGTTCATCAGCGACCAGGAGGACGAGAAGGTCGGCACGTTGCCGGCCGCGTGCCAGGTCGAACCGGAGGTCAGCTCGTTCTTTTCGAGCAGGACGCAGTCCGTCCAGCCGGCCTTGGCCAGATGGTAGAGGGCCGACACGCCCACCGCGCCACCGCCGATGATGACCACGCGCGCGGTCGTCGGAATTCCGGCCATTTTATCCCTCCCCAATTTCCTAGCGCATCGTGCTTACCGAAAATCGGAATCGATTTTCGGTAAGCACGATGCGCAACTACAAAGTGCTAGAGCGTCCTTTGCGCGTCCGAATGGACGCGCGGCGCTCTAGTAGACCGGCGGCGAAACGACCCAGATCACCACGGCAGGTACCGTTCCGGGGTTCTTCCAGCGGAACGGCTTGCCGGCAAAGCGGAAACTGTCGCCTTCGCCAAGCCTGTGCCAGGTGCCGTCAATCTCGATCTCGAATGTGCCGGCCACCACGTAGCCGGCTTCCTCGGTCGGCCTGAGCGCGGCCTTCTTCAATTCCGCGCCAGGCGCGAATTCCGAACGCAGCATCTCGAAACTGCCGCCGAGATCGGGCGACAGCAGCTCTTCCACCAATCCCGAATCGCTGGTACCGAGCGAACGGCGACGTCCGGCGCGCACGACCACGCCGCGTTCGTTCTCTTCCGGCACGTCATGGCTGAAGAACAGGCTGAGCGGCACGTCGAACAGGTCCGCCATGGCGCGCAGATCGCCGAGCGAAGGAACCGAAAGGCCGCGCTCAACCTGGCTGACCCAACCGACCGAGCGGCCGAGTTTCAGGGCGATCTCGGTCAGGGTCAGACCTCGCGTCTTGCGCAGCGCGCGGATGTCGGCCGCGAGGAAACGCTCGCCGGTTTGCGCGTCGGATTGGGCAGCGGGTTCGGTCACGTCTTGCGGGTCCGTGAAAAAATCAAGCAGAATTTCATGTGATGCCAAGCCCGTGAAAAGATCAAGGGTGATCTCATGGTCCAGACAAAATTGCTTGCGGTATTTTTGCGGTTCATGCAAAGGCACCGCAAACAAGCGGCGTGGAATTGGGGGACGCGCCGCCGAAATCCTGCGTCGAAGAGATTGCCATGCTGGCACCGGAAAGCAGAACCCCGAAGTTGGACGAAACCGCGCTCGTGGACGAGGCGATCGTTTCGCGCCGGTCCGTGCGCGCTTTCCTGCCCGACCCTGTCGACGATGCGGTCGTCCGCGACATCCTGTCGGTGGCCTCGCGCGCGCCCTCAGGCACCAATATGCAGCCGTGGAAGGTCTATGTCGCCAAGGGCGACGTGAAGCAGCGGCTGAGCGACGCGATCCTCAATTCAGGCATTCGCGCCGAAAAGGCGGAATGGGACGAATATCGCTATTATCCCGACCAGTTCTTCGAGCCTTACCTGACGCGACGCCGCGCCAACGGCTTCGGCCTCTATGGTGTGCTCGGCATCGGTCGGCGCGAGGTCGACAAGATGCGCGCCCAGCACGACCGCAACTTCGTCTTCTTCGACGCGCCGGTCGGCATGATCTTCACCATCGACCGGCGGTTGAACCAGGGTTCCTGGATCGACTACGGCATGTTCCTGGAGAACATCATGATCGCAGCGCGGGCGAGGGGATTGCACACCTGCCCGCAGGCGGCCTTCGCGCCTTACCACCGGCAGATCCGGCCGGTGCTCGACATCTCCGAGGAGGAGATCGTCGTCTGCGGCATGGCGCTTGGTCATGAGGACACGTCCAAGCCCGAAAGCACCTTCCGCACCGACCGCGCCCCGCTCGAGGAGTGGGTGAAGTTCGTGGAGTGAGGCAGTCGGCAATAGGCAGTCGGCAGCTGTGTGTTTCGGCGACAGTTCTTGCACTGTCTAAGTTCTGAGATTTTCCGACTGCCGACTGCCGACTGCCGACTGCCTACTCATTACTCACCGACCCATGCCCGCTGACATGGGCGCCGTCTTTCGGCGTCAGATGGCGGTAGGCGAGCAGGGCGCACAGTGTCACCAGGCCTTCGATGACGAAAAGCACGCGGAAATCATTCACCGAGGCGTGGCCTTCGCTGCCGGCCAGCAATGACAGCAAGGCGGCGGCCGCGCCGACGCTGATTGCCACGGCAAGCTGCCACAGGATGTAATAGAGCGCGCTGAAACGGGCGAGCTGTTCGGGCTCGATGTCGGCATAGGAGAGATTGCCGGTCGATGCCCATTGCGCCGAGCGGAACACGCCGAAGATGAAGATATAGGCGAGCACGATCCACACTGGCGTCGTGACCTGGATCAGCGCGAAGCCGGCGACCAGTGCCGCCACGATCGGCGTGTTGAAGACCAGCACGCGGCGGAAGCCGAAACGCTTCAACACGGCCGGCATGACGAAGCGGGTCAGCAGCGAGCCGACGGCAGCGATGAAGGTCAGGGAACCGGCCTGCACCGCGCTCATGCCGAAGCCGAGCTGGAACATCAGCGGCAGGAGGAACACGACCGAGCTCAGGCCGATCGTGTCGAGGCCGCCACCGGTGAGGAACGAGATGCGGAAGGTGCGGATGCGCAGCAGTCTCAGGTCGAGTACCGGGTTGCGCGCCCGCAGCAGATAGAAGATGGCGAGGCCGAGCAGTGCGACGGCGAGCAGGACTTGCCCGGCGATCAGACCGGCCGCCATATCCTTGGCGGCAAGCGAATCCATGCCGAGCACCAGAAGCACCATGCCGGCTCCCACCAGCATGAAGCCGGGGAAATCGAATGGCGTTCGGATCGGTTTCCGGGATGCCGGGAACAAGGCAGCCGCCAGCACCAGCGCGGCGAGCGCCAGTGGCACGTTGATGAAGAAGATCCAGCGCCAGGAAATGTAGGTGGTGAGCGCGCCGCCGACGAGCGGTCCGACCAAGGGCCCCGACTGACCGGCCAGCGAGATATACATGTTGATCTTCAGCGTGCGGTTGCGCGGAAAGCTCTGCAGCACGACGATCTGGCCGAGCGTACCCATCAGCGCGCCGCCAAAACCCTGCAAGGCGCGCGCGCCGACCAGCGTCCACATTTCGTTGGCGATGCCGCACAGCGCGGAGGCCACGCCAAAAATGACGAGGGCGAAGCAATAGGCATTGCGCAGCCCAAAGCGGTCGGCCGCCCATGCCCCCACCGGCATCATGATGATCAGACTGGCGACATAGGCGGTGACCAGAAGGCCGAGCTGGCTTGGCGGCCGGGCCAGCGTTTCGCCAATACCGGGAAGGGCGGTGACCACGACATTCTGGTCGAGGCTGGTCATGAAGACGCCACAGGCAACAGTGACCGGAATGAGCGACGAGACGCTGTCCGGTGGGGCGACGCGGCCGGTTGCGGTCGCGGAAGGCTGTGCATCCATGGGTAAAAGAAGTCGACGTATCGGCCGTTTTCAGTCAATCGACGGCGGCCGAAACCATCGATTCTCTCGGGCGACTATCGAGCCAGCCCCCATTTGCCTCAAGCAGCAGGACCGGCTCTTCGTAAGGCCAGTTTAGGGTCGTCCGAGGCGGTTTTAAGGCTATCGCCGCGGCATATGGGCCATGCATTCAAGTTCGAGCCGAGCGCCGAGCGCGAGACCGTTGGCACCGAAGGCCGAGCGCGCCGGAAGCCTGTCCGGGTCGAAATATTCGAGATAGACCCGGTTGAAGGCAGCCCATTGCGACATGTCGGCCAGCATGACCGTGCATTTGAAGATGTCGGCGAAGGTGAGGCCGTTTTCCTTGAGCACGGTCTCGATGTTCGCCATCGTCTGGCGTGTTTCGGCCTCGATACCGCCCGGCACCAGTTCCAGCTTGCCCGGCACATTGCCGAGCGCGCCCGACAGATAAAGCACGTCGCCGACGCGCACGGCCTGGCTGAAAGGCAGCCTGGCGGCCTTGGCGGCCGGTGAATTGATGAATTCCATCACGTGCCTCCCCTTCGACGGTCGGTTCAGGCTACCTCGTAACCGACTTCCTCGGCCGCATGGCCGAGCGCTTTCCAGAAGGAGCGCGCGAAGGAGCGGAAGACATAGAGGTCGAACCTGTCGCCGCCAGTCCGCTGGATCTGGGCGAAGATGTCGTGATGGGTGGTCGAGCGCGCCGCGCCGACCGGGAAGGCTGGCAAGGCGAAATCGAGCGCGAAGAATTTTGCCAGCACCCATTCGGCCTCGGGGCCTTCGATGCGGATGGCGGTGCGGCCATGCGACAGATCGGTCACGGTGCCGATCGCCGGGGTCATCGCCTTGGCGAAAGCGGCGGCGAGGCCTTCTTCCTCGTCAACCACGGTAAATTTGCCCGGCGCAAAGCCGAAGACCGCCTTGGCGCCGTTGACGACACCGCCGCCGGCGCCATCCGGCAAGGCGAGGCCGGTCACCTTGCGGATGGCGGCGATGGCTTGCCGTTCCTCGCCCGGCCAGGCGGCTATCTGCACGATGGAGCCCGGCCGCGTCTCGGAAAGGATGACGCCGACGCCATCCTCGAAACGGCCGTGCGAACCCAGTCGATAGGCCGGTTCCAGCGGTGAAAGGCGCTCAACCATGCATGCGGCTCCCTTCCGGGTCGAAGAAGTGGTGGCTGACGATCTCGACCGGTCCGAACCGCTTGCGCAGCGGGTCGGAGACGAAGGCGCGCATGCCATGGCGGCTCTTGCCGCCCTGGACGAGCGCCAGGGCGATGTATTTGCCGAGCGCCGGTGCGTAACAGCAGGCGGTGATATGGCCGATCGAGCCGTGCGGGTTGTTTTCGTCCAGTGCTTCCACGATGTGGCCGCCGCCATTGAGCGGTCGGTTGTCTAGCGCGACGATGCCGACAAGCTGCAGCCTGTCGGCGGCAACCAGACCCTCGCGTTCCATCGTGGCGGAGCCGATGAAGGGTTTCTTCTTCGACAGCATCCAGCCGAGATGCAGGTCGCGTGCGGTGGTGCGGCCGTCGATCTCGGCACCGGTGACATGGCCTTTTTCGATGCGCAGCGTGCCCAGTGCCTCGAGCCCGTAGGAGACGAGGCCGAAAGGCTTGCCGGCCTCGATCAGCGCTTCCCAGACGTGAGTGCCGTGGCCGGCGCCGCAATAGACCTCGAAGGCCATCTCGCCGGAGAAGGAGAGGCGGCAGATCATCACCGGAACATCGGCGATCTCGCCATGGACGATGCCCATGAAGGGCAGGGCGGCGTTGTCCACCGCCGTACCCTTGACGCAGGCGGCGAGAATGTCGCGCGCCTTTGGTCCGCCGATCGCCGCGCCCGCCCATTCGTCGGTGACGGAGGTGACGGTGACCTTAAGATCCGGCCAGACCACGTCGAGGAAATATTCCAGATGCTGCATCACCTTGCCGGCATTGGCCGTGGTGGTGGTCATCAGGAAATTGTCGTCGCCGAGGCGCCAGGTGGTGCCGTCGTCGAAGGCGACACCATCATCACGCAGCATCAGCCCGTAGCGGGCCTTGCCGACCGGCAGAGTAGAAAAGATGTTGGTGTAGACCCGGTCGAGGAGCTCGGCGGCGTCCGGTCCCTGGACGGCGATCTTGCCCAGCGTCGAGACATCGACGATGCCGGCCGTTTCGCGCACGGCCTTGGCCTCGCGCACATAGGCCTGTTCGACCGTCTCGCCGGCCAGACCATAGATCATCGGCCGGAACCAGAGGCCGGCGGAATACATGGTCGCGCCGTGGGCGAGGTGCCAGTCGTGCATCGGCGTCAGCCGCTCGGGCCTCAGGTCGCCATATCGCTCGGCCGCCAGCGAACCGATCGAGACCGCGGTGTAAGGCGGACGGAAGCGCGTCGTGCCGACTTCCGGGATCGGTTTGCCCAGTGTCTCGGCCATGATGGCGAGGCCCGGCACGTTCGAACTCTTGCCCTGGTCGGTCGCCATGCCGAGCGTGGTGTAGCGCTTGAGGTGCTCGACCGAGATGAAGCCTTCGCGATGCGCCAGGCGCACGTCATCGGCGGTCACGTCATGCTGGAAGTCAACGAAGCTCTTGCCCTCGGCCTTGATCTCGAAAACCGGCGCCGGCTGCGGAGCGACGGACGACGGCTCGACGGCCGGTACCTCGATGGCCGATGCCGCCGCGCCCGCGGCGGCAAGACCGGTCAGATGGCCTTCGACAATCGCTTCCGCCGTCGCGAAGCGGCCGGTACAAGCGCCGGCGCCTGCCCAGTTCTGTGTCGGCTTGGGCGGCAGGAAGGCTTGCAGCCTGTCATCCCATTCGGGTTTCGCGCCGGCCTGGCTGGCGAGATGGAGAACGGGCGACCAGCCGCCGGACATCAGCAGGCCGTCGACATGGATGCTGCGCGCATCGCCGGTCACCGTACCGCTTGCCTGGTCGAAGCGCTGGATCTTGATGTCGGTCAGCGCGCGCCCGCCTTCGGTGGCGACGACCGCGTGCCCGGCCAGCACTTCCGCGCCGCAAGAAGCGGCCAGCCCGCGTGCCTCGTCCGAAATGCCGGAGCGCACGTCGATGATCGCGGTCACGTTCGCGCCGGCCTTGCCGAGCGCGGCAGCGGCCGCGTAGGCCGTGTCGTTGTTGGTGAATAGCGCTATCTTTTCGCCCGGCAACACGCCGAACTGATTGGCGTAGCGCTGTGCCGCACTGGCCAGCATGACGCCCGGCCGGTCGTTGCCTGGGAAGACCAGCGGCCGCTCCAGCGCGCCGGTCGCCAGAACGACCGACTTGGCCCGGATGGTCCAATGGCGGTGACGCGGCTCACCGCGCGCCGCCGTTTCCTTGTGGTCGGACACGCGTTCCAGCGCGGCCATGGTATTGCCGTCGTAATAACCCCAGACGGTGGTGCGCGGCAGCAGTCGCACATTGTTGCGGCCCTTGAGGCCGTTCACAATGTCGTTGGCCCAGTCGGCAGCGCGGGTGCCGTCGATTGTCTCCCCGGACCAGTTGGCGGAACCGCCGAAGCGGGGATCGAGTTCGGCCAGAATGACACGCGCGCCACGGTCGGCGGCCGCCTTGGCGGCCATCAGGCCGGCGGGGCCGGAACCGACCACCAGCACGTCGCAGAAGGCGTTCATGCGTTCGTAGCGGGTGTCGTCGGCGACCGTGCCGGCGCGGCCGAGGCCAGCGGCGCGGCGAATGAAATGCTCGCAGAACATCCAGAAGCGGGTGCCCTTCAGCGGCCCGACCACCGGACCCATGAAGGTCTTGTAGTAGAAGCCGGCGCCGAGCACCTTGCCGGCCAGCTGGTTGAGCGCGCCGACATCCCAATTGAGCGACGGGAAGCGGTTCTGGCTTTCGGCGCGCAGGCCGTCATGGATCTCGATGGCGGTCGCCGGAATGTTGGGTTCGCGCGCGGCTCCGCGCAGCACGGTCACCAGCGCGTTCGGCTCGTCCACGCCGGCACTCAGCACACCGCGCGGCCGGTGGTATTTGAAGGACCGCCCCATCAGCGAGACGCCGTTGGCGAGCAGGGCCGAGGCCAGTGTGTCGCCGGCATGGCCGGTAAAGGGGGCCCCATCGAAGGTGAAGCGGACGGTTTTCAGCCTGTCGATCTGGCCGCCGGCCGTGGTGCGGCGCGGGCTCATGCCTTGGCTCCCGACTTGCGCCGTTCGGTCGAACGATGATGGGCGTCGCCACGCACCGGCACGGCGCTGGAGACATTATGGGTCAGCGTGTTGCGCACCACGCGGATATGGCTGCGGCAGCCGCCGGAATGCTGCCATATCTCGTTGTGGTCGCCGGCCGGGTTCAGCCGGTCGTAGACATATTCATTCCAGGCCTGCATGTCCTGCGAATTGGGGGCGGGGCGCTGGCGGTTGCCATCGCCTTGATAGGTGAATTCGGACACGTCGCGCGGGCCGCAATAGGGGCAAGTGAGAAGCATGGTTTTTCCTGGCGGCCTCTAATGCAGTCGCGGCGTGGCGCCTTGACCCTTCTCGTCGATGAGAATGCCGCGATGGAAGCGGTCGAGGGTGAAGGCGGCGTTGAGTTCGTGCGGTTCGTCGCGTGCGATGGTGTGGGCGAAGCAGAAGCCGGACGCAGGCGTGGCCTTGAAGCCGCCGTAACACCAGCCGCAGTTGAGATACATGCCTGGCAGGGGCCCCGTGGTGATGATCGGCGTACCGTCCATCGACATGTCGCAGACGCCGGCCCAGGAGCGCAGCATGCGCGCGCTGGCGAGGCTCGGGAACAGCGCCAGCATTTCCGACATCACCTCTTCGACGATCGGCAGGTTGCCGCGCTGGGCGTAGGAATTGTAGCCGTCGAGGTCGCCGCCATAAATCAGGCCGCCCTTGTCGGACTGGCCCATGTAGAAATGGCCCATGCCGAAGGTGACGACCGTATCGATGAACGGCTTGAGCGATTCGGAGACAAAGGCCTGCAGCACATGGCTTTCGATCGGCAGCCTGTCGATGCCGGCCAGCTGCATGACGCGGCCGGTGCTGCCGGCGGCTGTGACCGCGACTTTCTTGGCGCGGATTTCGCCGCGCGTGGTGACAACACCGGTGATGCGGTCGCCGTCGCGCAGGAAACCAGTGACTTCACAGTTCTCGAGGATATCGACACCGCGCCGGTCGGCGCCGCGCGCATAACCCCAGGCGACCGCGTCATGGCGGGCGGTGCCGGCGCGCGGCTGCATCAGGCCGCCGACGATGGGGAAGCGGGCGTTTGCCGATATGTCGATCGCTGGCATCAGCCGCTTGATCTCGGCCACCGACATCAGTTCGGCATCGACGTCGAGATGGCGCATGGCGTTGCCCTTGCGGGCGAGGTCGTCGAACTGCGCTGGCGTATGGGCAAGGTTGAGCACGCCGCGCTGCGAGAACATGACGTTGTAGTTGAGGTCGTGGGAGAGGTTCTCCCACAGCTTCATCGAATGTTCGTAGAAACGCGTGTTCTGCGGCAGCAGGTAGTTGGAGCGCACGGCCGTGGTGTTACGCCCGACATTGCCGGAGCCGAGATAGCCTTTTTCGACCACGGCGACGTTGGTGATGCCGTGTTCCTTGGCCAGATAGTAGGCTGTCGACAGGCCGTGGCCGCCGCCGCCGATGATAATGACATCATAAGAGGCCTTGGGTTCCGGCTTGCGCCAGGCCGGCTTCCAGTCCTTGTTGCCAGACAGCGCATTGCGCAGCAGCGAGAAAGCCGAATATTCCGCCATACCAACTCCACCCCCAAACCGCGCGCGGATTCGGGCACCCTATTTTGCAGTAGACTATAGAGCAGGGCGCACGGCCAAAGCCAAGATTGCGCCATGGCTTTTCGACTGGCCGACTCCGGTTGAAATGCCGGTCATGCTTGCCCCGCCCCATTGCCGTCTCTATCAAGGGCGAGATTTCGCAGCCTTGAACGCTGCTTCGCGGGTTGCCGACTTATGCTTTTTCGATTCGTACGCCTTTTCCTGATTGTCTTCCTGACCGTCGCGACATCGGTCGCCGCGTTGGCGCAGGCCGAGATTCCGGCGCTGAACGATAGCCCGCCCAAGGCTGTGCCGGCCCCGCAAGCGGCCCCCGCTCAGCAGCAGCCGGTGACACAACAGGCCACACCGCCGGCCGCGAATGTCCAGCCGGCGCAGGCGGCCCCCGCATCGCAGCCGGGCCCGGCAACGCCTGCCCAGGCGGCGCCTGCCGCTCCAGCTCAGGCTGCACCCGCGCCGCCGCCGGGCGGTCTGGTCGTCGAGCAGCAGAAGGCGTTGAAGTCGCTGGTGACCAAGACCGATGGTCTCGCCAAGCAGATCGAGCAGAATTCCGACGACGATGGCGCGCTTGTCGACATCCGCCTGCAACTCGAAGACCTCGCCCGACAGGCGCTGAATACGGCGACCGTGTTTCGCCCGCGTCTCACCGAGATCGGCAGCAAGCTTGACCAGTTGGGCCCGCCGCCGGCGCAGGGCCAGCCGGCCGAGCCGGAAATCGTTGCCAATGAGCGCAAGGCGCTGAACAACGAAAAGGCCGAGATCAATGCGGTGATCGCGGGCGCGCAGACGCTTTCGTTGCGCATCACGACGATGGTCGACAACATCTCGACGCTGCGTTCGAAGCTGTTCCGCAATCTTCTGACCAAGCGTTACGCGCTGGACAAGGTGGTCAGCAGCGAACTGGTTTCGGACGCCAATTCCGAATTCACCAATCTCTACGCAGCCGTGTCGTCCTGGTTCGGCTTTGTCCTGAAGTTCAAGTATCAGGCGGCCTTGGTGGCGACGATCATGGCGCTGGTGGCGGCGGCCGTGTTGCTGATTGGCGGGCGGCGTCTGTACGGACGGGTGTTCGAGTTCAATTCGAACATCGAGGAGCCCTCCTATCTTTCCAGGCTCTCGCTGGCGTTCTGGTCGACCCTTCTGCCGACATTGGCACTCGGCGTCTTCTTCTTCTCGACCTATTTCTTCTTCGACTACTATGGCGTGCTGCGCGGCGACATCGGCGTGTTCCTGCGCGCGCTGATGTCGGCTATCGGCGTGGCATTCTGCGTCAACCGGCTGACCAATGCGGCGCTGTCGCCGCGCATGCCCAAGTGGCGGCTGATTCCGGTGGAGTCCGGTCCGGCCCGCTGGCTGGTTCGCCTTTCGACGGCCATGGCGGTGGTGCTTGGCATCAACAGTTTCCTCTCCGTCGTCAACGAGCAGATGGGTTCGCCACTGTCGCTAACGGTCGGGCGCAGCTTCATCGCCACGATCATCATCGGGTTGATCCTGATCCTGATGGGGCTGGTGCGGCCCTTCCGCACTCACACCGGCGAATGGCGACCGTGGCCGGTATGGCTCCGGTATCTTGCCTATGCGCTTGGCCTGTTCACCATCATCGCCGCGCTGCTCGGCTTCATCGGCCTTGCGATCTTCCTGTCGATCCAGATCGTTGTCACCGGCACGATCCTGATCACCGCCTATATCGGCTTCCTGTCGGCCCGGGCCATCGGCGCGGAGGGCGGTTTCGCCGAATCCTCGGTCGGCCGCTGGTTTGCCGCCCAAACCAATCTGGAAGACGGCACGCTCGACCAGTTCGGGCTCGCCACCAGCATCGCCATCAACCTCTTGATCGTGCTGGTGTTCCTGCCGCTGATCCTGTTGTTGTGGGGCTTCCAGCCAGGTGACATCCAGGCCTGGGCCTACAGACTGGCCACCGGGGTCAAAATCGGCTCGGTAACGATTTCATTCACCGGCATCCTTACCGGCATTGTCGTCTTCGTCGTCGGTTATTTCGTGACACGCTGGTTCCAGGCGTGGCTCGACGATTCGGTCATGGCGCGAGGGCGTGTCGACACCGGCGTGCGCAATTCGATCCGCCTTATCGTCGGTTATGCCGGCATGGCGCTGGCGGCGCTGATCGGTGTCTCGGCCGCCGGGATAGATCTGTCGAACCTGGCGCTGATCGCCGGCGGTCTCTCGCTCGGCCTTGGTTTCGGCCTGCAGAACGTCGTCTCCAATTTCGTGTCGGGCCTCATCCTCCTTGCCGAGCGTCCGTTCAAGGTCGGCGACTGGATTGTCGCTGGCGATGTCAGCGGTACGGTCAAGAAGATCAGCGTGCGCGCCACCGAGATCGAGACCTTCCAGCGCCAGTCGGTGATCCTGCCGAATTCCAACCTCATCAACAGCGCAGTCGGCAACTGGACCCATCGCAACAAGCTCGGTCGCGTCGAGATCAAGGTCGGTGTCGCCTATGGCTCGGATGTGCGCCGCGTCCACGAGATATTGCTGGAGATCGCGCGCGGCCATCCTCTGGTGCTGAAGAACCCGGAGCCGTTCGTGCAATTCGTCAATTTCGGTCCGAATGCGCTGGACTTCGAAATCCGCATCTTCCTCGCCGACATCATGAATGGTGGCAGCGCGCAAAACGATATCCGCTTCGCCGTCATCGAGGCGTTCACCCGCGAAGGCATCGAGATTCCGTCGGCTCCGCGGCAGGCACAACCCCATATCCACCACGAACCGTGGCCGGTCGACGACGACAAGACCGAGGCGTTGCACGCTGAAAAGGAAGCGGTGAAAGCGGAAGCGGAACGCAACCGCACGAAAGGCCGGCGCAAGCCGCGCAGGCCCGATCCGAACTAGTTTTCCGCCTCTCCAAAGCCAATTGCGGCATGAATGAGGCATTCAGTTGCGGTTCAGCTTGTTTGTCCTATAAGCTTTTCCGCGAAGGCTTGAAACGTCTCGCGTAACGCAACAGAGGCGGTGGAAACACCGGAATTGCAATGTGGAAGTCCCTCATCGCCGCTGCAGCTCTTTTCGCCGCGAGCGGGGTTGGCCATACCGCGAGCGCGGTCAACAAGGACGCCGAGACCCGCACGCTGGTGGTCACGGAAGGCGGTGGCCGGAGCGAGTTGACGCTCGCCGGCGGCGAGACCGTCCAGTTCTGCCCGAACGGCTGCTTCGTCACCTTGCCGAATGGCGACCTGGAAGCGCTGACCGGCTCGGAGACGATCGTGATTTCCGGCGGCGCCGCGACGGTGAAGTAACCGCGAACGAACTGCCGTCGAGAACCAAGGCCGGACATCTGTCCGGCCTTTTATTTTTTGTGGTAAGCTCCATTTAACGATGACTGGCAAAACAGCGTGGTGGGCGCTTGTTTTCGCGGTTTTTTCAGCGTCCGGTAATGTGTCCCGCCACTATATCCGATCCGGGACCGCGAACAGGCGGTCATGGGGTAGGCGGGGCAACACTTTCATGGATGCGCGGTCTGACAGGAACGCAGTGCCACTTGCTGTCGATCTCGACGGCACGCTGCTGGCGACCGATCTCTTGTGGGAGGGGTTGTTCATCCTTCTCAAGAAGAACCCGCTCTATCTCTTCCTTGTGCCGATCTGGCTCGCCAGCGGGCCTGCCAGGCTGAAGCAGGAAATCGCCAGCCGCGTCGATATCGACCCAGCCAGCCTGCCTTATCGCGAGCCGCTACTGTCCAGGCTGCACGCCGAACGCTCGGACGGGCGCAAGCTGGTGCTGGCAACCGGCACGCCGCGCAAGTTCGCCGAAGCGATCGCTGCGCATCTCGGCATTTTCGACAAGGTCATCGCCACCGACGGTGTCGACAATCTCACCTCCGCCAGGAAACGTGCCGCGCTTGTCGCGATCTATGGCGATGGCGGCTTCGACTATGCCGGCAACAGCCGCCATGACCTCGAGGTCTTCGATGCCGCGCGCCTCGCCATCGTGGTTGCACCAGATCGCGCGGCGACGCGCTGGCAGGCCAGAAATGGCGGCGAACTGGTGCGAGGCCCCGAGCGGTCGTTGAAGACTGTTCTCAAGATGCTGCGTGTGCATCAATGGGCCAAGAACGGGCTGATCGCGGTGCCGATGATGCTGTCGGCGGAGTACTTCAACCCGATCATGCTGTGGCAGACCGCCATCGCATTCATCGCGTTCAGCGCGGTCGCCTCCGCCATCTACATAGTCAACGACTTCTTCGATCTGGCGCTCGACCGTCGCCATTCCACCAAGCGCAAACGGCCGTTTGCCGCCGGAACGCTGTCGATCCCCTTTGGCCTCGCTTCGATCGCCGTTCTGGTGACCATCGGTGTCGTCGCCGCCCTGTTCCTGCCTGTCGCGTTCGCCTTTGTCCTGGTCGGCTACATGATCATTACGCTGGCCTATTCGTTGAGCCTGAAGCGCATGCTTTTGATCGACGTTCTGACGCTGGCCGGACTTTATACAGTGCGCGTGCTGGCCGGTGCCGCGGCAACCGGTGTCGAGGTTTCGTTCTGGCTGCTGGCATTTTCGATCTTCTTCTTTCTGTCGCTGGCACTGGTGAAGCGTTTCGTCGAACTGCGTACGGCGCCGCCGCCGCCGGGCGAGCGCATCGCCGGCCGTGGCTATCGTGCCGAGGATCACGACATCATCGCCCAGGCAGGTCTTGCTTCGGCGTTTTCCTCCGCGCTGGTGCTGGCGCTCTACATGGACAGTGTCGAGATGCGTGAGCTATATCCGCATCCTTGGATGATTTGGCCTCTGCCGCCGATCGTTCTTTATCTGACAATGCGCATCTGGATCCTCGCTCGCCGCGGCGAGATGCATGACGATCCGGTCGTCTTCATCATGGGTGACTGGCGAAGCCAGGTCGTCGTCCTGATCGGAGCTGCGCTGCTGGTTGCCGGAGCTTGGCCGAATTGAGCATGAACCGTTTTCAAAGCTTTGGGCGGGTGATCCCGCCGGCCGTAAAGGCCATCACTGCCTCGGAGGCCATCGCGCTTCTGAAAGGTGGGACGGCGCGGCCGGATTCGCTGCTCGCCTATGGCAATGGTCGCTCCTATGGCGACAGCTGCCAGAATGCCGCCGGTACGGTGGTCGATATGCGGCCGATGGGCAAGATCCGTTCCTTCAACGCCGAGAACGGCCTGCTGGAGGCCGATGCGGGCGTTATGCTGGCCGACATCATCGCCTATGCGGCGCCATTCGGGTTCTTCCCGCCTGTGGTGCCCGGCACGCAGTTCGTCACGCTGGGTGGCGCCATCGCGAACGATGTGCATGGCAAGAATCATCATCGGCGCGGCACCTTCGGCTGCCATGTCGAATCCTTCGCGCTGCTGCGTTCGGATGGTCGCGTCCATACCTGCTCGGAAACCCAGAACACGCGCCTGTTCTGGGCGACGATCGGCGGCATGGGGTTGACCGGGCTGATCCTCTCGGCATCGATCCGCCTGATGCGGGTGCCGTCGCTGGATGTGACCGAGACGGTGACGCCGTTCCGCAACCTTGCGGAATATTTCGATCTTGCCGAGGCTGCCGACGCGGCCAACGAATATGCGGTGGCCTGGATCGACCAGCTTGCCGGCGGCCGCAATCTCGGCCGTGGCCTGCTATTTGCCGGCAACCATGCCGATCACGGCTCGCATGCGGCGCAGAAGCCGGGCGGCCGGCTCTCCGTGCCGTTCCAGCCGCCGCTTACCGTGCTCAACCGGCCTTTCCTGAAGGCTTTCAATGCCGCCTACCGCTGGAAGAAGGGCAGGGCTTCCGGCCCGCATATGGTCGGTTATCAGGGCTTTTTCTTCCCGCTTGATGGCGTGCGCGACTGGAACCGGCTCTACGGCCCGGCGGGTCTGTTCCAGCATCAGAGCGTCATCCCCGACGAAGCCGCGCGAGAGGCCGTACCCGCGCTGCTTGCTGCGGCGCATCGGGCCGGGCAGGGCTCGTTCCTGACCGTGTTGAAGCGTTTCGGCGCGATCCGTTCGCCCGGTATCCTGTCCTTCCCGCGCCCTGGCTACACGCTGACGCTCGATTTTCCTAACCGGGGCGGCAAGACATTGGCGCTGCTTGCCGAACTCGACCGCATCACAGTCGCGGCCGGCGGCGCGGTCAACCCATACAAGGATGCGCGCATGAGCGCCGAAACCTTCGCCGCGTCTTTCCCGGACTGGCGGCGGCTCGAAACCGTGCGCGATCCTGCCTTCCTGTCGAGTTTCTGGGCCCGCACCGCATACCGGCTCGGCCCGCAGCGCGGCGGTCTGGCCGAAGCAGCGGAATGACAGAATTCCGATCTGTCGTCGGTAAACAAAGATAAAATTAGACTTGCCTAAAATTACTGGTGCCGTTTCACGAATTCTTTTCGGCTTTATCTTAGACGGGTGACGGGTATTGGGGGTGAAATGAAATACATTGCTTTCATATTATTCACGGTGATGACCAACGCCGCCGCGCAGCTCATGCTGAAGCAAGGCATGATGTCGCTCGGGCCGATTTCATTCGAGGGCGTCAACCCGATCATCAAGCTTTTGCAGATTGTCTTCAGCCCCTGGGTGTTCCTGGGCCTGTGCACCTTCGTCATCTCGATGGCGTCGCATCTCTATGTGCTGTCCAAAGTCGAGCTCTCTTTCGCCTATCCGTTTCTCAGCCTTGCCTATGTCGTGGTCGCGGTGTTCGCCTATTTCGTGTTCCGGGAAGACCTGAACGCCTGGCGCATCGCCGGCATCGCCTTCATCTGCGTCGGCACCGTGCTGATCGCCCAGAGCGGCGGGGCTGATCAGGGGCATGAGCCGGGCGAGGGCGGCAAGGCCACCCAGACCACCTCCCTTTCCACCGACAAGATCAGCGGGACCGTTCGATGAGACATGTGATTATCGGCGGCGACGGCTTCGTCGGCCGCCACCTTGCTCCCAAGCTTGTCGCCGATGGTGAAGAGGTCGTTGTCGCGGACATCGTCAAGAGCGACCTGCCGCACTATCGCGCCGTGCGCCATGTCCAATGCGACGTGACCGACCCGGCCTCGGTGGCCGCGCTCGGCATCAAGGCCGACGACATGGTCTACAATCTCTCGGCCAAGATGCTGTCGCCGATCCAGGTGCGCGCCAAACGCCACGACTTCTTCTATCCGGTGAACTATCACGGCACCGTCAACATCATCGAGGCGATGGACAAGGCCGGTGCGCCAAAGCTCGTGCATTTCACCACCGACATGATCTATGGCCACACGGTCACCCAGCCGATGACCGAGGAACATCCGGTCGCGCCGCTTGGCGAATACGGCATGTCGAAATGGGAGACCGAGCAGCTTGCCGCCGAATGGCGCAAGCGCGGCATGTCGATTTCGCTGTTCCGGCCCCGCCTTATCATCGGTCCCGGCCGTCTCGGCATCCTGGAAAAACTGTTCAAGCTGATCGACTGGAACCTGCCGGTGCCGATGATCGGCTCGGGCCGCAATCCATACCAGTTCATTTCGGTGTTCGATTGTGCCGAAGCCGCACGGCTGGCCTGGAAGGCTGGCGTGCCCAACGAGGCCTATAATCTCGGTTCGCTCAAGCCGCCGCCGGTGCGCAAGCTGCTGGGCGACCTGATCCGCCATGCCGGGTCGAAGTCGATCCTGCTGCCGACGCCTGGCTGGGCGGTGAAACGCACGCTCGACCTGCTCGACCGTCTCAACATGCCGATCATGGATCCCGAGCAATATCTCATCGCCGATGAGGATTGCGTGCTCGACGTGTCCAAGGGCGAGCGCCAGCTCGGCTGGGTGCCGCAATATCGCGACGAGGACATGCTGATCGCCGCCTACCGCGAATACCGGGCCAAGAAGGGCGCTGCCGCGACGGCGGTGAAACACGCGCCCGCCGAGTGAATTTGGCCCGCAAGACCTGGCCGCAACCGGCCGGGCAGGCACCGACAAGGGGGATTTCGAGATGACTGTCATGACCAAGCCAGAACAGGATAATGCCCGCGCCGTTGCAGCCGCGCCGCTTGGCAACACCAGGCGCAAGCCGGAGCTGATCAGCGTCGAGCAGGCAAAGGCGCTGGACGTCGCCCGCATCACCGACCTGTTCAAGGCACACCTCAACCCCGGCCAGCTGCATTTCATGAAGCTGCTCGGCTTCCACAAGGTGAAGATCGAGCGCGCCGAAGGCATGTTCTATGTCGACCAGAACGGCCGCAAGATCCTCGACTTCTTTGGCGGGTTCGGCTCGCTGGCCTTTGGGCACAACCATCCGCGCATCCTCGAGGCGCGCAAGAAGTTCCAGGAGGAGAAGCGGCAGGAGATCGCCATCGCCTTCATGTCGCAATATGCAGCGGCCCTTGCCCACAACATCGCTGCCTGTTCGCCGGGCGATCTCGACATGGTCTTCCTCGGCTCGTCCGGTTCGGAGGCGATGGAGGCGGCGGTGAAGCTCGCCGAGCGCGCCGCCGGCCCGAAGCGGCCGAAGGTCGTCTATGCGGAGAACTCCTTCCACGGCAAGACCAAGGGCGTTTTGGCCATCACCGACGGGTCGCTCTACCGGGCCGACTTCAAGGTGGTCGACAACACGGTTCGCGTGCCGTTCGGCGATATCGATGCCGTCGAGCGGCTGTTCCGCTCCGATCCGGAGATCGGCGTCATCGTGCTGGAGACCATCCAGGGCGGCGGCGGCATTATCCAGGCGCCGACTGAATACTGGCAGAAGCTCAGAGCTCTCTGCGATCAGTATGGCGTGCTGTGGGTGGCCGACGAAGTGCAGTGCGGTTATGGCCGCTCCGGCCGTTTCTATGCTTTCGAGCACCATGGCGTGGTGCCCGATGTGACGGCGCTGGCGAAGTCGCTCGGCGCGGGCAAGGCGGCGGTCGGCGCCATGATCGCCAAACGCGACGTCTACATGAAGGCCTATGGCACGCCGAAGACGGCGATGATCCACGCCATGGCCACCTTTGGCGGCATGGGCGAGGCCTGCGTGACCGCCATCGAAGGCATCAACGTGCTCTACGATGAAGGGCTGATCGACAACGCGGCCAACACCGGCGCCTACCTTCTTGAGCGGCTCACCGCGCTGCGGGAAAAGTATCCGAAGATCATCAAGGATGTGCGCGGCAAGGGCTTCATGGTCGGCCTGGAGTTCCACGATTTCTCGCAGACCTTGCCGATGGTGTTACGCCCGGTGGTCAGCGTGCTGGACGACAAGCTCAAGGGTTCGCTGTCTGGGTTTGTCGGCGCGCTACTGTTGCGCGATTACGACGTGCTGGTCGCCTTCACCGAATACAATCGCAATGTCATCCGCCTCGAGCCGCCGCTGATCTGCCAGTGCGAGCATGTGGACCGTTTCATCGAGGCCTTCGACAGTCTTCTGTCGCGCGGCATCGTGGCCATCGTGAAGGATTTCGTGAAGAGCCAGATGCGCTGATCGCAGTCCGACGGAGGTTGGGAAATGTGAAAGGCCGGGAGTGATCCCGGCCTTTTTCTTTGTCGCGGCGCCAACGACGCAGGTGCGCTGCTTATCCCGGAAACCGAAAGCCGGTCTGGATGCGACAGACGCTTCGCCGCAGGTCAGCTGGCCGGGGCGTTTCGGGGTCCGAGCGCCGTGTCGAATTTCGGGTGGATGAAAGCGTCGTAACAGGCGTCGAGCTTGATGCGGCGATGATTGGTGAGCGCCGGTATGTAGAGCGTGTAGAGGATGCTGTTGTTCGCCGTCGGTGGGCAGGTCGGCAACAGTACCAGGTCCGTATCCGCGACCGCCTGTTCCTCCTCCAAACCGGGCGGCGGCACGGCGCGGCCCGGATCAGCGCCGATCGCCACGTGCAGCGGCGCGGAGCGTTGCATCAGCCAGGGAAACGGATTGACGAAGTTCAGCGACATGATGGTGTCGAAACGGATGCCGGCCTTGGTTTCGATGTCGCGGATCGAACTGATCGCCGTGTCGACAGCGCTCAGATAGCCGATCTGGAAGTCGAAGTCGGAGTAGAGCAGGGGCGTCGGCAGTTCGTAGATGCCGGCGAGATCTTCGTAAAGTTTACGATGCTCGGGATAGAAATGGAGCATATGGTCCGTCCGCGCCTCTATGTCGGGCCGCATGTTGACGGCACCCAGGCTCTTCAGGTTGCGTTCGGCCAGTGGCACGTTCTTGATCGCGCCGAGATAGGTGCGCGCGGCGCGCTCGATGATGCGCACCACTGGCGGCAAAGCCGCGGCGGCGACCAACGAGGTGATGGTCAGCACCAGAACCGGCCGCTCGACGATTCCTCGGGTCTTCATGAGAATGGCGAGCAGCACGGGCCAAAGGAAGATGAAGGCCTGGCTGCCGGTGTTCTGCGTTTCGTAGAGGATGCCGGCGATCAGCACCACTGCCAGCCACAGGCTGTCGCGGGCCAGAACCGATGTCCCCTCGACGGCTTGGGACGCGGTCTTGCGCCATTCCGACCACAACAGCACGAACACCAGTATTCCGGCGGAGCCGACGATGCCGAAGCTCAAGGAAGAGGCTTGCAGAATGCGGGGCAGCAGCGAGCCGCTGTTCAAGCCGATCAGGATCAGGATGTCGTGGATGTAGCGACCGACGAGGCCCGACGACACCTCCATCCCGGCGATGATCGCCATGAAGGCGACCGCGGCGATCAGCGCATCGCGTAGCGCGATACGCCCAGCGACGAGCGCGTAGGCGCAGATCATGCCCGCCGCGAGAAAACCGGTGATCTTCAGAAAGAACAGCGAGCCCATGCAGACAGCGATCAGGCCGACCAGAAGCCGCCTGTCGCGCACGAAGGTGAAGGCCGCCACCAGTACATAGAGCATCTGGCAAGCTTGGCGGTTATAGATGCCGAAACCGTCGGAACCCGGATAGGTGTACATTTCGCGCGTGTTGAAGGGCAAAATCGCGAAGATCAGGAAGGGGATCAGCAAGGCGAACGCGGTGAAACGCGAGCTCCTGTCGACATGCCACACGATGGCCGCCATCGCCGGCGCGGTGATGGCAAGCAGCGACCAGTGCGCGAGAAACACGGGATGGCCTTCCGGAAACAGCGCTACCCAACCGGCGAACAGGTAGTAGCCGAGCGGGCCGACCGGCACGAAGAAGTCGAGGACCGGTACCTGGCCGTCGAAGATGCGGTTGGCGGCGTCATAGTAGATGAAGACGTCCCAATACATCGGGCCGATCGGCAGGTGGACCGGCAGGGCAAGTAAGACGAGGACGACGAGCAGGGCCAGCACCAGCAAGGTGACGGGCGCGGTCAGTACCGACAGGAAAGGCCGGGGGCTTGTCTTGGAGGACTGTTCGAAGGCCACGCTCATCTCCAGTATCCGCGGCGCTCCGGGAAGGAATTCCGGTTCATTCGGCCTGTCTATAAGAAAAATCGAAAACAAGCGTTAAACCGGCCCGGCCGGCGGAGCCAAAAGGACTGGCGCGGTGGCGTCGCGCGGCTTTTTTGCAATGTCGCAAACAGGCTGCAATCGACCGGCGCCGCCCTATAGTGTGCGCGCAATATCATCTCGGAGTCGCGGGCAATGGCAGAGTTTCCGAAAAAGGCGAAGGTTGTCATCATCGGGCTTGGCGGTATCGTGGGCGCGTCGATTGCCCATCATCTGATCGAGCGTGGCTGGGACGACATCGTCGGTATCGACAAGTCGGGTATCCCGACCGACATCGGCTCGACCGCGCACGCCTCGGACTTCTGCTACACGACGAGCCACGACTACCTTTCGGTCTGGACTACCCAGTACTCGATCGATTTCTACGAGAAGATGGGCCACTACGCCCGCATCGGCGGCCTCGAAGTCGCTCGCACCGGCGACGACACCTGGATGGAAGAGATCAAGCGCAAGCTGTCCTCCGCCAAGGCCTTCGGTACCCGCGCACACTATGTTTCGCCGTCCGAGATCAAGGCGATGTTCCCGCTGATCGAGGAAGATCAGGTGATGGGCGGCATGTTTGATCCCGACGCCGGCCTGGTCATCCCGCGCTCGCAGACGGTTGCCGGCAAGCTGGTCGACGCCGCCGAGAAGTCCGGAAAGCTCCAGGTCTTCGGCAACACGCCGGCCACCTCGCTGATCGTCGAGAAGGGCCGCATCAAAGGCGTCGTCACCCATCGCGGCACGATCATGGCCGACCATGTCGTCGTCTGCGCCGGTATATGGGGCCGCCTGATCGCCGAGATGGTCGGCGAGGACCTGCCTGTTATGCCGGTCGATCATCCGCTCACCTTCTTCGGCCCGTACAACGAGTTCGAGGGCACCGGCAAGGAGATCGGCTTCCCGTTGCTGCGCGACCAGGGCAACTCCGCCTATATGCGCGACACCGGCGACCCCAAGACCACCGAAGGCGGCCAGATCGAGTGGGGCTATTACGAGACCACCAATCCGCGTCTCTGCCATCCGCGCGAGATCCTCGAAAAGCACGAGGCACGTCTGTCGCCGTCGCAGCGCGACCTCGACATGGAACAGATCATGGTGCCGCTGGAGCGCGCCATGGAGCTGACGCCGATCCTCGGCGAGATCGGCTACAATGAAAGCCATTCCTTCAACGGCCTGCTTCAGGTTTCCGCCGCCGGCGGCCCGTCCTGCGGCGAGAGCCAGAAGGTGCGCGGCCTCTGGTACTGCGTCGCTATCTGGGTCAAGGACGGTCCCGGTTACGGCAAGCTGATCGCCGATTGGATGACCGACGGCCGCACCGAGATCGACCACAACTCGATCGACTATTCGCGCTTCTACCCGCACCAGCTGGAAGAAAAATTCATCGAGGGCCGCACTTTCGAGGCCGCCCAGAAGATCTATTTCCCGGCCGTGCATACCCGCGAGCCCTACGCCACCGGCCGCAACGTCAAGCGTTCGCCCTTCTACGAGCGCGAGAAGGAACTCGGTGGATACTTCATGGAGCTTGGCGGTTGGGAGCGTGCCCACGGCTATGCCGCCAACGAGCACCTGCTCGAAAAATACGGCAACCGCGTTCCGGTGCGCGAGAACGAATGGGACAGCCGCCATTTCTGGCGCGTGTCCAACGCCGAGCATCTGGCGATGAGCGAGGATTGCGGCATCGTCAACCTCTCGCACTTCCACATGGTGGATATCGAAGGTCCCGACCATGTCGAGCTCTTGGAATGGCTCTGTGCTGCCAAGATCGGCGGCGATAGCAATATCGGCAAGGGCATCTACACCCATTTCCTCGACGACGAGGGCATGGTGCGCGCCGACTTCACCGTCTTCCGCATGGCGGACCGCTGCCGCCTGGTGAACGGTGCCGATGCCGGCCCGCGCGACTTCCACTACATGAAGCGTGTGGCTGAGGATCGCGGTCTCGACGTTACCATCACCGACACGTCGGAAAAATACATCACCATCGGCATCTGGGGACCGAACGCCCGCGAAAACCTGAAGAAAGTGGTGTCCGATCCCGCCGGTCTCGACCAGGAAAACTTCGCCTTCGCCGCGATCAAGCAGATCGAGATCGCCGGTAAGAACGTTACAGCTTTCCGCATCTCCTATGTCGGCGAGCAGGGCTGGGAACTGCACATGAAATACGAGGACGGCCTGGCCGTCTGGGATGCCCTGCGCTCGACCGGCGTCATGGCCTTCGGTGTCGAGACCTACGCCAATTCGCGCCGCATGGAAAAGAGCCTGCGCCTGCAGAATGCGGACCTTCTCACCCAGTACAACCTCATCGAGGCCGACCTTGCCCGTCCGAAGGTCAAGGAAGCCGACTTCCGCGGCAAGGCCAAGCATCTGGAGTACAAGGCGCGCGCCCACCAGCCCGCCATGCTCTGCACGCTCATCATGACCGACAACACCGACGGCAAGGGCGTCAAGCGCTACCCAGTCGGCTCGATGCCGGTCATGGATCCGGAAACCGGTGAGGTGCTGATCGACGAGCTCGGCCGGCGCTCTTATACCACTTCGGTCGCTTACGGCCCGACCATCGGCAAGAACATCGCGCTCGCCTACGTGCCGCACGCTTATGCGCAGGAGGGGCGCAAGCTTCAGGTTGGCTATTTCGGAGAGACCTATCCGGTCGAGGTGGCAGGGGTCGGCTACAAACCGCTCTACGACCCGGAGAATTTGAAGCCGAGAAGCTGAGACCGTCACTCGGCCGCAGCAAACCTTCGAACGATCATACAAAAGCCCGGCACCAGCCGGGCTTTTGCTTTGTAAGGGGCCGGTTTTCGCTTACTCTTCGACCATGTCGGCAGCCTCTGTCAGCTCCCTTTTCGTGGGTGTCGCTTCGGCGCTGGCGCTTGGGCTGATCGCGGCGGCGAATGCAGCCGAACCGGTTGACGTGGAGCTAGTCCTTGCCGTCGACGTCTCTTTGTCGATGTCGCCGGAAGAGCTGGAGATCCAGCGGCACGGCTATGCCGCGGCGTTGACCGACGAAGCCGTGCTGCGGGCGATTGCCGACGGCCGGTACGGCAAGATCGCCGTCACCTACGTCGAATGGGCCGGCACCATGTCGCAATATGTGATCGTGCCGTGGACAGTAATCGCCAACCGCGCCGATGCAGAGGGCGTGGTTTCGCAATTGTCGGCCCGGCCGCCTAACAGCGCGCGGCGCACGTCGATCTCGGCGGCGCTGCAATTCGGCGCCGACCTGTTCGCCGAAAGCCCGTTTCAGGGCGATAAACGTGTCATCGACATCTCCGGCGACGGACCGAACAACCAGGGCGCGCCGGCGCCTTTCGCCCGCGACGCCGTGGTCAAGCAGGGCATCACCATCAATGGATTGCCGCTGATGACCAGTGGCCTGGCGGAATCGCCCTACGATCTGCGCGATCTCGATCGCTACTACCACGATTGCGTCATCGGCGGCCCCGGGGCCTTCATGATTCCGGTCAATGGCTGGGAACAGTTCCCCGAGGCGGTCCGCCGCAAGCTGGTGCTGGAACTGGCCGGTCCGGCATCGCCGCATTGGGCTGCGGCCGAGGCCGTGCAGCCCCCAGTGGTGCTCGCTCAGGCAACCCCCACGGTCGATTGCCTCGCCGGCGAGAAGAGATGGCGTGACCGCAACTATCTGCTCGACAACCGGTGACTTGACCTTCCCCAGGCAGGGGAGGGCTTTCCGATATCAGGCCGCCAGAAGCTGCTTGCGGTCGATGCGCTCCTGCTGCGGCGAGCGCGCATAGAGCTCGCGATAGCATTTGGAGAAATGCGAAGCCGAGACGAAGCCACAGGCCACCGCGACTTCGACCACCGGCATCGACGATTGGATCAGCAAATGACGGGCGCGGTCGAGCCTGATTTCCAGATAATAACGGGCGGGCGAGCGGCCCATCTCGGTACGGAACAGCCGCTCGATCTGACGGCGCGAAAGGTCGACATGGTCGGCGATTTCGATCAGCGACAAGGGTTCGGCGAGGTTCGCCTCCATCAGCTCGATGATGGTGAGCACCTTGGAATTCTGCACGCCTAGCCGTGCGCGCAGCGGCAGGCGCTGGCGGTCGGTCGGGCTTCTTACGCGGTCGGTCAGCACCTGTTCGCAGACGCGGTTGACGAGGTTTTCGTCGAAATCGTCGCCGATCAGTTTCAGCATCATGTCGAGCGCGGCGGTGCCGCCGGCGCAGGTGTAGACATTCTGGTCGACCTCGAACAGGTCGGCGAAGACGTTGGCCTTCGGGAAGGCTTCCTGGAAGCCAGGCAGGTTTTCCCAGTGGATGGCGCAGCGCTTGTTGGACAAGAGACCGGCGGCGGCCAGAACATAGGCGCCGGTGCACAGTCCGCCCACGGCGACGCCGCGATTATACTCCTCGCGCAGCCAGGCGAAGACCGACTTGTTATGGTATTTCTCGACATCCATGCCCGTGCAGATGATGGCCATGGACGGCCGGTCAGGGCCTGCCATCTTGCGGCGTTCCTCGTCCAGCGAGGTGTTGACCGCGCATAGGACGCCGTTCGAGGCCGGCACGGGGCTCCCATCGGTGCTTGCCAGCCGCCAGCGATAGGCTTCGTAGCCGAGCATTCGGTTGGCGATGCGCAATGGCTCAAGCGCTGTCGCAAACGCGACCATGGTGAAATCAGGGACGAGGAAAAAGACCAACGATCGTTTGATCGGCTGCTTTGCGGCGCTCACGAAAAATCTACCTCCCATGACGCGAACAGAATGTCGCGATCAGCATAGCGTCATCAGGAAAATTATTTTCTGTCAATTGGCTAGAGCGGGTAGGGAAGACAAAATTTGCGACATGGGTCGCAAACGGGCCATCGCAAGCGCTTTGGAAAGATCGGGGGCGCGTCGGCGGCTTTCGTCAACGCCCGCGCGGTGTCGCCAATAGCAAAACGCCGCCCGGTCGAAGCGAGGCGGCGTTTGCAATTTTACGGCTGAAAGTGAGGCTCGTCGGAGCCTCGAACGATCATGCCACGAAGCCGAGACGGGCGGCCGCAACCGCTGCGGTCTGGCCAGGCATGGTCTTGGCCAAACGCTGACGCTCCAGAGCGGTGGTCAGGTTGGTCTGGCGGCGGGTGAACAGGCGGGTAAAGAGCTTCATGACTTTCTCCAATCGGTTGCTCAGACGGGTCGCCTTCGCTTGATGGAGTGGGGCAGCTCGTTTGCTGCAGTGCATATAGGCTTGTCCACGCAAAAACAAAATCGCAAAAGCGAAGCGCTTCATATGGAAAAGCGACATGGGAATTGGCATGTTTCAGCCAGAAACCATATTTTGTTTATTTTTTACAATGAGTTGGTTGAATTTTGCGCCGCTATGCGGCTTGTTCATATGCGTCATGCGTCCATTGCATGGCGAGCTGAATGGGCGTTGCGGCAACAAAAAAGCCCGCCGGAAACATCGCGGCGGGCTCTCATGCGACTGCCTGTCCGGTCATTTTCCGCCGGCCCAGCTGCCGACGCCGGCCGCATGGGCGGTGTTTGAAGCCACATCCGGCCAGCCGATATCCTTCTGCACCTCGGCGGGCAGTGCGCGGATGGCGCGCTCGGTGAGATAACGGCTGCGGGCGGCACCGAGTTCGGTCGCGATCCGACCGATGGTCGACAGAACGGTCATACACTTCTCCTTCCACGGTTGGCTGGAAATTCGGCTGCTGGTTCCCATCGAATTGCTGCTGCTCCAACAGCTTGTCAGCAATGATCGATAGGGCCGTCTTGACAGTGTTGACTATGAACCTGCGGTGATGTTCAATCAAACGAAATGACATGATGCTTTAGTTCAGAAAATTTGAATGGAACGCCGATGAACGCGCCACTCAACCATCCACTTCCGCTGCTTGACCTGGATGTGTTGCGCACATTCGTTGCGATCGCCGAGACCGGCAGCTTCACCACGGCGGCCACGGCCGTGTTCCGCACACCTTCGGCGGTTTCGATGCAGATCAAGAAATTGGAGGACGTGCTTGGCCGCTCCGTCTTCGCGCGTGACGCGCGCTCGGTCGCGCTGACCACCGATGGCGAGATGCTGCTTGGCTATGCGCGACGGCTGCTGGCCATCAACCGCGAGGCGGTCTCCAAGTTCATCGTGCCTGATATCGTCGGCGTGGTGCGATTGGGCTCGCCGGACGATTACGGCGAACGGGTCCTGCCGCATGTGCTGAAGCGCTTCGCGCATTCGCATCCCTCGATCGCCGTCGATGTCACCATCGACCAGTCGATCAATCTGCGCCGGCGCATGGATGACCGTGTGCTCGACATCACCTTGCTGACCAATTCCTACAAGACCAGCGCTATCGGCGCCGAGGTGCTTCTAACCGAGCCGATTGTATGGGCGGGCGCCAAGGGTGGATGCGCGCATCTGCGCGAGCCGCTGCCGGTGTCGATCTGGGAAGAAGGTTGCGTGTGGCGGGCAGGGGCGCTGGATGCGCTCGGCCGCGATGGCCGCAACTATCGCGTTGCCTATATGAGTGCACACACTGCTGGCCAGCGCGCCGCCATTCTCGCGGATCTCGCCGTGGCGCCGCTGCCCAAATCCTTCCTTGGCAACGACATGGTCGAGCTCGGCCCGAAGGACGGTCTGCCGCATATCGGCAGCTACAATCTGGCGATGATCGTGACGCCGGACGCCAGTGCGCCGGTCAAGGCGGTGGCCGACCATATCCGCGCTACCTTCGACGTGTTCCGGGAAACGGGGAAGTTCTAGGCCGTTCCTGGCTATTCGGCCGCGAAGGCCAGGCCGGGCTGCCTCTCGCGCCTGCTCAGGAACGTCACGATGCGGTCGCGCGCGCGCCGCGCTTCCGGCATGTTGATCAGCGGCCAGACGTGGAACATGCCTTCTTCGTGGACCAGCTCGATGTCGACGCCGGCGGCACGCGCCCTTTCGGCGAAGATCAGATTGTCGGGCGTCAACAGGTCGCGCGAGCCGGTGAGGAGCAGGGTTGTCGGCAGGACGGTGAGGTCGCCATAGAGCGGGCTGATGTGCCAGTCGCTGCGATCCATACCGGCGCTGTAGAGCCTGACCGCCTCCAGGCCGCCGGGGATGCCCAGCCAGGGGTCATGCTGCTCGGCCGCGAAAACGTCCGGATTGGTCAGCGACATGTCGAGACCGGGCGAAATCAGCACGTGGCTGCCGGGCGCCGGCAGGCCATCCTGCGCCATCATCATGGTCAGCACCACGGCCATGTTGCCGCCGGCTGAATCGCCCATGAAGACGATCTCGCTGGCCGCCGTCTCTTCGAGCATTCCACGATAGACTGCACCGACCATGCCGAACATGTCGTGGAAGTCGTGTTCCGGCGCGATCGGATAGATCGGCACGGTGACGCCAAAGCCCAGCCGTTCCGCCATCTCGGCAATCAACGCCCAGTGATAGGACGTGATTTCAAAGACATAGGCGCCGCCATGCAGGTAAAGAATCCGCCGGGTGCCGCCGTCTCGCGGCGCGATCTCATAGACGGGAAAGCCGTCGACGCTGCGCGTTTTGACGTCGAAGCGCTGGATGATTGCCGGCGGTGGCTGATGGCTCTGCTTGCGGCGCGCATGCTGGATCCAGCGATGCATAGCCTCAGGGCTGGAAAATGCTTTCTTGCGGGTGTGCTTCAGGACAAACGAGACAACGTTGCTGCGGATGCTGGCCATGCGATGCGACCGACGGATGCTGAGCCGGCAGGCCGGCCTTTGAATGCCCCCATCCCAAATTTTGGTCTGCGCCGGAAAATGTCAAGGATCACGCAGCGTTATCGGCTTGCGCCACCGCACGCGGGTAGCGTCGCCCAGGAAAGGTGCGTGCGGCCGCGTATCAGGCGGCGGGCACCGTATCCTGCTGCAACACGACTACGCGGGTGCCGCTCTGCACGCGGCGGTGCAGGTCGATGATGTCCTGGTTGAGCAGGCGAATGCAGCCGGATGAGATCGAGCGGCCGATCGACCAATCCTCATTGGTGCCGTGGATGCGGTAGAGCGTGTCGGCGCCGTTCTTGAACAGATAGAGCGCGCGGGCGCCAAGCGGGTTGGTCGGGCCAGGCTCCATGCCGGCGGAGAGCGGACCGTAGCGCTCCGGCTCGCGGGCGATCATATCCTGCGTCGGCGTCCAGCGCGGCCATTCGCGCTTGTACTGGATGACGCCGCTGCCCTCGAACGCCAGCCCGGCCTTGCCGACGCCAACGCCGTAACGCAGTGCGCGTCCTTCGCCGAGCACCAGATAGAGGAAGCGTTTCGGCGTGTCGATGACAACGGTGCCTGCCGGCTCGGAGCCTTGGTAGGCGACTTCCTGACGGTAAAATTTCGGGTTGATCTTGGTAAGGTCCGGGGCGGGGATGGGGAATGCATCGTCTGCAACCGGCGCATACATGTCTTTGTAATATTGCGGAACTTCCCGCTTGCCCGGTTTGATCGAGGCCACTTTCTGCGTCATGGTGCAGCCAGCCGCAACGAAGGGGATGGCGAGGACGAACATGCGGCGGGTGAGCATAACGGACATTGCGGAACCTGATCGTATTGATTTCGGTTGAGCCGGTTCGTCGCAGAAAAGTCTGAATGCTTCCAATCACCGGCGATCACGCTTCGGTGAAGATGCGCGTATCAAGAAAGGGATTGTGGCGACCGGAAACGAGCGTCGAGCGGCGCGAATGGAAAGCTGTGACTGGCCGCAAAAGGGGGCGAGAACATGGCACCCGGTCAAGGAGAGCCGGCGTGACCGGGGCCTTGACCGTTCCCTGTGTCCCGGATGCCACAGCGGGGCTCGTCGCGTCATCCGGCCTGAATGGCAATCAGCCCGGCGGACCGCTATTCGCGGCCGCGCCGTGCTGCCCGTTCCTCGCGCGAGCGGCGTCGCGGCGTGGCTTCGCCACCAACGCCGTCTTCGCTGGTTGCCTTGCGTGGTGGCAGCTTCACCTGCTCGGCCAATTTGGGGAAGGGGTCGACCTTGTTGGGCAGCGCCATGGCATCGATGAACAGCTGCTGGAAATGCGGTTCGAGCGCGGTTTCGATCTTTTCGATCTTCGCCACCTGCTTCTCGATCTCGCGGCGATGGTCGCGGTTGAGCAGCGCCATCAGCGCCCCGGTACCCGCGGCATTGCCGACAGCCTTGACCTCGGAAAGGTCGCAGTCGGGGATAAGGCCAAGCACCATGGCGTATTTCGGGTCGATGAAGGAGCCGAAGGCGCCGGCGAAACGGATGGTGTCGACAGTTTCGACGCCCTGCTTTTCCATGAGCAGCTTGACGCCCGCGTAGAGGGCAGCCTTGGCGAGCTGGATGGCGCGCACGTCGTTCTGGGTAACGGTGATGCGCGGTTCGCCCTGGCGGCCCTCACGCAGCAGATAGGAGAAGGTGCGGCCGTTCTGGATGATGCGCGGGCTTTTCGCCATCATCGAGCCATCGACGACGCCGTCTTCCGAGATGATGCCGGAGAGATACATCTCCGCCACCACCTCGATGATGGCCGAACCGCAAATGCCGGTGACGCCGGTCGTCCAGGATGCTTCCTCGAAGCCTTCCTCGTCCGACCACTTGTCGGTGCCGATGACGCGATAGCGCGGTTCCAGCGTTTCGGGATCGATGCGCACGCGTTCGATGGCGCCGGGGGCAGCGCGCTGGCCGGACGAGATTTCAGCACCTTCGAAGGCCGGTCCCGTCGGCGACGAGGCGGCGACGACACGTGCGCTGTTGCCCAGGATGATCTCGGCATTGGTGCCGACATCGACCAGGAGCATCATCTTGTCCTGCCGATAAGGGCCTTCCGACAGCGTCGCGCCGGCGGCATCGGCGCCGACATGGCCGGCGATACAAGGCAGCGTGTAGAAACGCGCACCGCTGTTCACGTCGATGCCGATGTCGTTGGTCCAGCCTTGCACCGCACCCGAAACGGCAAGCGCGAAAGGCGCCTGGCCGAGTTCGGTCGGGTCGATGCCGAGGAACAGATGGTGCATGATCGGGTTGGCGACGAAGACGCTGTCGAAGATATCGTGGCGATCGACGCCGCCTTCCTCGCAGACATTGCCGATCAGCGTGTTGATGGCCTCACGCACGGCCTTGGTCATCGCCTCGCGTCCGTCCGGATTCATCATCACGTAGGAGACGCGGCTCATCAGATCCTCGCCGAAGCGGATCTGTGGGTTCGACGTGCCGGAAGACGCGACGACGCGACCTGACAGCAACGAGACCAGATGCATGGCGATTGTGGTCGAGCCGATGTCGCAGGCTATGCCGTAGGCCTCGTTCTTGAGGCCCGGATAGAGCGCGATGACGGTTGCGCGCGAGAACTCCATGTCCTTGTGGATTGCCGCCGTGACCGCCCAGTTCTCCTTGCGCAGGATTTTCTGGATCTCGGGGATGAGATGCGGCGCGACGCGCAGATCCTTCCAGCCCCAGTCGTTCTCCAGCACCGCCTTAAGGCGTTCCAGATCGCCAGTTGGCTTGTGCATGTCGGGCTGCTCGACCTCGACATAACACATCTGCACCGCCGAGTTGCGCTCGATGACGCGGTCGGTGGCGGCCTTGCGCACGACCTGGGCGTTGATCACCGTGTCCTGCGGCACGTCGATGACGAGGTCGCCCTGGACGGTGGCCGAGCAGGACAGGCGCCGCCCTTCGGGCAGGCCGCGCACGCGTTCGTAGCGCTCTTCCTTCGGGCCCTTCGGCGAGATGTGGTCGAGCGAGGAGACGATCTTGTGCTTGGCGAAGTTGCCTTCCTGCACTTCGATCTGGCAGCGCCCGCAAGTGGCGCGCCCGCCGCATACCGATTCTACATAGACGCCGAGCTGGCGGGCTGCGTCGAGCAGCGGCGTGCCGACAGGGAACCGCCCGCGCTTGCCGGACGGCATGAACAGGACGAGAGGATCGGTGATGTTGGCGGGCGAGTTCATTTCAATTGCGACCGATTACCCCCGTGCCATGCGTGCTTCGCGGCCGCCACGCCGGCGACCGCCAGCAGCGGCGTCACCGGGCGCATTGACCGCGACCGGAGCGGCAACGGGGTGGCCGCCCTCGGCCGGCTTGTAGTCCTTGTAGGTCTTGATCCAGTTCATGCAATCCTTATCGGTGCCGTTGAGCACGTTGGCGGCGCGTACGGCCTCCATTTCCTGCGGACGAACCGGGTTCATGATCGCCGAGGTCATGCCGGCGCCGATAACCATCGGGATGAAGCCGGCATTGATGCCATGGCGGTGCGGCAGGCCGAACGAGATGTTCGACAGGCCACAGGTGGTGTTGACCTTGAGTTCCTCGCGCAGGCGGCGCAGCAGCGCGAACACCTGGCGGCCGGCATCGCCCAGCGCGCCGATCGGCATCACCAGCGGGTCGACGACGACGTCATGCGCCGGGATGCCGAAATCGGCGCAACGCTCGACGATCTTCTTGGCCACGGCGAAACGCACATCCGGGTCCATCGAAATGCCCGTCTCGTCGTTGGAGATGGCAACGACGGGGACGTTGTATTTCTTGACCAGGGGCAGGATCGCTTCCAGTTTCTCTTCCTCGCCTGTGACCGAGTTCACCAGGGGGCGGCCCTTGGCGACCTTCAGTGCGGCCTCGATGGCCGCGGTGACGGAGGAGTCGATCGACAGCGGCAGGTCGACCAGGTTCTGCACGATCTCCAGCGTCTGCACCAGAAGCGCCGGCTCGGTGGCGTTGGGGTCGACGGCGGTGACACCGGCATTGACGTCGAGCATGGTGGCGCCGCAGGCAGCCTGTTCGAGTGCGTCCTTGATGACGGTCTCGAAATTGCCGGCGACCATCTCGGCGGCCAGCTTCTTGCGGCCGGTCGGGTTGATGCGCTCGCCGATGACGCAGAAGGGCTGGTCGAAACCGATGACGATTTCACGGGTCGCCGAGGCGACGATGGTGCGGGTCATTTCAAACTCCCTCTGGATATAAAGACTTCTTTATATCGTTATCTGGTGTGGATCAAGCAAATGGTGACGCCCGCGCTATCAATGCGCGGTCTTGACCATGTCGATCTGGGTTTCGGTGACGTTATCATGCAAGAGATGATCAAGGCGCTCGGCAACACGGGCGTCGTCCGCGCGCGCCTCGCGCTTCCAGGGCTGGCGGCCCTTGAGCACGCCCGATTCATCGACGATTTCGGCGACATATTCTTCCTGGCGGTAGGCCATCACATGGACGCCGGAGACGCCGGGAATTTCCTTCACCTCGTTGATGATGTCGATGCAGAGTTGCTTGCCTTCCTTCTTCTGATCCTGCGCGCCTTCCAGCCGCTTGATGACGGAATCGGGAATGTGGATGCCGGGCACATTGGAGCGGATCCATTTTGCCGTCTTTGCAGAGGCCAGCGGGCCGACGCCGACCATGATGAAGACCTTTTCCGTGAAACCGAGATCGCGGGCCTTCTGCATGAAGGTTTTGAACATCGGCACGTCGAAACAATACTGGCTCTGCACGAACTGCGCGCCGGCGGCGATCTTCTTGCCAAGGTGGATCGGGCGGAAGTCATAAGGCGGGGCGAAAGGATTGATCGCAGCGCCGAGGAAAACCTGCGGCGGCGTTGACAGCTTGCGGCCGGACAGGAACTTGCCGTTGTCGCGCATGATGCGGACGGTTTCGAGCAGCGACATCGAATCGAGGTCGAACACCGGCTTGGCGCCGGGCTGGTCGCCGGCCTGGACGCCGTCGCCGGTGAGGCAAAGGATGTTGGCCACGCCCATGGCTGCGCCACCCAGCACGTCGCCCTGGATGGCGATGCGGTTCTTGTCTCGGCAGGCGATCTGCATGACCGGGGCATAGCCCATGCGGGTCAGCAGCGCACAGATGCCGACCGAGGACATGTGGCAGTTGGCGCCGGAGGCATCGACGGCGTTGATCGCATCGACCCAGCCATCGAAAACCTTGGCGCGGTTGTAGACGTCTTCCGGATCGGCACTGTCGGGCGGGTTGAGTTCGGTGGTCACCGCGAACTCGCCACGGCGCAGGACGCGTTCGAGGCGGCCGCGCGAGGAATGGCCGGGCAGGGGTTCCAGCGGCAGGTGGATGCCAGCGGGGTTCTCGTCGCGCTGTGGCGGACGCGGCGGGGTCATGCTGGTGCTCCGGTGTTGGGGTTATTGGCCGCCTCACGCGCGGCAGCGGCCTGTGCGGTGACACGCAGCCACGCCGACGTTTCCCTGAGTGACTGGTCGACGGGCTTCTGCACGTTGAGGATGGCATCGCCCTTGACCATGTTGCGCGAGCCTTCCCAGGCCTTGACCCATACGCAGGGCATGTCGGGCTCGACTTCGCAATTGCCGTTGGCGCGTACGCCGCCGCAAGGGCCGTTGCGCAACTGCTTGGGGCAGTTCATCGGGCAGGACATGCCGGTCGACGACAGGATGCACTGGCCACACATACGGCAGTCGAACATCAGGCCTTTCACACGCTTCTCGACGAATTTGACCGGCGCCTCGACGCGGCCGTAGCCGATGCCCCTCCACAGCGGATGGAGCAACAGGAAGGCATCGGCGAAGCGGCTGTAGAACCATTCGAGCAGCTTGGAATGGCGGATTGCCCATAACCGAACCGAATAGGAGCGCTGCACGCGTCGCTGCGGCGACACGTCGGCGGGCTTGTAGTCGCTTTTCGGCGCCGCCTTGCGCACCAGCGTCGCCTGGGTGACGCCGCCTGCCGCGGGCGTATCGCCTGCCGGGCTCTTATTCGGTGTCGGCTGGGTCTCAGACATTTTCCTTGCCGCCTGCCTTGGCGAGAGCGACCAGCCGCTCCCGGCTATACTCCGCGTCGATGGCCGCCGCTGCCTTTTCCACCTCTGCCTCGAGGTCCTCGCCGACAGGGATCGGGTCGGCCTTGCGCCATTCCGCGAGATAGGCGTCGGTCTCGGCCGCGCCCGAACGCATCGCGGCCATGTCGATCGCTTCGGTGAAGCGCAACGGCAATTCGCGCTTGGCGTTCTGCCTGCCTTTTTTGACGATGACCTGGGCGGGGATGTCACGCCAGTAGACGACGATCAGATCGGCCATTTGTACTTGTTCCTTCGATGGTTGGAGCATTGCCGAAAGCGGGAATAGCCCGCTTCTCATCAGACGACGCGCGCGCCTTCAAAAGCGACGCGCGACGATGTCGCAAAACGATAGACCGGCCGCGAGTTCAAGGCACCAGCCGACAACTGGAAAAAACGGCTCTTGCGCGACAAGCCACATCTTTCCTTCAAGACGCAGCCAAGGGGGCTAACTTCGTGTTGCAGGCCACCCGAGCATCTCGGCGCGGCCATTGTCGCGGGGCGATCCGAGATACGGAAAGTGTGACAGGCCGAGCCAGAGAGCTGTTCCGCGAAGGATTCCACCCGAACTCGCCTTGGGGTTGAGTTCGATACGGTTCCTTTAGAACATTTGCCTATCTCATTGAAGTTGCCTATCTCGTGGACATTGGTCTTGTCGATTGCCGGGGATGATGTTGCGAGCAATTCGCGGAGGAGAGCAGTAGAATTCTTCAGCAGCCTTTGGTCCCGGTGGGACGGCTTGTTTTCCGAGGCTGGCTTTCTTCCTCTTGTTCAGGCGCGGTCTTATAACGGCGACCTTCCTGGTTACGTCACTCGTCGCTTTGGCAATTGTCGCGGCGCGCTGGCCGATCCAACATTGTTGGGAATTCTCGATGCCGACGCTGATCATTGTTGGCCTACCGAACTGGATTCTCGGCTGAGTGCTCGCCGAAGCAACGGTCTGCGTGCGGAATATTCGCGCGGGTTCCGGGTCGTCGTTCTCGCTCTATCTCGTCCACTACCCAGTGATCGGGTATTTCGAGTCCGAGTAAGTGTCGGGCGTGGCCTTCAACGACACTGTTGCCGCGAATCTCCTCGCCTGGACGGCGCAGCTCTGCGCGATCGCTGCCGCGACATGCACTTTTTACACGCTCGTCGAAGCGCCATTCCATCGATTGGCGCGAAGGCCGGGAACCAGACATTCGCGCAACCGCGCGACGGAAGAAGCGCTGACCAGTAGCTGATCGTCCGGTTTTACCAGCATCGATGCCGCCTGGTGAATTCCATGTGATCTCTCGCGGTCTTGCTACTCAGGTTTGCCGAGGTTGGCGACAAGCTTGCGGTGGAAGCGCACATAACCGCGCTCGGTCGAGCGCAGATGTTCGGCGATGATCCTGTGAAAGCGCGGTAGGCGGTGGAACGGCACCGCCGGGTAGGAATGATGTTCGGCATGGTAGGGCATGTTCCACGCCACGAAACGAACGATTGCCGTGGTGAAGGTGGTGCGCGTGTTCTCCAGCATGTTGGAGACATGCGGGCAGCGTGTGTGTTCGGCCAAAAGATAGGTGCGCAGGAACGGCTGGCCGATCAATACCGGCACAATCCATGTCCAGAGCAGTGCCGTCGACTGCAGCAGGACCGAACCGGCGAACATCAGGGCATAGAGAGCGAGGAACCAGCGAGCCTCGGACAATACTTTGGCGCGGCCTTTTTCAGGCACGAAGGAATCGCTGTTTCGACCGAGCGCATTGGCTGTGACCACCTTCGCCATGCCGCTCCAATACGGCCAGCCCGACAGGTAGCGCAGATATTGCGCGATCGTCTCCGGTTTCGGGCTCATCAGCTCCGGGTCGTTGTCGGGGTCGTGCGTGTAGCGGTGATGGGCGAAGTGGAAATAGCGGAACCATGCCGGCGGCAACAGAATGAGGAAGCCGCTAACAACCGCAACGATGCGGTTCAGCTTTTCCGTGCGGAACGCCGTCTCATGGATGGTCTCGTGCAGCAGCGTGAACAGGAAGACGATCAGGATGCCGAGCGGCAGCATCAGAACGGGCCAGAACGGCACCTTGAGCAGGATGAGGATGGCAAGCAGCACGATCAGCCCGCCATGGGCGGCGAGCCGCAGCACGCCTGGCGCATCCTGTTTTTCGGTGAGGTCGCGCCGATCCTCGGTCGAGAGGGACGCGATGATCTGCCGGTGGTCAATCTCAGCCATGATCGAAGTCTAACGCTCGCCTGTCCTTAGGTAAACGAGCGGACCGTTCTGGCCTACCAGATGCCACGCCGTATCCCGGTCCATAGGTAGGACCAGATCGTCGGGTGAAACCAGATTCGCGAAGGCAGGCCAGGATCGAACGGTTCGATGCGACCGGCCAGCACCTTCTCGATCACCTCGATGCAGGCATCGCGTGAAATCGCGGCCTGGCGCAGCGGATAGGACGAGATGGTGTCGCCATGCTCCGGTTTGCCGCGGGTGTGGCGCAGCACCGCTCCGGTGTCGACGCCGGCGTCGACGAGATGCACGGTGGTGCCGAAGTTCTGCGCGTCGTTGTTCGCCAGCGCCCAATAGGCGCCGTTCATGCCGCGGTACTTCGGGTTGATGCCTGCGTGATAGTTGATGACCGGGCAGGGGATGGATGCCAGTGTCTCGCTGGTCAGCACCCGGCAGCCCGCGAGCAACACGACGCTCGGTCTGATATCGGCAATGGCTTCGACCGTCTGTGGCGCATTGGCGGAAGGCACCTGCACGATGTGCTGGTTCGGTGCCGGTTCGGTCTTCAAATTGTATTCAGCTACGATTTCCTCGACATGGCTGGCGCCGAAACGCTTGCCGAGGCGAACCAGCACCATGGTTCCCATCTGGCCGAGCACCGAGATCCAGCCCTGCCGGCGGGCACGGCGCTTAAGCAGCAGCCATTTCGAGATCGGCGTTTCCAGAATAACCGTCACCGGGCCAAAGCGATCGGCAATGGCATTGACGATCGCCCAGATGTGTCCGCCGCCCTCGGTAACAATGACGATGGGCGCGGTGCCCGCAACTTCGCTCATTCCTGAAAGTCCAACCGTTCGACGCGGAGTAGCGCCTTTCGAAGTCGTGCCGCGCCATCATTCTCGACGGCGCGGGTTAATCCTTTATGTCAGCTTATGTGCACAAACCGCAGGCCGTCAGCGTTTGAATTCGATGATGTCGAGCTTGGATTCGTAATAGGGCGCCGGAAACTCGATCCGCCAGGCATTGGCGCCGGTGCGGAAGGCATAGCCGGCCTGATCGGTCTTCGGTCCGGCGCCATAACGCTTGGGCTTTTCACCCGCGACGAAGCCGGAACCGAGATAGATCGAGCGTTTTTCGCCGTCGTCGTAGAAGCGGCCGCTGGTACGCTGCGAGCCTGTAGTCTTCTCTAGCATCCAGCCGGAGCCGTCGTCGCTGATACGGCACTTGAACCAGCCATAGATGACGAGCGGGCCAAGTCCTCCGGCCTTGATGGTGCGGCATTGCCACATGCCGGTGAGATCCTTGTTGGAGAAAGCGACCATCGGCCTGGCCAGGACTTCATCCAGTTCCTTCACCTCGGCGGGCTGGCCCGCCTTCGCTTCCGCCAGGGCAGCTTTTCGGGTTTCGCCATATTGGGCGAGCCGTGTCTTGTCGGCGGCAGTCATGATCTTCTGCACGGTGCCATCGGCATGGGCGGAGCCGGTCGCCAGGGTGGCGGCGACCGCAAACATGATGGCTCGCAAAGTCATGATTTCCCCCGGTATTTCGATCAAGCGCCCCGTTGCGCGACTTATAGCGCAAGCAGCGGCCAGAAAACCAGAGCGTGAGTGTTGCCGGTGTTAGGCCATTTTCTGACCTGGTCGCCTCGGTGGCGCGTTCAGCGGGTCGCCGCGGCAAGAATGGCCGGGGCAAGATCGCCATAGCCGGTGAAGCGGTATTCGTAGTCGAGGCCCAGATAGTCGGCCGCCCATTTCGCCTTTTTCTGGAGATCCTCGTCCTCAGTCTGCGCCAGATAGACGATCTTGGTATAGTTGCCGAACACCATGCTGATCAGTTCGGGATGCTTGTCCAGCTTGAGCGGCTCGATGACGAAGGCCTCGAACTGGCGGGTGATGAGGTCGGTCAGGTAGAACGCCGTGAATTCGGTGTCGACGATCTTGGCAAATGCGTCGTTGCCGCTGAAGAAAGCGTAGCAATGTGGGCCGCCGATGCGCTCGATGCCTTCCTCGGCGCAAATCTTGTCGAGCTCGCCGCGCGTGCCGCATTCAGCATAGCCGATGAAAATACGCCGGTAGCCCTCGTCGCGTGCCTTGCTGATCGCCTCGCGCATGGCCGGGGCGATCTTGTCGGGATAGACGTGCCAGATCGCCGGCAGGCAAATCAGGTCGACGTGATCGAGGTTGTTGGCCCTGCAAACGGCGAGCACTTCGCGGGCAATGGCACCGCAGGCGATGACGCGCACGCGCTGGGCAAGCGGCGCGGTTGCGCGAACTTCGCCATCCTTGGTGATGACGGCGTCGGCGATGGTTGTCGCATCGAGGTTCTGTCTTGCCGCCATGGCGGATCGCTCCAACATCGCCGGACACACTCGGCATCGCCGTGGAACAGGTTTATCCTTGTCGCGTTGATGTCTGTTGCATCGCTACAATGGAGACACCGTCCATGAAACTGTCACGCATCGTACCGCTCGCCGTCATCGCCGTGGCACTCGCGTTGTCCGGCTGCGCCAACACGGTCCGCGGCGTCGGCAAGGACGTCAAAAGCACGGCCCACGCTGTCAAGCAAACCCTGCAGTAGCCGACCCTGACAATCTGGTGACAAAAAGGCCGCGCTGCAAGGCGCGGCCTTTTCGTGATCAGGCGGAAGCGCGCAGATTGTGCTTGCGCTTCATGAAGTCCTTGGCGGTCTCGACCGCCACGGCCGCGTCGCGGCAATAGGCATCTGCCCCGACGGCCTTGCCGAATTCCTCGTTCAGCGGCGCGCCGCCGACCAGGACGACGTAGTCGTCGCGAATGCCCTTTTCCTTCATCGTGTCGATGACCACCTTCATGTAGGGCATGGTGGTGGTGAGCAGAGCCGACATGCCGATGATGTCGGGCTGGTGCTGCTCGATCGCCTCGAGATACTTCTCGACCGGATTGTTGATGCCGAGGTCGATGACGTCGAAGCCGGCACCTTCCATCATCATGCCGACAAGGTTCTTGCCGATGTCGTGGATATCGCCCTTGACGGTACCGATGACCAGCTTGCCCTGCTTCGGCGCGCCGGTGGCGGCGAGCAGCGGGCGCAGGATATGCATGCCGGCCTTCATAGCGTTGGCCGACAAAAGCACTTCCGGCACGAACAGGATGCCATCGCGGAAATCCTCGCCGACGATGCGCATGCCTTCGACCAGCGCTTCGGTAAGCACCGCGTAAGGTGCCCAACCGCGCTCCAGAAGGATGTTGGTGCCTTCCTCGATTTCCTCCTTCAGACCGTCATAGAGGTCGTCGTGCATCTGCTGCACAAGTTCCTCATCGGAGAGCTCGGAAAGGATGATCTCGTCGTCGGACATTGCTGATCCATCTCCCTGCGGCCGCGCGACTGTGTCGCAAGGCATCAAACGTCGCGTCAATACCTACCCTGCGACGACGCGCATCCATAGCTGATTTGCGACTTTCCGCAAAAGGAAAGCGACCGGGAATCTGTTGTTCTTCTTGTCGATTTTGCGACAGGCGTTGGCGCTCTCTGGCCGTTTCCGATAGGGTGCATGGCTACGATCCGGAGAGGGACCGCCGGACGGTCGAAGGATTCAAGGAAGAACCATTATGAGCGAGAACGCGGCGGTCGATCAGGAAGCGGCGGGCGGCAGGCGAGGGCGCGGTGCCAGTGGTGGCGCGGCTGCGCGGCGTGCGGCGCGCAGCGGCGGCGGACCGGGCACGCAGCTCACCTATATCCGGCGCAAGATCAAGGTTTACGAAGTGCTGGACGAGGAAGGCCTGGCGCTCATCGAGAAGAACGCCGACACGGTGCTTGAAGAGACCGGCATCGAATTCCGCGACGATGCCGAGGCGTTGGCGCTGTGGAAAGAGGCCGGGGCCGACGTCAAGGGCGAACGCGTGCGCTTCCCGCGTGGCCTGTGCCGCTCCCTGCTCAAGACCGCGCCGAGCCAGTATATCCAGCACGCGCGCAACAGCGAGCGCTCGGTGCAGATCGGCGGCAACGCCACGGTGTTCGCGCCGGTCTATGGCCCGCCCTTCGTGCGCGACCTCGACGGCAATCGCCGCTATGCGACGATCGAGGATTTCCGCAATTTCGTGAAGCTTGCCTATATGGCGCCGTCCATCCACCACTCGGGTGGCACGGTTTGCGAGCCGGTCGACGTGCCGGTGAACAAGCGCCATCTCGACATGATCTATAGCCACATCAAATATTCGGACAAGCCGTTCATGGGTTCGGTGACGGCGCCGGAACGCGCCGAGGATACGGTGGCGATGGCGAAAATCGTGTTCGGCGACGATTTCGTCGACCAGAACACAGTGCTGACCAGCCTGATCAACGCCAATTCGCCGATGGTGTTCGACGAGACCATGCTCGGCGCGCTGAAGGTTTACGCCCGCAACAACCAGGCCTGCATCGTCACGCCGTTCATCCTGGCCGGTGCGATGAGCCCGGTGACGGTTGCCGGCACGCTGACGCAGGTTCTGGCCGAGGTGCTGGCCGGTGCTTCTTTCACGCAGCTTATCCGGCCGGGTGCGCCGGTGCTGTTCGGCACCTTTGCTTCGTCCATCTCCATGCAGTCGGGTGCGCCGACTTTCGGCACGCCGGAACCGTCACTGGTCTCCTACGGCGCGGCGCAGCTGGCACGCCGGCTCGGGCTGCCGTTCCGTACCGGCGGTTCGCTCTGCGCCTCGAAAGTGCCCGACGCGCAGGCCGCCTACGAGAGTGCCAACACGCTGAACTCCACGCTTCTTGCCGGCACCAATTTCGTCCTCCATTCGGCAGGCTGGCTCGAGGGCGGCCTCGCCTCCTGCTATGAAAAGTTCATGATGGACATCGACCAGCTCGGCATGAGCCAAAAGTTCGCCGAGGGCGTCGATCTCTCCGAAAACGGCCAGGCGATGGATGCCATTCGCCAGGTCGGCCCGGGCAGCCATTTCCTCGGCTGCGATCACACCCAGGCCAATTTCCAGACGGCTTTCTACCGCTCGTCCATCGCCGACAACAATTCCTACGAGCAGTGGCTGGCCGAAGGTCAGAAGACCGCGCCGCAGCGGGCCAACGAGCTCGCCCGCCGCTGGCTGGAAAGCTACGAGGCGCCGCATCTTGATGAGGGCCTCGACGAGGCATTGCAGGCCTTCATCGCCAAGAAGAAGGAGTCGATGCCCGACGCCTTCACGTGAAAGGAGCCCGATTCAGGCGGGGCTAAAGTCGCCAACATCATTCACAAGGAAGTCTGGCGCAGCGCTTTCAAGCAGCCAGGCGAGGGATGATGCTGGGCAGCAAGCCGGATCGGAGCGCGGAGATATTGGTGTGAGCAGCCATCGTGCCCCACCGGCTTCTTCAGCCGATGACCTGAAGTCGCGGAATATCGCAACCCAACTCGCCGCGCACGGTCTCATCCTGCGCGGCGGTTTTGTTTTCGGCGTTGACGACGAGGCGCCAATCGGCCCCACCGGCGCCCCTGCAAAATCCGTCTTTCTGGTCGGTCAGGCGGGAGCAGCACCCTGGCCGCATTTCCTGGAGTGGCGGCAGCGGCAACCGCGGCGGCTCGACAACCCGCTCGACACGTGGTCGCGGGGCGTCATTGACGGTGTCGCGGCAAGTTTCGGCGCGCGAGCCGTCTATCCATCCGAAAAGCCCTACATGCCGTTCCAGCAATGGGCGATGCGGGCGGAGGGGTTGAAGCCGTCGCCGCTCGGCATCCTCATGCATCCTGAATATGGCCTGTGGCATGCCTACCGCGGCGCGCTGCTGTTCGCCGATGAGGTTTTGATTCAAACACCTGAGAAGCCGATTCATCTTTGCAGCCTATGTGTCGGAAAACCTTGCCTGAAATCCTGTCCCGTCGATGCCTATTCGGCGGATGGTTTTGCCTATGACGCCTGTCTTGCGCATGTGCATGGGGCCGTAGGCGAACCTTGCCGGAGCGGCGGGTGTCTGGATCGCAACGCTTGTCCTTTTGGGGTCGCGTATCGTTACCCTCCGGAGGTGCAAGCCTTTCATATGGCGAGCTTTGCCGGATTGGCCTGAACGCCGGCGATTGTCGGAATGGGCGAGGCCGCGCCTGTTCGCATGTAACGGACCGGCTCAACCGCGTGATCTGGCCCAATCGTTCCACCATAGTCGGCAGCCTTGCGCGATTGACCAGACGCAATGATGGGCCTACTCATCAAGTCATCTGATGACTTGATGAGTGTATCCATGCAACCGGCGACCCGAACCAATCTCACGGACTCAGCGACGGAAAACCTGCGCGCCGAAATCGTCGGCGGCCGCTGGCCAGTGGGGGATCGCATCCCCAACGAGGCTGCCTTATCGGAACAGCTTTCGGTCAGCCGCGGAACCGTGCGGGAGGCGGTCCGGGCCCTGGTCTCGCAAGGCCTTCTCGACACCCGGCAGGGATCGGGCACCTATGTGCGCTCGGCCATCGATCCGGCCGGACCGCTGTTGCGGGTCCGGCATGCCTGCCTGCGCGACCAGTGGGAGGCGCGCACGGCGCTCGACATCGAGGCGGCGCGGCTGGCGGCATTGCGCCATGCGCCCGCCGATATCGCGCGGCTTCGGCAACTGCTCGAACAGCGTGGCGACAGCGCGGATGGGGGCCAGGAAAGCTTCGTCTGCCGCGACCTCGCTTTCCACAAGGCGATCGTGGCGATGTCAGGCAACCGGGCGCTGGTGGAACTCTATGATTTCTTCACTGCCGCCATCGCCGAAACCATCCAGGCCACCTTGGGCGACGATCTTCCGGAACCCGATGCATCGGCGCATGCGCTGGTGATCGAGGCCATCGCCTCCGGCGACCCCGATCGCGCGGGTGCGACGGTGCGCGCCTTCATGGCACCGGTGCTTCTCCAGCTCGACCGGATGCTTGCGCAATGAACCAGACTTTTCGCCAATCCGGCAAGAAGGCCGGGGTTTCCGCGACGGACGGTATCGACGATCAATTCGTCGACGCCGAGGTCGACAGCCTGCCGCCGCCGCAACCGCCGGTTCTTGCAAGCCGTGGCGCCCGCATCCTGCTCGGCGCCAGCCTGGTGCTGATCGCCTTCAACCTGCGCCCGCTGTTTTCCAGCCTTTCGGTGCTTCTGCCCGAGGTGATGCAGGCAACCGGCCTGTCCAGCACCGGCGCCTCACTTTTGACGACGTTGCCGGTGGTCTGTCTCGGCGTCTTCGCGCCTTTCGCGCCGAAGCTGGCACAGCGCAACGGCGCCGAACGCGTTTTGCTCGGGGTTCTGGTGCTGGTCACCCTCGGCACGGCGCTGCGTGGCTTCGGATCGGTGCCGCTGCTGTTTGCCGCCACGTTCATCACCGGGGCCGCCATCGCCATAGGCAATGTGCTTTTGCCGGGACTGGTGAAGCGCGACTTTCCCGACAACATGGCATTGATGACCGGCCTCTATACGATGGCGCTGTGCGCGGGGGCTGCCGCGGCGTCGGGCCTGACGCTGCCGGTCGAACATTACGTCACCGGCTCCTGGGCTGGTGCGCTCGCCGCCTGGGCGGTGCCGGCGCTGGCCGTGTTGCTGCTCTGGCTGCCGCAGGCTCTGACTAGCCGCAGTAAGGCCAGCCACAGCGGGTTTCGCGTCACCGGCCTGTGGCGCGATCGGCTGGCCTGGCAGGTCACGCTGTTCATGGGCCTGCAGTCGGCGCTGGCCTACAGCATCTTCGGCTGGCTGGCGCCGATCCTGCGCGAACGCGGCTTCGACGCCACCGCCGCTGGCGCCATCGTCTCGGTCTCGGTGATGGCGCAGGTCGTCACCTGTCTTGCGGTGCCGCCGATCGCCGTGCGCTGCCGCAACCAGAGCGCGGTCAATGTCGTACTGGTCACCATCGCGGTCGCGGCATTGCTCGGCATCCTGTTTGCGCCAACCTCGATGGTGTTGCCGCTTGCTGTCCTGCAGGGCATCGGCCAGGGTGGGCTGATCGCGGCGGCGATGACGGTGATCGTGTTGCGTTCGCCCGATCCGCATGTGGCGGCGCATCTGTCCGGCATGGCACAGGGTGTCGGTTATGTGCTGGCGGCGATCGGGCCATTGCTGGTGGGATTGATCCATGGCTGGGCCGGCAGCTTCGCCGCCGCGGCCATCCTGTTCGTGGCGCTTGGTCTCGGCGTCGCCGTCATGGGGTTCGGCGCGGGCAGGGCGTCGCTGGTCGGCGCCCGCACGATACGCATTGAGGATCGAGGCTAGCGCGGCGCTTGCCCTGCGCTGCGTGGCCTCTATCTATCGCGGCTGAGCAACCCGCTAGGAGACGTATGGTGAGTTCGGTCGACAGACGCGACATCGATATCAAGACGGCGGACGGCATCGCCAAAGCGGCGCTGTTCGGTGCCGGTGGTGGGGCGAAGGCCGGCGTCATCCTCTACATGGACGCCTTCGGCCCGCGACCCGCGCTGTATTCGATGGCCGAGCGCCTAGCCGGTCACGGTTATGCGGTGCAGGTGCCGGACCTGCTCTATCGCAATGCGCCCTATGGACCGTTCGACGCCAAGACGGCCTTTGTCGAGGAGAAGAGCAAGGCCGTGCTGATGGCGATGATCGGCGGCTTGACGCAGGAGATGACGGTTCGCGACAGCGGCGCCTTCATTTCGGCGCTGGAGGCTACGGGCATAAAGGGACCGATCGGCGTCGTAGGTTACTGCATGGGCGGCGGGCGCGCCCTCAATGCCGCAGCCGCCTATCCCGACAAGATCGCCGCCGCCGCCAGTTTCCACGGCGGCCGGCTGGGCACGGATGCGCCGGACAGCCCGGCAACGAATGCTGGCAAGATCAAGGCTCGGGTTTATGTCGGCTCGGCCGGCGTCGACGGCAGTTTCCCGCCGGAGCAGTCGGCTCGGCTGGCGCAGGCGCTGCGCGAGGCACAAGTCGACCACATCATCGAGAACTATGTCGGCATGCAGCATGGCTGGTGCGTATCCGATCACAGCGTCTTCGATGTTACCGGTAGCGAACGACACTGGAAGCGGCTCGTCGCCTTTTTTGGTGAAACACTGGGCTAGTCCAGACTTTGCCAATTCCGCCGCGGTTGGCTATCAGGCCGGCGGTGCGCCCAAATTGTCGGGCGGCCAGTTCTCAGTTGCGGAACCCCCCAAATGCATTCTTTCGATGTCATCGTGATCGGCGCGGGTGCAGCCGGCATGATGTGCGCAGCCGAGGCGGGCAAGCGCGGCCGCTCCGTGCTGATCATCGATCATGCCTCGGTGCCTGGCGAGAAGATCCGCATCTCCGGCGGCGGACGTTGCAACTTCACCAACATCCACGCCAGTCCGAAGAGCTTCCTGTCGCAGAATCCGCATTTCTGCATCTCGCCGCTCAGCCGCTACACCCAGAAGAATTTCATCGGGCTCGTCGAGCGCTACGGCATCGCCTATCACGAAAAGACGCTTGGCCAGCTGTTCTGCGACGGTTCGGCGCGCCAGATCATCGACATGCTTGTCACCGAAATGCGGGACGGCGGCGTCGAGATGCGGTTTGCTACCTCGGTCGAGAGCGTGGTGCCTGCGGATGATGGTTTCGAACTGAAGCTCAACAGCGGCAAGACGCGCTGCAAGTCGCTGGTGATCGCTTGCGGCGGCAAGTCGATCCCCAAAATGGGCGCTACCGGCTTCGGCTATGAGCTCGCCGAGCAGTTCGATCTCCCCATCGTCGAGACGCGCCCGGCGCTGGTGCCGCTCACCTTCGACGCAAACACGCTGGCAAAGCTAGCGCCACTGTCGGGGGTTGCCGTCGACGCCGAGGTTTCCTGTGGCAAGACGCGCTTTGGCGAGGCGATGCTGTTCACCCATCGCGGCATCAGCGGCCCATCCATCCTGCAAATCTCCTCCTACTGGCGCGAGGGCGACGAGATCTCTATCTCGATGCTGCCGGGCGCCGATGTTGCAGCCATCCTGCGCGACGCCAAGCGGATGAATGGCCGCCAGGCGGTGCAGACCGTGCTTGGCGCGCATTTGCCCAAGAAGCTGGCGCAGACAATCGCTGAGCGGCTCGGCTTCAACGGCAATCTGGCCGATCTCAACGATGCTCACCTGAAAGCGGTCGATGCCGCGGTGAACCAGTGGCGTATCAAGCCAGCGGGTTCCGAGGGCTATCGCACGGCCGAGGTAACGCTTGGCGGCGTCGACACCAAGGCGCTCGACCAGAAGACCATGCAGGCGAAGTCGGTGCCCGGGCTCTATTTCATCGGCGAGGTCGTCGACGTCACCGGCTGGCTCGGCGGCTACAATTTCCAGTGGGCGTGGTCATCAGGCTGGGTCGCCGGGCAGGCGGTGTGAAAATTTTCTTTTGACGACCCCAAGGATTGACCCGAACGCAACGTCCAACCGACAAATGACGGCGATGATGCTGGACGACGAGGCATCCGACACCGAGCTGATCGGGCGGGCCAGACAGGGAGACAGGGGAGCGTTCGGCCTGCTGGTCGAGCGGCACTATGACTTTGTCTATCGAGTCGCCTATCGCTGGTGTGGACGCCGCGCCGATGCCGAGGACATCGCCCAGGATGTCTGCGTGCGGCTCGGCCGCGCGATCCGCGATTATCGCGGTGGCGCGGCCTTCACTTCCTGGCTTTACGCGGTGACGCTGAACGCCGCCCGCGATCTTGCCCGCAAGAGTGCTCGAGAAAGCGCCAAGACCGAAGCCTATGGCAGCCACGCGCTGATCTTCGGACAGGCGCAGGCGGCGGAGGCGGGCGATCCGACGGAAGCGCTATGGGCGGCAGTGCGGCAATTGCCGGACAAGCAGCGGGAGGCCGTGCTGCTGGTCTATGGCGAAGGGCTCGCCCATGCGGCGGCGGCCGAGGCGATGGCGATCTCGGAGGCAACGGTTTCCTGGCACATCCATGAAGCGAAGAAACGGCTGAAGGTTCTCGTGAACTCAGCCGGGGAAGTGTGACCATGGTCGACGATGACGAACTGAAAAAGTTGCGCGGCGCGCCGCTGCCTGCACACGGCGCTGAGGCGCGGGCGCAGGCGCTCGCCGCCGCGATGGCGGCTTTCGACGAAAAAATCGAAACCGCCCCCCAAGGAATGGCGGCGCGGCCGCGTCTCACCTCCCGAGCACTCACGCTCTGGAGAGAGATCATGCAGAAGAAGCTCATCGCCACGCCGGCCATTGCCGGTCTCGTCGCGCTGCCGATCGCCGGTTACACGGCTTTCCACCTGATGCAGGAACAGCGCGGCGCTCCTGAAGCCGGCATTCCGGTGACCGAGACATTGGCCGACAAGCCAGTTGCGACCAAACAGGATGCCGCAGCCGTGGCGCAAAGCCAGGCGCAGCCTGCGGACGAGGCCAGCCCGGCACAGCCGGCAATCGCGCCTGCCGCACCGGCGCCAAAGCCCGAATTCTCTGCGGCGGACGGTCGTTTGACGGCGGCTCCGCGCAGCGGGCTGATCAGGATGAAGCATGCCGAGGCGAAACCGGCCGCGCCGGCGCAGGCCCCAATGATGGAAAGCGAAAGCGCTGATGCGGTGGCGCGAAATTCGGCCAACACGACGCTGACGGCGGAGCCGCTGGCAGCACCGATGCCAGCACCGATGCCGGGCGATGTCATGGCGCCTAGCCAGGAAAACCGCGATCGCATCCAGGACTTCAAGACCAACCCGGTGCGCTCGGCGAAGGAAGACTCTGTCTCGACCTTCTCCATCGATGTCGACACGGCGTCCTATTCCTATGTGCGCCGGTCGCTGAAGGAAGGGCTGCTACCGCAGGCTGACACCGTCCGCGTCGAGGAGATGGTCAATTACTTCCCTTATGACTGGAAGGGGCCTACCGAGGCCAAGACGCCGTTCAACACGACGGTTAGCGTCATGCCGGCGCCATGGAATGCACAGCACAAGCTGATGCATGTCGCCATCAAGGGCTACGATATGCAGCCGGCGGTGCAGCCGAAGGCCAATCTGGTCTTTCTCATCGATGTGTCGGGATCGATGGACGAACCCGACAAGCTGCCGCTGCTAAAATCGGCCTTCCGGCTGCTGGTCAACAAACTCAAGGCCGATGACACCGTCTCCATCGTCACCTATGCCGGCGATGTCGGCACGGTGCTGGAACCAACCAAGGCGGCCGAGAGGGATAAGATACTCAGGGCTATCGACACGCTGACGCCGGGCGGTTCGACCGCTGGCGAGGCCGGCATCCGCGAAGCCTACAGGCTGGCGCAGAAATCGTTCGTCAAGGGCGGCGTCAACCGGGTCATGCTCGCCACCGACGGCGACTTCAATGTCGGCCAGAGCGACGACGATGATCTCAAGCGCCTGATCGAGAAGGAACGCGGGACCGGAGTATTCCTGTCCGTGTTCGGTTTCGGCAGTGGCAATCTCAACGATCAGATGATGCAGACCATCGCCCAGAACGGCAACGGCACCGCCGCCTATATCGACACGCTGGCCGAAGCAGAGAAGGTGCTGGTTCAGGAGGCGACCTCGACGCTGTTTCCGATCGCCAAGGACGTGAAGATCCAGGTCGAGTTCAATCCGGACAAAGTCTCGGAGTACCGGCTGATCGGCTACGAGACGCGCGCCTTGAACCGTGAGGATTTCAACAATGATCGCGTCGATGCCGGCGAGATCGGCTCCGGCCATTCGGTGACAGCGATCTACGAACTGACGCCGAAGGGCGCGCCACAGCAGGTCGACGATCTGCGCTATGGCGAGGCGGCGACGAGCAATGGCGGCGTCGCCAATGCCGACGAATATGCTTTCGTCAAAATCCGCTACAAGCTGCCGGAGGAGGATACGTCGAAGCTCATCACCACGCCGGTGACCGGCACCAACGAAGTCGCCTCCTTTGATGCGGCCAGTACCGACCAGCGCTTTTCCGTGGCTGTGGCTGCTTTCGGCCAGAAGCTGCGCGACGAGGATGCGACGGCGACGTTCGGCTACGACCGTATCCAGGAGATCGCGAACGCCGCGCGTGGCGCCGATCCGTTCGGCTACCGTGCTGAATTCCTGTCGCTGGTGCGGTTGGCGGCGGCGATGAAGTGACCGGCTGTCCTCTCCCCGTCATGGCGGGGAGAGGACCTTACCCAACTGAGATTTTCCCGGGAGATGCTGCGTCCACAACGCCGCGCGGCGACGGGCGGTTTTGGTCGTTTGCCCCGGTTTTTCCGACGATCGTTAAAAAGCAATCCAGTTTCGACACTGCACTGCAACATGACCAGGGGTAATGGTCGTGGCAGGGACGGTCATCAAGGGTTCGGACGTGCGCATAGACGGAAATATGAATTGGGTTCAGACGACAAGAACGCAGGCCACCGAGCCGACGGGAACATCACAATCGACTAGCAGCATGAGCAGGGATGTCGAGACGGCGCGCAAAACGGCGCTGTCCGCGCTCACCAATGAACGTTTCCGTGCAGCCCTTGAACAGCTCAGCGATCCGCGCGCATCGGAAAAAATAGCGCTGATGCGCAGCGATGGGCCGTCGGCCGATCTCGGCACGGCGCAAGCACGCTACGCCGACAACAACAACTAGGAAAAGCGCTTCCGCTCGGGTCAGGGGCGCGTGCGACGGCGTTCGCGGCGGCCTTCGGCGGTTTCCGCGGTGTTCGGCGTCGCTGCCTTGTTGCGCAGCGGGCCGATGCGTTCGACGATCGTCTCGAGCGTCGGGCGCTGTGCCTTCTTGTGTACGTCGAGCGCCTTGCGCATGGCGGCCAGATGCAGGAACGACGTGCCACAGCAGCCGCCAACAATGCTGGCGCCGCCATCGATGGCCAGGCGCACGTAGTCGGCCATCAATTCCGGCGTTCCGGAATAGTGGATCTCGGTGCCGCGGAATTCCGGGATGCCGCAATTGCCCTTGACGATGACGGTCGCTTCCGGCTTTGCCTCGGTCATGTCAAGCAGCGAAGCCAGGATGTCGGAAGCACCGACGCCGCAATTGGCACCAACGCCGAGCGGAGCTTCGGCGAGACCGTCGGCGACGGCGTGGATGTCCTTCGGCAGCAGGCCCATCATGGTGCGGCCGGCGGTGTCGAAGGAACCGGTATAGGTATAGGGCAGGCCGACACGGATGGCGGCCTCGGCGGCGGCTCGGATCTCGTCCGGAGCCGACATGGTCTCGATCCAGGCGACTTCGGCGCCACCGGCCTTCAGGCCCTCGATCTGCTCGGCAAAGGCGTCGACGGCTTCCTCATAGCTCAGTGCGCCGAGCGGGATCAGCAGTTCGCCGGTCGGGCCGACCGAGCCGGCGACGATGACGCGGCGGCCGACCTTGTCGGCGACGGCACGGGCGATCTCGGCGGCGCGCTTGTTGAGTTCGAAAACGCGGTCCTGGGCATGATGCAGCTTCAGCCGATGACGCGTGCCGCCGAAGGAATTGGTGAGGATGATGTCGGCGCCGGCATCGACGAACCCCTGATGCAGCCTGGTGATGGTTTCCGGCGCGGTCTCGTTGAGGATTTCCGGCGCCTCGCCGGCCGGCAGGCCCATGGCGAACAGATTGGTGCCGGTGGCGCCGTCGGCCAGAAGCACACCCTTTTCCGCGATCAGGGCTTCGATCGGATTTGTGCTCGTCATGGCGCGCGCTTTCAACGTGGATTCAGGTAAAATGGATTTCAAATAAGGATATAAAGAAGTCTTTATGTGAAGTCAATCGAAGGCGCGGCCGGCGGCACGTCTTCGACGACGGTGCTTCCGGTCAGGCGGGCAGCACCTCGACCTCGATTTCGGTGCAGGCATCGCCATTGGTCGGGTGATGGTCGACCGAGCATGCGGTGACGACGATAAGCAAGTCGCGCTCGGCGCGCAGCGTCACCGAGCCGCCGGGCGGGTTGATCGAGGCGTCGACCAGCAGCACGCCGTCCACCGTCGGCAGCGAATTCTGGAAAAAATCCACAGGGTCCGGCGTGAAGGGTAGCGAAATGCCTTCGCCGGCGAGCGCCTTGTGCAGGTTGTCCTGGCAACTCGGATGGTGATCGTGGAAGCCGGCGCGCCGGTAGAGCGCTGCGTTGCAGGCGGGGAAGAGCATGTCGTGCGGGCCTGGCGAATCGTTGGCCATCAGCGTCAGCAGCGGCTCGCCGGTGGTGCCGTAGAAATGCTCGCCGATTGCCGGAAACAGCCGCTCGGTGATGTCTCGCGTGTTCGAGGTGCTCAGCCAGTCGAGTTCGTCGCCGGTGACGAAGGCCCACAGGTCGGCGACCTGTTGTCCCTTGGGATCGACGATGCGGATCTGTTCGCCCTTGGCGACGCGCAGGGCACGGCCGGACTGCGGCGGAACGACGATGTGGCGGGCACTTGGCAAGGATGGCTCCTGTGTTGATCGACCGCCTGAGGTAGCAGTCAGCCGCGCGAAACGGCAAGCGGCAAGTCGGCCAGCCGCTGCGCGAAGGCTGCCGCCTCATGCGCGTTGATCTCGGCTGCGCGGATCAGATTGTCGAAATGGCCGGTCAGCGTGCGGATCGGCTGGGTGGCGTTGAGCACGATGTACATGTCGCCGACATAGATCGCGGCCCGGTACGGTCCGAAGATCGTATAGGGGATCGAATAACGCATGCGCCCGTCATAGAGATAGAGGCGAAAGGTCGGGTAGAGGTCGTCGAGCAGGGCGGCCATGTGCAAGAGCTGCTCGCGGCGTTCTTCCGGCGGGAAGGCGTCCCACACGCCCAATCCGCGCGCGAAGATTTCAAGCGTGTGGCGCGGCATGCAGACTTCCATGTCAGTTTCGGGGCGCCGGCTGTAGTCGATGCGGTATTGGGTTTCGCCGGCCTGTGCCTGTCGGCTCTTGTTGGAAATGCCGGCCTCATAGTCGACCAGCGCCTCGGTGCGCAAAAGGTCAGGAATGCCGGCCGGCACGTAGCGGATCTTGGTTCCCGCAGCCTCGGCGTGCCATTTGGCGATCAGCGTGCGTTCGAAGCCTCCTGATGCTTCCTCGATCTCCAGGCTTTCGCGGATTTCGCCCGTCACGCCCTCGTCTTGGGAGAGGCCGAGCAGCCAGTCGAGCGACACCTTGAACTCGGCGGCGATGTTGAGCAGCGTTTCGGCGCGCGGCAGGCGGGTTGAGGCGCCCGACAGCAGTTGCGACAGCGCCGAACGGTCGATGCCCACGGCTGAAGCGAAGGCTGACTGGTTGAGGTCGGAGCGTGTCAAGAGCAATTTCAACCGCTCGCGGAACACGGTCGAGAGGTCGCGCTTGTCCATCGAGGTTGTTCTCCGCCAGGTAGCATAATGTTTTACGCTAGAGCGTATTACCGCGCCGCAACGTGTATTTGAATCTCACCGCTTGTTCACTAAATATAACACTTGATGGCAAAGGTGCGCAATCTCAACATTTTGTGCGCTTTGTCGCGTTGTGACAGCGTGTGACTGCTGACACAATGCTGTCAGGAATCGGGAGCGGTTCCGACACCTGGACGGGGCAGTGGTCGATAGCATGGCGAAGAAGCGTAACAAGGTTAGCAGTCAACCGGCGGTCGAATGGCCGACCGTCTTTCTCGCCGCCGGCTGTTACGGCACCTGGCTCGCCGCAGGGTTTCTCATCTGGCCGTCTTATCCGCTCGTCGCGCTTGCCGTGCTGACGCTGATCGTGGCGTTGCAGTCCTCGCTGATCCACGAGGTCCTGCACGGCCATCCGACACGCAATGCGTTGGTCAACGAGGCCTTTGTCTTCGCGCCGATCGGCCTGGTCTGGCCGTTCCGACGCTTCAAGACGCTGCATCTGCGCCACCATTGCGACGAACGCCTGACCGACCCACTCGACGACCCGGAAAGCTACTACAAGGCGCTCTGGCATCATCACGACATGCCGGCGGCGATGCAGTTCCTGCTCAAAATCAACAACACGATGGTCGGCCGTTTCATCCTCGGCCCCTGGCTTTCGGTGATCGGTTTCTTCATTGACGATGCCAAGCAGATGCTGGCCGGAGACAAGACGATCCAAAAGGCCTGGTTGCTGCACGCGGTCGGGCTCGCCATCGTTGTGCCGGTGATCCAGTTCGGCTTCGGCATGCCGCTGTGGCTCTACATTCTGGTGCCGATGTGGTTCGGCCAGTCGCTGATTTCGATCCGGACTTTCGCCGAGCATCAGTGGTCGGAGCGTCCGGAAGGCCGCACGGTGATCGTCGAGCGCTCGCCGCTATCCTTACTGTTCCTGAACAACAATCTGCACTTCGTGCATCACAAGAAGCCGACGGTTGCCTGGTACAAGTTGCCGAAGCTGTTCCGCGACGACCGCGAAAAATGGCTGAAGGCCAACAATGGCTATGCCTATCCGAACTATTTCGCGTTGCTGAAAGCCTATGCCTTCAAAGCCAAGGAGCCGATCGTGCATCCGGCGCTGCGGCGAGTGCCGGAAAAGGGCAGGGCGTTCACGCCGCGAGTCAGGGCGCATAATGTCAATGGTCTCGGCACCGCGCCGGTGCCGGCCGAGCCGCCCAAGGAGTGAGGCGCGTTCGCTCCTTGGGGTGATCGCATTCTTCCCGCCGCTTGAAACCCGCCACCAGCAACGATCATATCAGGTCCATGAGCAAATTCATTGCGGCGCTGCCGATGTATGACTGGCCCGAGATGCGCGCCGAGGTCGACGCGCAATGGGCGACGATCCGGGACGCCTTGCGGCATGCCGGTATCGATGCGCCGGAAAGGATCGTGCGGCGCAATGCCGATCTGCCGGCGGTTGCCGGCGGCCTGCGCGACGCTTCCGGTAAGGTCGTGATGCCCGATCCGGTGACACTGCCGCCGGACGAGCTCGATTTCCACGCGGTGTGGCTGCATCCGGCACTGCTTTTCGCGCAGACTTGCTGGGGGCCGATGGAGCTCGGACTGGAGCGCCACGTGCAGGTGATCGGCCAGCCGAGCTATGACGGTATGGAAGGCGGCCGGGGCGGCCTCTATTCCAGCGCCATCGTCATGCGGCAACCGGCGCAACACGTTGCCGCGCCCACCAATGGCAAGGCGGTGATGCCGCTGGAGCTTCTTCGCGGCAAGCGCTTCGCCTTCAACAGCCTGGATTCGATGTCCGGCATCATCGCCATCACACGCGACCTGCAGGCGGCCGGCGAAGGCCTCGACATCTTTTCCGAGCGCATCGAAAGCGGCGGCCATCGCAACTCCATCGTGGAGGTGGCCGAGGGGCGAGCCGATGTCGCGACGATCGACTCCCGCAGTTGGGCCCAGGCGCAGCGTTTCGAGCCGCGGGCGAAGGACGTCGCTGTCGTCGGCTGGACAGCGCAGCGCAAGGGCTTGCCTTACATCACGGCGCGCAGTGCAACGTCGGCCCTGCTGGCAAAACTGCGCGAGGCGGTCTCCCCAGCCAGCAAGGCGGAACTGATCGCCGGCCAAGATCGTCTGGAAAACCAGGCGCCAGGCGCCTGGTGAGCCTTTTCAGACGCAGCGTTCGACTATTTCGCGGGCACGCCCTTCTGCCATTCCGCCCAGTCGGTGATGACGGTGTCGGCGAATTTGGAGCCCACCCGGTACGCATTGGCGGTTGCCGGGCCGAAGCCGCCCGAGTTGGCGCTGAGCGATTCAACCGCCGTCTTGCCTTCCGGTTCACGGTCGAAGTTGGAGGCCGTGCGCAAGAGTGCAATGCGGTCGAACTGCAGGAGACCGGCGTCGGCGCCGCGTTGAAGGGCCGTCAGAGAGGCGTTGTCTTCCATCTGCGTGGTGCAATAGTTGCCGGCGCCGTCGGTCAGCAGGGATACCCATTTGCCCATGCTTTCCGCCGTCTTGGTGCCATGCCAATAGGTATCGGTCGACAGCGTGTCGCAGATGCTTACGGTGGGGGCGGCATTGCCGGGAGCCGTCTTGTAAACGGCGCGATAGGCCTTGGCTTCATCGCTGTCGGCAAGCTCCACCTTGCTGGTCAGGGCGAGCGCCTTGTCGGCCAACTTTTCGTTCAGTTTGTACACCTCGGTGCCCGAACCCCATTTGGGCTTCTCGCCCGGCTTCTTAGCACCAAGCGCGACGACGCCATCCGGCCAGTCGACCGGAATCTGGCGTGGATCGATTTCGTGGCGCAGCCCTGCGTCGACCGCGAAACGTGCCCAGTGCGCGGAACCCAGCGTGCCATCGCTCGGATCAACCCCGGCTATGCCGGCAATCAGGATATAGCTCTGCTTGAGGTCGAAAAGGCCGCTGTAAACAAGCGCGGAGACCGAGCTGGCAGCGTTGGCGTAGCCCATGGCGGTCGTCATCACGCACAGGCCGGCAGCATCGCAAGCGACCTCCGGGTACTCCTTCGACAGGCCGGGGACCTTCACCTTGGTGTCGAGCTTGCGTCCTTCCAGCCAGGGTTTCGCTTCGCCGCCGAACATGGTGATGACGAGGACTTTCGGCGCGATCGGCTGCTCGGCATGGGCTGCGGGCACGGTTGAAACGAGAGTGGCGGCGAGCGCGGCGAGGCCGAAGCGGGAGGATGAGGACATGAGGTTTGTTCCGGTATGGGGCGGTTGTGCCGCCACTATCTCCGCCGGCATGGAGGTGAGCCATGCCGCGATTGGGACTTTCCACACCAAAATGGCAGGCCAGGAAGCACTTAGCCAGCAAGCAGCCTTTCGTCGAGCGGATAGGCGGAGAGCTGCCGGTTGCCGGTTTCGGTGATCAGCACCTGTTCCTCGATCTTGACGCCCTCGTGGCCGCCGAGCCGGCCAATGTAGCTCTCCACGCAGAGCACCATGCCAGGCTGCAAGACGCCGTCCGGCGTGTCGGCGATCCAGTCGGCTGCATGCGGCAAGGTCGGGTATTCGTCGGCGAGGCCGACGCCATGATAAAGCACGCCGTAGCGCGCGGGGAAGCAATCGTCCGGCGGGTTCTTCGAGCGCTCGGCCAGTTCGCGGAAGCCGGTGCCAGGCTGCATCAGCTCGGTGTTGTGGGCGATCTGCTCGGCGGCGATGCGGTAAAGGTCGTGCTGCTCGTTGCCGGGGCGACCGTCGCCGGCAAGCCAGGTGCGCGAAAGGTCGGCGCAGAAACCGTAGGGGCCGATCAGGTCGGTGTCGAAGGCGACGAGGTCGCCGGCCTCGATCTTTCGCGACGAGCACTCCTGGAACCAGGGATTGGTGCGCGGACCGGAGGATAGGAGCCGGGTTTCAATCCACTCGCCGCCGCGCGCGATGTTGCCGCGGTGCAGTTCGGCCCACAGTTCGTTTTCTGAAATGCCGGGCTTCAGCGCCGCTTCCATTTCCCCCATCGCGGCCTCGCAGGCGACGATGGCGCGGTGCATGCACAGGACCTCGTCGGGCGATTTGATCAGGCGCGCATTTTCCATCACCGCTTCGCCATTGCCGATGGTGATGCCGAGGCCGGCCAGTTCCGCCATGCCTTCGGGATTGAGGTGGTCGACGGCGATGCGCCGATTGCCGCCGCCATGTTCGCGCACCAAATCGGCGATGCCCGCGGCCCAGCGTTTGACGCGTTGCTCCGTCAACTCGCCGCCATAAAGATACATCCAGGAGACCGCCGGACGCACTTCGTCGACCACGCCGGAATGGTCGGACAGGTGCTCGCAGGAGAAATAGTCGAACAGCACCACCGGCCCTTCGGTGGCGACAAAGCAGTGGCGGGTTGGATTGTGCGCCACCCACAGCTGCATGTTGGTGGAATCTGTCGCGTAGCGGATGTTGACGGGATCGTAGAGCAGGGCGCCGGCATAGTCGCGGCGCTTCAGCTCGGCGCGGATGCGCTCAAGCCGGTATTTGCGCATCGCCGGCAGGTCGGGGGCAGGGATGCCGGCGGCGGCCCACTCCGCCTCGGCGACCGGGCCGTAGCCCAGGACATGCTGGTTGAGGGCGGCGGCTTTCTCGCGTGCCGCCGAACGCAAGGTCTCGGAACCGGACGGCGAAGAGCCGCCGCCCGGTTCGAATGGCATGATCTTGCGATGGCGGCCGAAGTTTGTGCCGGTGTTCATTGGAGGCCGCCGATCATTTCCGCTTCCTTCCGGCCCCTTGCAAGCGCGGGGCGTTCGCTACCGAAAAGCCAGGCAATTGACTTTTCGCCCGTCAAAGCGGTCGTCTCTCACCCGCGCATCTTTTCGCCACTCGGGTCGAACGGTGGCTCAACGTTGATGCGGGCGGGGCGGCGATGTCCGAGGATCTCGATCTCGAACATGCCAGCGGTTTCGTTCTCGGCAAGTGCTGCCGGCACGTAGCCCTGGGCCATGGATTTCTTGACATAGTGCGCATAGCCGCCCGACGTGATCCAGCCGACGACCCGCCATTCGCCGTCAACGATGCCGCGCACGGCGGAAGCGCCCTGCGCGGCCGTCGAGCCGCGTACTTCCTTGCCGGTCTCGTCGAAGCGTGGTGCCCCGTAGCCATGCGGCTTCTCGACCGTGCCGTAGTCGGTCGGCACCTTGGCCCATACCGGCTCGTCGCCCATCACGTCGGCGTCGGCGACATCGACAATGAAGGAGACACGGCGCAGCTTCGAACCTTGGCCGTTGGCCATTACCGCCTGTTCCTTGGCAGCGGCCTCGCGGCCGATGAAGTCGTTCTTCTCCATCTTGATAAAGCGGTCCATGCCGCCTTCGAACGGGCCGTAGATGGGGCGCAGTTCGCGGAACCAGGTGGGGAAGTTCTTTTCCAGGCGCATCGCAAGCAAGGCGCGCATGCCGAAATCGACGATGCCGAACTCCTCGCCGGCGCCCTTGATCGCCGCGTAGACCAGGCGCTGATAGGCCGGCGCCATCCAGATCTCGTAGCCGAGGTCGCCGGTATAGGTGATGCGGTTGACCATGCAGGGCGCGCCGCCGACGGCCATCTCGCGGAAGTCCATGAACTTGAAGGCCGTGGACGAGATGTCGACGTCAACCAGCTTCTGCAGCAGTTCCTGCGCCTTGGGGCCAGCGATCGAAAGGCCGACCAGCGTCTGGTCGAACCGGTGCAGAGCGACCGAGCCGTCCTTCGGCAGGTGCTTTTCGAACCAGCGCATGTGGTATTTCTGCGCCGCCGACGAGCCCCAGATCATAAATTTCTCTTCGTCGGTCTTGGCGATGGTGAAATCGCCGATCAGCTTGCCGAATTCGTTCAGCATCGGCGTCAGCACGATGCGGCCCTTCTTCGGCATGCGGTTGGTCATCAGGCGATTGAGGAAGTCCTCCGCGCTCGGGCCCGACACCTCATACTTGGCGAAGTTGGCGATCTCGGTGACACCGACGCGCTCGCGCACGGCGCGCACCTCGTTGCCGATATGCTCGAAATCGTTGGAGCGGTGGAAGGAAACGATGTCCTTCGGCTCGCTGCCCTTGGGGGCGAACCACAGCGGCGTTTCCAGACCCCACGAGTCGCCCATCACAGCGTTGTTTGCGACCATCGTGTCGTAGAGCGGCGTGGTCTGCGCCGGCCTTGCCGCTGGCAGTTCCTCGTTGGGGAAGCGGATGGAGAAGCGGCGCGAATAGTTTTCGCGCACCTTGGCGTTGGTGTAGCGCAGCGAGGCCCATTCGCCCCAGCGCGCGACATCCATGCCCCAGACGTCGAAGCCGGGATCGCCGTTCACCATCCAGTTCGACAGCGCCAGTCCGACGCCACCGCCCTGGCTGAACCCAGCCATGACCGCGCAGGCGCACCAGAAATTGGTGAGGCCCTGCACCGGGCCGACCAGCGGGTTGCCATCCGGCGCGAAGGTGAACGGGCCATTGATGATCTGCTTGATGCCGGCCTTCTCGATGCCGGGGAAATGCCTGAAGCCGATTTCCAGCGACGGCGCGATACGGTCGATGTCGGGCTGCAGCAGTTCGTGGCCGAAATTCCACGGCGTGTTGACCGGCGACCAAGGCTTGCAGGCCTTCTCATAGGTGCCGAGCAGGATGCCGTTGCGCTCCTGTCGCGTGTAGATCTCGCCCTTGAAGTCGAGCACGCCGACCATTTCACGGCCGGTTTCCTTGTTGAAGGCCTCGACCTCCGGCATCGGCTCGGTCAGCAGGTACATATGCTCCATGGCCAGCAGCGGCAGCTCGACGCCGACCATGCGGCCGACCTCGCGTGCCCACAAGCCGCCGCAGTTCACGACATGCTCGGCCTTGACCGTGCCCTGTTCGGTGATGACGTTCCAGGTGCCGTCCGGATCCTGCGTTAGCTCGACAACGCGGTTGCGCAAGACGATCTCTGCGCCGAGCTTCTTGGCGGCCTTGGCATAGGCGTGGGTGGTGCCGGAAGGGTCGAGATGGCCTTCCACCGGATCCCACATGGCGCCGACGAAGTGCTTCTCGTCCATCAGCGGGAACATCGCCTTGGCCTCGGCCGGCGTGATCAGCTCGGTGTCCATGCCGAGATAGCGGCCCTTGGCGTGAGCCAGTCGCAGGAAATCCATGCGCTCGGGACTGTCGGCCAGCATGACGCCGCCGGTCAGGTGCAGCGAGCAGGACTGGCCCGAAAGCTCTTCCAGCTCCTTGTAGAGCTGCACGGTATAGGCCTGCAGCTTGGCGACGTTGGGGTCGCCGTTCAGCGTGTGGAAGCCGCCGGCGGCATGCCAGGACGAGCCGGAGGTAAGTTCCGAGCGCTCGATCAGCATCACGTCTTTCCAGCCAGCCTTGGCCAGGTGGTAGAGGACCGAGCAGCCGACGACACCGCCGCCGATGACAACCGCTTTAGCGTGGGATTTCATGGTGTTGAGGCTCTCAATCTAACAAAATGAGTCAAGACGTTGATGCTCCTTGATCAGCGATCGAGGGGCGAATGAAAAATCAGAAGTCAGTCGGCGCGCCGCCTTCGGCGATGCGCTTGTCGACGAAGGCGTTGAGCTCCTCGCGGATCGCCGGGTCGATATAGGGCTCCTCGTAGCTCGCCAGACGCTCCTTCCAGACGCGGTTGGCGCGGTCGATGGCGGTCGGCGAGCCGGCCTCGGCCCAGGTCTCGAAATTGCGCCAGTCGGAGATGATCGGCGAATAGAAGGCTGTCTTGTAGCGGTCCTGTGTGTGCTGGGTGCCGAAGAAATGGCCGCCGGGGCCGACCGACTGGATGGCGTCGAAGCCGAGCGCGTCTTCGGAAAGGTCGAGCGGCGTCAGGAATTCGGCCACCATCTGCAGGAGGTCGATGTCCAGAATGGTCTTCTCGAAGGAGCAGCGCAGGCCGCCTTCCAGCCAGCCGGCGGCATGCATCATCAAATTGCCGCCGCCTTGGACGGCGCCCCACAGCGAGAAAACGCTTTCATAGGCCGCCTGCGCGTCCACGGTGTTGGCGGCGCAGGTGTTGGAGGTGCGGTAAGGAATTTTGTAGCGGCGCGCCAGCTGGCCGCCGACAAGCTGCGCCTTCATGTATTCCGGCGTGCCGAAAGCAGGGGCGCCCGACTTCATGTCGACATTGGAGGTGAAGCCGCCATAACCCACCGGCGCGCCCTTTTTCACCATCTGTGCAAAGGAAATGCCGGCAAGCGCCTCGGCGTTCTGCTGCACAAGCGCACCGGCGATCGTGACCGGCGCCATCGCGCCCGACAGGGTGAAGGGCGTGACGATGACGACCTGGCCCATCGAAGACATCTGGATGATGCCTTCCATCATCGGCACGTCGAGTTTGAGCGGTGAATTGGTGTTGATGATGGTGAAGACCGACGGCTCCTGCATCAACTGTTCGCGGGAAATGCCACGGGCGATGCGGGTGATCTCGATGCCGTCGACATTGCGCTCCTTACCGAGCGAATAGATGTGGAACATCTTGTCGGTGAGCAGTGCTAGGTCGCGGATGCATTCGAGGTGGCGGATCGATGGGTGGATGTCGATCGGCTCGACGGGGTAGCCGCCCGTGCAGTTCAAGATGTTGTGCATCTGCGCGAGCTTGAGGAAATTGCGGTAGTCGACCTGATTGCCTGGTCGGCGACCACGGTCGATGTCGGAGCAGTTGGGCGCCGACGCCATCATCGAGATGATCAGATTGTTGCCGCCGAAGCGCACATTGTGCGCCGGGTTGCGGGCATGGATGGTGAATTCCGACGGGCAGTGGGAGATCAGCTCGATGATCATGTCGCTGTCGAAGCGCACACGCTCGCTCCCAGGGCGCACATCGGCGCCGTGTTCCTTCATGATCTGGCGGGCGCCATCGTGGAGAACGTCGACGCCGATTTCCTTCAGCACACGCAGCGAGGCGAGGTGGATCGATTCCAGCTCATCGTCGGAAACTAGCTTCGTCGGCTGCAACGGGTTTTTCAGCTGCCGGAACGCCGGCTGCTCGAAAGCCGCCGAACCGCCGGCGCGTTTTCCTGCGCGGCCGCCGCGGCGGGCGCGATCGGTGGCCAGAACCGGCTCGGCGGGGTGCAGTGCAGCGGTCATGGTCGGTCCTCGTGATGGTTCCAAATCGGCCGCATAATGGACCGCCGTGAAAATCGCCATTGCGGAGGCGGCGACCACTAGGACGAGCAAAGCGACATGACGTACGTCACCTTCCGGTGGCGTCCGAGACCGCGTCGCAGCCCGCGCCGCAGAATGTGAACGGCGTTACAGTGGCGCCATGAGAAGCGGCTAAAGTGCTCCCGCCGCACCCGATCCATGAATGTCGATTGGTCCTGAGGGGGAAACCATGGCCGACGTCGTCAAAGTGAGAGCCGCAACCAACAATGAGGTGGCCTTCGTCGCCTGGGATGTCGATGGCATGATCCCTGGCTGCCTCGGCTTTGAAATCGTCCGGCTTTATCCGGCGACGGGCGAGGAGCGCTGCCTGGCCTCCTGGGTGCCGTTCAAGGGGCAGCGAAACCAGGATTGGATACCGCAGGACACCGGCGTCTGGCCGGTGCAGAAGACTTTCTGGCGCGATCTGACGCTGCGCCGCCGGCGAGACAGTCTCGACGTCAGGCAAGATGGCGAGATGGTCGCCTATCGCGTGCGGCCTGTCGGTGACATGAAGCCCGGATTGGAACCGGTGCCAGTGCGTCCGCCGCAGGTCGACGGCAAGCCGACCTATACCGGTACGCCGCGTCCGCTCGGCTATCTGGGGCAGGGCGCCGTCAGCCCGACGATTTTCCTCGGCTCGATGTTCGGCAAGGCACGCGTCGCCTTCACCAATGGCGTTTTGTCGACGCAATGGATGTCGCATGCGCTGGCGGATGCGGGCATCAAGATTGGCCAACGCGACAAGATCCGGGAGGAGTTGCAGAACCCCGCCAGCAAGATCCGCGCTTACCTGCATGGTGATGTACCGGATGTTCTGACCAGCCTGCTCAAACGCGCGAAAAGTGAGGGTGGCTCGGTACGGCTGGCGCTCTACGAACTCGGCGATGACGTGCTGCGCGACGCCATCATCGGCGCCAAGGATGTGGTCGAGGTCATCCTTTCCAATTCCGGCAAGGACGACCAGACCAAGAAATGGGATTTCGGCAACGCGCCTTATCGCAAGGCGCTGCATGATGCCGGCGTGACGGTGACCGACCGGCTCTTCAACAACAACCACATCGGCCACAACAAATTCGCCGTCTATCGCGACAGCCATGGCGAGCCGCAGGCGGTGATGACCGGCTCGACCAACTGGACGACCACCGGCATTTGCGGCCAGTCCAACAATGCCTTCCTCCGTGACGACCCGCAGATGGCGCGGGTTTTCAACGATTACTGGGAACGCATGAAGGCGGACGTCTTTCCGCCACCGGCGAGCGAATTCGCGGCGGGTCGTGCCGTGCAGACGCAAGGTGTGCCGTTCCGCAAGGACAATCACATCGCCAACCCGCTCGACGGCCAGAGCGCACCGATCGATGGCATGACGGTGTGGTTTTCGCCGAACGACCCGCAGCGCAACAAGAAGACGATTTCGGTGCGGCCGGTCGATCTCACGGATGTCTTCGCCCGCATCCGGGCGGCCAAGAAAGCGGTGCTGTTCCTGGTCTTCAATCCCTCCCAGCGCGGCGAGAACTCGATCATCGCCGAAGCGGTTGCTGCGGCTACGGCAAATCCGAAACTGATCGTGCAAGGCGCGATCAGCGACCCGGCCGCGATGCCAAACTACGAAAAGGCCGAGAAGGACCCGGTTACCAAGGCGGTGACCAAGCAAGGCAGGGCGCCTTTCGTCTTCCCGGAAAAGGTGTGGGAGATGCCGAACGTCTCGATCGTGCGGGCCGCGAACCTGACCGGCGCGTCGATCGCGCGCGACTTCCAGGCCGAGGTGCTGACCATCGGCCATGCCATCGTGCACGATAAGATCGTCATCATCGACCCGATGGAAGACAATGCGACCGTCATCACCGGCAGCCACAATCTCGGTTACAAGGCTTCTTACGAAAACGACGAGAACCTGGTGATCGTCGAGGGCGACAAGACCTTCGCGGCCGCCTACGCGGTGCATTTCCTCGATGTGTTCGACCACTACAAGTTCCGCGCCTGGCGACGTACGATCGGCAAGGGTCCATCCGACGATGACGGATTGCAGACAAGCGACGACTGGCTGAAACCCTATGCCGACGGCAAAAAGGGCGCGCTCGCTCGCTATTTCCCCTGAACCACGGCTGGCGGCCTGGGGTCTTCGCGCCAGTGGCGCAAGCGATCACCGGGCAACGGCTCTTTCCTCTCCCGCCTCGAACCGCTAGCACCCGAAGACGGTCGGTTCTTGTCGAACCGGCGGTTTGGGGAGCGAGATGGCTGCGGCGGAGACCTGCGACAACGAGGTGGCGACCAATTGGGCGGGCATCGCCGGCGTCATCGCGACTGTGTCGGTCTTTGCCATCGCGCAGGGCCTTACCTATCCGCTTTTGTCCTTCATTCTGCAGAGGCAGGGTGTTCCGCCGGCGATGATTGGCCTGTCAGCGGCGATGACGCCGATCGGCTTCATGGTGTCGTCGCCATTGATACCGGTGCTGGCGCGGCGCTTCGGCCCGGGTCGTACGGCGCTGACTTGTGCTGTGCTTTCGGCGCTCGCCCTGGCGCTCGTCGGCTGGAGCTACAATGTCTATGCCTGGTTTCCGCTGCGCTTCATGATCGGCGTCGTCACCAATCCGCTCTATGTGCTGAGCGAAGTGTGGATGATCGCGCTGGCGCCGCCGGCGAAGCGCGGCCGCATCATGGGTGTCTATTCGACGCTGATCTCGGCGGGGTTCGCCACCGGGCCACTCTGCCTGCTGCTGGTCGGCACGGAAGGGTGGTCGCCCTTCCTGCTCGGCATCGTCGCTTTCCTGATCTGCGGCGCCTGCCTGGCCGCGGTGCTGCCGAAACTGCCCAAGGTGGACCAGAGCGGCCACCATGTCTCGGTGCTGGGCTTCATGCCGTTGGCAGGGTTGCTGCTTGGAGCGGTCGTTGTCGCCGCCGGCTTCGAACAGGCGGTGCTGGCGCTTCTCCCCGTCTATGGCACGCATTTCGGCATCGCCGAGACACGCATGTCCGCACTTCTCACTGTCATGATCGCCGGCAATATCGCCATGCAGGTGCCGCTCGGCCTACTGGCCGAGCGAATGTCGGCGCAGGTCGTGCGCTTTGGCTGCATCGTAGCGACCGTCGTCGGATGCGCTCTGCTGCCCTTCGTCATCACGTCGCCGCTGGTCTGGCCCTTCCTGTTCGTGCTCGGCGCGGTGTCCTACGGCGTCTATACGATGGCGATCATCGAGCTCGGCGAGCGCTTCACCGGTCCGGCGCTCATTGCCGGCAACGCCGCCTTTGCCCTGATGTGGGGTGTGGGTGGCATCGCCATGCCGCCGCTGGCCGGCGGCGCGATGAGCTTGTTCGGTGCGCCTGGCCTGCCCATCACCCTGGGACTGATCTGCCTCGGCCTCGTGGTTGCCTCCGCGCTTGCCCTGCGCGGTGGGTTGAACAGCCGTCGCGCGGTCGGCTAGAGTGCCCGGATGCGCGCCGTGAACCTTCACCCTCGCAAGCTCGATGCCGCAGTGACGCCGTCGCCGCGCACCCGTCATGCCGAGCTCATGCGCCTGTGCGCCCGCATCGGCTATTCGCCTCCGTCCTGCCCTTGAGAATCCGCCTCCGGCTCCTGCCGGATTGATTCAAGAGGAAAGGATAACCCGATGACTTATCAGAATTATTCGCTGAAGCAGTTGCAGCAGATCGACGCTGCGCACCATTTGCATCCCTTTACGGACCACAAGGAACTGCGCGAGATCGGTTCGCGCATCATCACCCGTGCGGACGGCCCGTTCATCTACGATTCCGAAGGCACGGAAATTCTGGACGGCATGGCCGGCCTGTGGTGCGTGAATGTCGGCTATGGCCGCAACGAGCTGGCCGACGCCGCCTACCGCCAGATGAAGGAACTGCCCTACTACAATTCCTTCTTCAAATGCTCGACGCCGACACCGGTGCTTTTGTCCAGGCGGCTGGCTGAGATCGCACCAAAGGGCGTCAGCCAGGTGTTTTACGGCTCGTCCGGCTCGGAGGCCAACGATACGGCCTTGCGCCTGGTGCGCCACTACTGGGCGCTGATGGGCAAGCCGGAGAAGAACCGCATCATCTCGCGCAAGAACGCCTATCACGGCTCCACCGTGGCCGGCACGTCGCTCGGCGGCATGGATGCCATGCACAAGCAGCTCGGCGGCGCGGTTCCCAACATCGTTCATGTCATGATGCCCTACGCCTACGAACTGGCGCTGCCTGGTGAAAGCGACCATGACTTCGGCCTGCGTGCCGCCAAGGCGGTCGAGGATGCCATTGTCGAGGCAGGCCAGGAGAATGTGGCGGCCTTCATCGGCGAGCCGATCATGGGCGCGGGCGGCGTCAAGATTCCGCCGGCCAGCTATTGGCCTGAGGTGCAGCGCATCTGCCGCAAATACGACGTGCTTCTGATGCTGGACGAGGTGATCACCGGCTATGGCCGTACCGGCGAGTGGTTCGCCGCGGATTATTACGGCATCCAGCCGGACACGATCACCACGGCGAAGGCGCTGACCTCCGGCTACCAGCCACTGTCGGCGCTGCTGGTGGGTGAACGCGTTGCTGCGACACTGGTCGAGAAGGGTGGCGAATTCTACCACGGCTACACCTATTCCGGTCATCCGGTGGCCTGTGCCGTGGCATTGGCCAATCTGGACATCATCGCGCGGGAAGGGCTGGTGGAACGAGTGAAGACCGACACCGGGCCGTATTTCGCCAAGGCGCTGCAGGAGCGTATCGCCGGGCACGATCTGGTCGGCGAAGTGCGTTCGGTCGGCCTCATGGGCGCGATCGAGATCGTCAAGGACAAGGCGACTAAGGAGCGTTTCCTTCCCGCCGGAAGTGCTGCGGTGACGGTGCGCGATCATGCAATCGCCAACAACATGATGTTGCGCGCCACCGGCGACACCATGATCCTGTCGCCGCCGCTGATCTGGACCCGTGATACGATCGACATGGCCTGCGAGCGTATCGCAAAGGCGCTCGATCTGGCGAAAAACGATCTGCGCAAGGCCTGACGCTTTGTCGCAGCGAGCCGGCGGAACGATCCGCCGGCTCCAGCATTGGCCTGCCTCAGGCTTATCTTCCCGTGAGGACAACACCGTGAAAGCCAACCTTCAAATGAAGCGCCGCCGCGCGGCGAGCGGCGGAGCCGTCGCCGACCTGATGCTGGCGCCTGCCGTCGTCATGTTGCGGTTGCCGGTCATGGCGGCCGAGGCTGGCGGGATGGCCTGGCATGACGAAACGATGCGCGCCATTTCGGAGAAGGTGGCGGCAACCGCCGAAGGCTTGACCGCCGCGCAACTGTCGATGGCCAACTCGATCGCAAATTTCTGGCCCGAGCTGATGGCGGGGCAGGCGCCCTCCGTCCTGAACGGCGTGGCGTTGGAGCGTTCCATGCATGCCGCGTTGCGCCCCGCGGGCCGACGCGTCAAGGCGAACTTCAGACGGCTGGTCGGACAATAGATCAATTAGCGTGGAGCGGCGTTTCAATGGCAAAAACCGCGTTCGCGGGGAACGCGGCTTTGCCAGATACGCATGGCGTTTCGCTACTGAAAAACCTGCGAAACTAACGGCTCCGGTACGCGAGACCTGATCCGGAGCATGGGCGGCGCGTCGTCCGCCTTGGGTCCGTTTTTACAGGCACATCGTTACCGCGTGGTTAGCGAGAGCTTAAGCAAATCTAAATTTGCCGAGTTTTTGAGCCGTATTTTAGGAAAATGGAATGTTTGTAATGGCTTAGCTTTTATCGCCGCGCAGGAAATTGATGATGCCGGAAAAATCCACGCCGCCGCCGCCCTGCGCGTTGAACAGGGAATAAAGCTGCGCGGCCTCGGCGCCAAGCGGAGTGGCGGCGCCGGAGCCTTGAGCGGCCTCCTGGGCGAGCTTCAGATCCTTCAGCATCAACGCCGCGGCGAAGCCCGGCTTGTAGTCGCGGTTGGCGGGGGAGGTCGGGACCGGGCCGGGAACCGGGCAATAGGTCGTCAACGACCAGCACTGGCCCGACGAGGTCGATGCAACGTCGAACAGCGCCTGATGCGACAGGCCGAGCTTTTCGCCGAGAACGAAAGCTTCGGCCACACCGATCATCGAAATGCCGAGGATCATGTTGTTGCAGATCTTGGCGGCCTGACCGGCGCCGGCTTCGCCGCAATGAACGATGCGGCCAGCCATCGGCTTCAGCACCGGCTCTGCAAGCGCGAACGCCTCTTTCGAGCCGCCAGCCATGAAGGTCAGCGTACCGGCGGCGGCACCGCCCGTTCCACCGGAAACCGGTGCGTCGATGGAGGCAAGGCCGTTCTCGTGCGCGATCGCATGTGCCTTGCGGGCGGATTCGACGTCGATGGTGGAGGAATCGATGAAGAGCGCGCCCTTTTTCGCCCACGGCGCGATCTCGTTGTAGACCGAAAGCACATGCTTGCCGGCCGGCAGCATGGTGATGACAACATCCGCGTCCTTGACCGCGCTCTGGCTATCCTCGGCGATCGTCAGGCCATGTTCCTTGGCCAAAGCGAGGTTTTCCGGCATCAGGTCGAAGCCGACGACATTGTGGCCCGCCTTGACGAGATTGGCGGCCATGGGATTACCCATATTGCCGAGACCGATGAAGGCGATGGTGGTCATTGGATGCTCCGGCGTTGTTCAAAACGGTATGAAGAACAGCGAGTAGGGAATAGCGAATAGAGAGCAGTGTGACTGTTCGTGTTTTCCGCGAGCAGCTTGCTTGGCCTTGTACCTGCTACTCGCTATTCGCTCATTTCCCAATCAAATGCCGCGCCACGATCACACGCATGATCTCGTTGGTGCCTTCGAGAATCTGGTGCACGCGCAGGTCGCGCACCAGTTTCTCCACGCCGTAGTCGTGCAGATAGCCATAGCCGCCGAACAGTTGCAGCGCCTGGTTGGCGACGTCGAAACCGGTGTCGGTGACGAAACGCTTGGCCATCGCCGACCATTTGGAGGCGTCATGTGCCTTGGCATCCAGCTTCGAAGCGGCGGCATAGAGGAAGATACGGGCGGCCTGCAGCTCCGTCTCCATGTCGGCCAGCTTGAACTGCAGTGCTTGGAACTGGTTGATGGTCGAACCGAAGGCCTTGCGCTCGGACGCATAGGTCAACGCCTTGGTGAGCGCCGACTGAGCGCCACCCAGCGAGCATGCGGCGATGTTCAGCCGGCCGCCGTCGAGACCCGCCATGGCGATCTTGAAGCCCATGCCTTCGCCCGACAAAAGGTTCTCGGCCGGCACCTTGCAGTCTTCGAAGATGACGGTTCGGGTGGACTGCATGTGCCAGCCCATCTTGTGCTCGTTAGCACCGAAGGAGAGGCCGGGTGCGTCCTTGGGCACGACCAGTGTCGAAATGCCCTTGGGGCCATCCTCGCCGGTACGCACCATGGCGACATAGATGTCGGAATCGCCGGCGCCCGAGATGAACTGCTTGGTGCCGTTGACGACGTAGTCCGATCCGTTGCCGCCCGAACGCGTCGCCCTGGTTTTCAGCGCGGCAGCGTCCGAACCGGAGCCCGGCTCGGTCAGGCAGTAGCTGGCCAGCCATTCCATCGAGGTCAGCTTTGGCAGCAAGCGCTGGCGCTGCTCGTCATTGCCGAAGCGGTCGATCATCGAGGCCGCCATGTTGTGGATGGAAATGAATGAGGAGAAGGCCGGGCACGCGCGGGAAAGAGCCTCGAAGATCAAAACGGCGTCGAGCCGGCCCAGCGCCGATCCGCCGACGTCGTCGCGTACATAGATGCCGCCCAAGCCGAGCGGCCCGGTTTCGCGGATCACATCGGCCGGAAAGTGCTTGGCCCTGTCCCATTCGAGCGCATTCGGCGCGACGCGTTCGTCGGCGAAGGCTTCGGCCATCGCCTGTATCGCGCGCTGGTCTTCGTTGAGCTCGAACTGGCCGCCGGCCGCCGTCGTGACGGTATCCATGGCGTCCTCCCGGATATGTCGTTTTTAGCTATGCGTGCATCGCAATCTAGACCAATGATGCGCCCGCGCAACCCGCGCTTTGGGTCCACATCCACCCTGGAGTGTGGCAAAGCGGCTGTGCGGCAATGCGTGAGCGGAGCAGGTGGTGACGACAATTTTCGACGAGCTGTTGGAAGCATTTCATGCTTTCCTCGGTCATGCCGACGCTTCGGTGGCGCGCGATGCCGCAGGCGCCGTCGACTGGGCGATGCCAGTCCGTCCGCTGGAGCCGCAATCCATACCGTGCGTTCGCCACCTTGACCGCGTCATTGAAATCGCGCCAGAGCGAGCAAAGCCGCTGGCGCACATGCTGGCTGACCATCGTGATGTATTACGGTGGGGGCAGACTTACGGCGAAGCGGATTTCGATCGCACCTTCCTCGATAATTACGGCTGGCTGGAAGTGTTCGGCACGCGCGGCCACTTTGCCAACGACGCGGCGGCCGGCGGGCTCCTGATCTTGGGGCCGGGGATCGTCTATCCGGATCATCATCACGTCGCCGAGGAAATCTACATCCCGCTGACCGGCGGTACGGGTTGGCGCAAGGGCGATGGCGCCTTCCAGATCCGGCAGGCCGGCGAGGTCATCCACCATCCCTCCAACATCAACCATGCGATGAAGACGGGCGCCGAACCGTTGCTGGCGCTCTATCTCTGGCGGGGCGGGCCGCTTGCCGCCAAATCCACCATCACCGGCGGGGAAGCGTGAGCATGGCGCGGGCATTCATGCTGCAAGGCACTGGCTCCGATGTCGGCAAGACGGTGCTGGTGGCCGGACTCTGTCGCGCCGCATTGCGGCGTGGGCTCAAGGTCAGGCCGTTCAAGCCGCAGAACATGTCGAACAATGCCGCGGTGGCGGAAATTCCCGGCGAGGCTGGCGGCGGCGAGATCGGTCGCGGGCAATGGCTGCAGGCGCTGGCCTGTGGCGTCGCGCCGACTGTCGACATGAACCCGGTGCTGCTCAAGCCGCAGACCGATGTCGGCTCGCAGGTCATCGTGCAGGGCAAGGTTTTCGGCGAAGCGCGCGCCCGCGACTACCAGACCATGAAGGGCCGCCTGATGGAGGCGGTGCTGCAATCCTGGGCGAGGGTGAAGGAAGACGCGGATCTCGTCATCGTCGAAGGGGCGGGTTCACCTGCGGAAATCAACCTCAGGCCGCGCGACATCGCCAATATGGGTTTCGCGACGCGGGCCGATGTGCCGGTGGTGCTGGTCGGCGACATCGACCGGGGCGGCGTCATTGCCTCCGTGGCCGGCACGCATCTGATCCTGCCGGAGGAGGACCGGCGCATGATCGCCGGCTACCTCATCAACAAGTTCCGCGGCGATGTTTCGCTCTTCGATGATGGTATCCGGTCGATCCAAGGGTTCACCGGCTGGCGCTGCTTCGGTGTGGTGCCGTGGCTGAAAGCCGCGTCGCGGCTACCGTCGGAAGATTCGGTCGTGCTGGAACGGTTGGCGGCCGGTGAGAAACGCGCCCTGAAAGTCGCGGTGCCGATGTTGTCGCGCATCGCTAATTTCGACGATCTTGATCCGCTCAAGGCGGAGCCGCAGGTGGAGGTGGTGTTCGTGCCACCGGGAAAACCACTGCCGGCCGATGCCGGGCTGGTGGTCATTCCCGGTTCGAAATCGACCATCGGCGATCTCCTGCATCTGCGCGAACAGGGCTGGGATCGCGACCTTGCTGCCCATGTCAGGCGTGGCGGCCATGTCGTCGGCATCTGCGGCGGCTTCCAGATGCTCGGCAGCACTGTACGCGATCCCGACGGTATCGAAGGCAGCGTGCGCGAGACCGAAGGGCTTGGTCTGCTTGACGTCGAGACGGTGATGGAGCCGGAGAAAACGGTCCGCACCAGCAATGCGCGCTCGACCGTCTTCGACCTGCCGCTGGAAGGTTATGAGATCCATCTCGGCCGCACCACCGGTCCGGATTGCCGGCGCCCGGCGGTGGTCATCAACGATGTGCCGGACGGTGCGGTATCGGCCGATGGCAAGGTGTTCGGCACCTATCTGCATGGCCTGTTTGGGGCGGACGCCTTCCGTGCCCGTTTCCTGGAAAGCCTCGGTGTCACGGGTGGCGGTATCGACTACCGGGCCGATGTCGAGGCGGCGCTCGACGAAATCGCCATGGCGCTGGAAACACATCTGGACTGCGACGAGCTGTTTGGTCTGGCACGTTAGCGCATGGCGGATTTCGCATCGGGGAGCGCGACTGGGGGATCGCGGCCCGATGCGAAATCTGGGCGCGCCACGCCCTTTCGGGAAACCGTCAGTTCGGCTTGATGCCTGTCTTCGGCCAATAGGTGCCGAGCGACCAGACGTTGCCCTCGGGGTCGCGGCAGATGAACTCGCGGCTGCCATAGCCGCGGTCCGTCAACCCTTCGAGGATTTCCGCGCCGGCCGCCTCGGCGCGTGCAAAGGCCACGTCCGCATCGTCGACGGCGATGTAGATGGAACGGCCGTTGGGGCCAGGTTCGCCGACGATTTCGCCGAAGCGGTCGCGGCGTGAAGACCCCAGCATGATCATAGCGGAACCGAGGGCGAGTTCGGCGTGCTGGATCATTTCGCCATCGTTGTAGCGGGCATGCACGGTGAAGCCGAAGGCCTTGGCGAGCCAGTCGACCATCATGGGCGCGTCGCGGAAGCGCATGACGGGATAGAGGCGGGGCGGTTCGGTGGACATGGTCATCTCCTGTCGGGTTGGACGATGCGTCATCCTGGCCGGCATGCGATGGGAGCGTCTTGAAGAAATGTTACCTTCGGCATCTGGCCGGACAGGCTGCGGTCAGGTGCTCAGCGTGCCGGGCGTCGTGCCGGCCAGGTCGCGGAATTCGCGGGCCAGATGCGCCTGGTCGGCGTAACCGCAGTCGGCGGCGATGCCGGCCCAATTGCCGTCTCCGCGCCGCGACAGCTGAAGCGCGCGGTTGAAGCGGACCATGCGCGCCAGTGTCTTCGGTGCTACACCGGTGGCATCGCGGAAGCGCTCGGCGAGATGCCGGCGGCTCCAGTCCAGTTCGGCGGCGATCAGGCCGATGCGCGTCTGTCCGCCGCTCTCCAGAATCCGGTCCACCGCCCAGGCGATTTGCGGTCCTCGTGGCGATGCCGCGGCCACCCGGCGGACGATGAAGTCCTCGACGAGATCGAAGCGCCGGTCCCAGTCTTGCTCATTGCCGAGCGCCTCGCGCAAGGCGGCGCCGTCATGTCCCAGCACATCGTCCAACGGCACCATGCGGTCGGTGAGTTCGCTGAGCGGCATGCGGAAGAAACGCCTTGCGCCGGCAAGCGTGAAATTCACCTGCAGGCAACAGCTGTGACCGAAGGAATCGATCGTCACCGGGCCGGCGTAGAGGCCGGCAGCGAAGCTGTCGTGGCGGTCGTCTTCTTGGGGAGGGCGGCCGAGTGCGATCGCGAACGGCGCGTCGAAATTGATCACCAGCGGCACGATCAGCGTCGCGTATTCGATCTGGCGGTAGTGGCCGGGCGTCAGTTCGCGATAGCCGCAGATATCCGTCACAACCGAACGCAAAGCCGGCACAGGCGCCCGGCGCAGCATGAAAAAATGCCGCGGCTCGTTCTCGCTGTCCTGGCTTCCGGCAGGCATCGCCATCTCCTCTATACGGAGTTTAGCTCTTGCCCGCCGAAATCAAAAGTCGATCGATTGGGCGTGCCGTCAGACGCCGCGCAACAAGCAGCCGACCGCCAGAACGATATAGGCGATGAGCATGATCCACACCGCCGCCAGCGGTATGAAGGACAAGACGCCAAGCGCCGCCAGAAGGCCGATGATGGCGATGACGACGGAAATGATGAACACAATTTGGGTGGGTGCGCTGAGATTCATGTCTGGATTCCCTCTCCACATGATTCGTGCAGGGCAATGCTATCAGCGCTGGCCTCAGACACCAATCAGAACGCGCAGCGGGTTGGCCGGGTCTATCAGAAGTTTTGCGGCCAGTGCCACGCAGGTCAGCACCAGCAGCGGCTTGATCAGCTTCGCGCCGACGCGCACCGCCAGGCTGGCGCCGAGCCTGGCACCGAGGAACTGGGCGATGCCCATGACGATGCCGACTTTCCAGAAGATCACGCCGACCGTGGCGAAGACGGCGAAGGCGCCGATGTTGGAGGCGAAATTCAGCAGCTTGGTGTGCGCGGTGGCCTTGAGCACGCCGTAACCGGCGAGCGCGACGAAGGCCAGCATGAAGAACGAACCGGCGCCGGGTCCGAACAGGCCGTCATAGAAACCGATGGCCGGGACGACGGTGAGGCCGAGCAGGAAGGGCGACAGTCGTTCGGTGCGGTCGACATCGCCCATATTGGGCTTCAGCGCGAAGTAGAGCGCGATCGCGATCAGGATGAGAGGCAGCGCGGCGCGCAGCACATCGCCGGGAACGACTGTTGCCGCGATGGCACCGAGCACGCTGCCAAGAAGCGACATCAATGCCGAGGGCCATTGCTTGAGCGGATCGACCTGACCCTTGGCCGCATAGGCGAGGGTAGCCGAGCCGGAGCCGAAAAGCCCCTGCAGCTTGTTGGTGCCGAGTGCCTCGATCGGCGAGAAACCGGCCAGGAGCAGCGCCGGGATCGTGATCAGCCCGCCGCCGCCGGCGATAGAATCGATGATGCCGGCCACGAAGGCGGCCAGCCCGAGCATGGCGACGGTTTGAAAGGTGAGATCGATCATGGGGCGGAGAGCGCCGGGAGAGGAACAAACGGGGAGACAGCGGCGTTCCATCATAGGCAACCCGTTTGCGCAAGGGCCAATACGCGCTACCTATGAGGCCCGATTCTGGAGGAACGCGATGGCGATGGCGCTGCTGGACAAGATTCGCTCGATCTTCGAAGGCGACCCCGGAGTGCGCAAGGTCGCCGACGATCCGGTGCTGTCGGCCGAATTGCTGATGCTGTTTCGCATGATCCTGGCCGACGGGTCCGTTTCGGAAAGCGAGATGGAGGTCTTCCGCCGCATCTGCTCCGGCTCCTTCGGCATCCCCGAGGACAGCATCGACGCGGTGATCGAATATCTCAACGAGTTCGGCTACGAGACCAATGGTTCGCAGGCGATTGCCATGTTCCGCGACCTCGATGTGGAGCGTCGCAAGCTGCTGGCACAACACATGGTCGAGATCGCGAAGGCCGACCACCATCTCGCCGACAACGAGGTGAAGCTTCTGCGCCGCTCGCTCGATTTGCTCGGCATCAACCCAGTGGATCTGGTGAAGAGCTGACACCGCCGACGCAACCGGCCGATTGAACCAATAAGGGTAGTCGTTTGAGCTTTGCCGACAGCTATCTCGGACGGCTGCGAAAACTGATCGGGCACCGCCTTGTGTTGGTGCCCGGCGCACGCATCGTCATCGAGCGCGATGATGGCTTTATCTTGCTGCACAAGCGCACCGATTTCGACGCTTGGGGCCTGCCGGGCGGCAGCGCCGAGGAAGGCGAGGATATCGAGACGATCATCATGCGCGAGGTCGCCGAGGAAACCGGACTGGTCGTTCGCGACGTCAAGCCTTTCGCCTTCGGCAGCAATCCCCGCTACGAAAGCTTCGAATTCCCCAATGGCGATCGGACCCAGTTCTTCGTGCTGATTTTCTACACGCGCAGCTTTACGGGGGAGGCCGCCGCCATGGACGACGAAAGCAGCGCGGTTGGATGGTTCGCACCCGGCGCGCTGCCCGAAATGCTGCCCAACATGGCACGCAGCGCAGAAGCCTATGTCCGGTTCAAGAAGACCGGCGAATTCCAGATGATCTAGGTTTTCGTCGGCCGACTGAGCCGCTTCTCAGCCTTGTTCCTGCATTCTGCGGGCAATGGCGCGGTGCAGGTCGGGCGCGGCAGTGACCAACGCCTGTGCTGCTTCCGATTGCGGATGGTCGAGGACTTCCCCGGTTCTGCCGCGTTCGACGATCCTGCCTTCATGCATGACCAGCACCTCGTCGGTGATGGCGCGGGCAACGGTCAGATCGTGAGTGATGAACAGATAGGCGACGCCCAACCGGCTGTTCAAATCCGCGAACAGGTCGAGGATCTGGGCGCGGATCGACACGTCGAGGGCCGAAACCGGCTCGTCGGCGACGACCAGTTTCGGTCGCGTGATGATGGCGCGCGCGATCGACAGGCGCTGGCGTTGGCCGCCCGAGAATTCGTGCGGGTATTTGTCGAGATCGGACGGGCCGAGCCCGACTTCGTGCAGCGCCTGCGCCACCATCTCGCGGCGCTCCGCCGGCAAGGGTTTCTTCTCCAAGAGATGCAGGGGCTCGGCCACCAGCTTTTCGACCTTCTGGCGTGGATCGAACGAACCGTAAGGGTCCTGGAACACCACTTGCATGTCGCGTCGCGCCGGCTTCAGTTCCGCCTCGTCCCGACGCGAGATCGTCTCGTTGCGGAAGCGGATCGTGCCGGCGTTCGGGTTGTCGAGGGCGAGGATCATGCGCGCCAGTGTGGACTTGCCGCAGCCCGAGCGGCCGACGAGTGCCACCGATTGGCCGGGCGCTATCGTCAGCGAAACGTCGTCGACGGCGTGAACGGGCGCGCCGCGTTTGAAGAAGGAGGTACGGCGGCCGGGATAGAGACGCGAGACGTTTTCGACGGACAGGAGAGGGGGCGCTTTGCTCACTCCCACTGGGGCGGGCAATCGCTCCGGCACATGCATCGAGGCGAGCGCCAGTTGCCGCGTATAGGGATGCAACTGATCGGAAAGCGTGCGCGCGGTCTCTCCGGCCTCCATCACCTCGCCATGGCGCAGGATGGTGATGCGGTCGGACATTTCGGTGACCACGGCCAGGTCGTGCGAGATGAGCAGCAGGCCCATATTGTTCTCGCGCACCAGATCGCGCAGCAGGTCGAGGATCTGCGCTTGCAAGACGACGTCGAGGGCAGTGGTCGGTTCGTCGGCGATCAGGAGTTTCGGCTTCAGCGCGCAGGCGATGGCGATGACGACACGCTGGCGCTGGCCGCCGGACAGTTCATGCGGATAGCGGCTGAGCGGGAACTTCGCCTCCGGCAAACCGACCCGGTCCAATATCTTTCGCGCGCGTTCTTCCGCTTCGGCGCGGCCGGCTTTGGTGTGCCAGCGAATGCCTTCCGCAACCTGTTCGCCGATGGTCTTGACCGGATTGAGCGCGGTCATCGGTTCCTGGAACACCATGCCGATGTCGTCGCCGCGCAAGGCGCACATCTGGTCCTCGGTTGCGGCGAGGATGTCGATACCGTCGAAACGCACGCTGCCCGCAGCCCTGGCCGTGAACGGCAGCAACTGCATCACGGTCATTGCCGTCATCGATTTGCCCGAACCGGATTCGCCGACCAGCCCGACCACCTCACCCGGCGCGACGGAAAGATCGATGTCTTTCAGGATCGGGCGGCTGCCGATCGAGAGCGACAGGTTCTCGATTTCAAGCAGGCTCATCGGCGTCGCCGCGACTTGGGATCGAGATTGTCAGCAATGCCGTCACCGAGCAGGTTCAATGCCAGAACCGTGATCACGATGGCCATACCCGGGAAGATCGCCATCCAGGGCGCTTGTGTCATGCGGGTCTGCGCCTCGAACAGCATCCGGCCCCAGCTCGGCATCGGCGGTTGCGCGCCGAGGCCGAGATAGGAGAGGCTGGCTTCAGCCAGGATGCCCAGCGCGAACTGGATCGTGCCCTGCACCAGCAGCAACGTCGCGATGTTGGGCAGGATGTGCTCCACCGTGATCAGCGTCTTGCCCTTGCCGGCGGCGCGGGCGGCAAGGATGTACTCACGCGGCCAGATGGTGAGGGCGCCGGCGCGCGCGACACGGGCGAAGACCGGAATGTTGAAGATGCCGATGGCGATGATGGCGTTAACGGCGCCGGGGCCGAAGATGGCGGTGATCATGATAGCCGACAAAAGCGCCGGGAAGGCGAAAACGAGGTCGTTCAGCCGCATCAGCGCTTCGTCGACCAGGCCGCCGCGCGCCGCCGCCCACGTGCCGAGCGGCACGCCGATGCCCATGCCGATGCCGACGGCGACCAAAGCGACGGCGATGGAGTTGCGGGCGCCGATCATGATCATCGACAGGATGTCGCGGCCGAAATGGTCGGTACCGAACCAATGCGCCGCGGACGGCGCCAGCATTTTGTCGGAAATCACCAGCCGAGTGATGTCGTAGGGCGTCCACAGGAACGAAAGGGTGGCCATCGCGGCGACCAGAACGGTGATCGCGAACCCGAGCACGAAGGACCGGTGCCGGAAGGCTTTCGCGACCAGGGAGCCGAAGGTTTCCCGCGGGATTTCAGTCTGTAGCGTCACGATCGTGTCCTCAGGCGCGGATCCACGAGCGCATAGGAGAAGTCGACCAGGAGGTTGACGAGGATGACGGCGGCGACCAGCAACATGACGCCGCCTTGCACCACGATCAGGTCGCGCTGGTTAATGGCCTGGAAGACAAGCCGGCCGAGGCCGGGGAGATAAAAGACATTCTCGATAATGATGGTGCCGGCTAGCAGGAACGCGAATTGCAGACCGAGGATCGTCAGCACCGGGATCATGGCATTGCGCAGCGCATGCCGCCACAGGACGGCGCGGTAGGGCATGCCCTTGGCGCGCGCGGTGCGGATATAGTCCTCGGACAAGACTTCGATCAGCGCCTGCCGCGTCACGCGGGCAAGGATCGCGGCCTGCGGCAGTGCCAGCGCAATGGCCGGCAGGACCAGCGCCTTCAGTGCCGGCCAGATGCCGCTTCCCCAGCCCGGGAAACCGCCCGCCGGCACCCATTTCAGCCAGACGGCGAAAAGATAGATCAGCAGCAGGGCGAACCAGAAGTTCGGGATGGCGACGCCGATTTGCGAAGCGCCCATGGAGACGGTGTCGCCGAAACGGCCTTGGCGGGCGGCGGCGTAGAGACCGACCGGAATGGCGATCAGCGTCGACAGGGCGAGCGCCATCAGCGCCAGCGGCAGGGAGACGACGATGCGCTCGCGCACCAGGTCGATCACCGGCACCGCATAGGTGTAGGAACGGCCGAAATCGAGCACGGCAAGATTGCCGATCCAGTGCAGGTAGCGCAGCAGAAGCGGGTCGTTCAGCCCCATCTGCGTACGCAGCTGCTCGACCTGCTCGGCGCTGGCGCTCATGCCGAGCATCAGCCGCGCGGGATCGCCGGGCAGCACTTCCAGCACGGCGAACACGACGATCGAGGCAAGCACCAGCGTGGCGAAGGCGATTGCGATGCGCTTGAAAAGATAGGCGGTCATGCGCGGCGCACTTTTCCTTCTCCCCGTTCACGGGGAGAAGGTGTGCCAAACGAACGGATGAGGGGCAATAATATGCTCTGCAATGTCTGGCGCCGCCCCTTAATTGCCTGCTGGTATCTTCTCCCCGCGAACGGGGAGAAGATACCTTTCATCAATCCGCCCACTTCACCTTGGTGAGGTCGTTGGCCGGCACCGGCTGGTTCTGCCACAGGCCTTCCAGCTTGGAGTCCCAGACACCCACCTTGGGCAATTCGAACATGAAGCCGACCACGGCATCGTCGGCGAGGATCTTCTGCGCCTTGCCCAGCAATTCCTTGCGCTTGGCTTCGTCTGCGGTGAGGTTCAACTCGTCGATGACCTTGTTGAACTCGGGGTTGTGGTAGTTGAAGTAGTAGTCCTTGCGCGAATAGATATCGATGTCGTTCGGCTCGGTATGGGACACGATGGTGAAATCGTAGTCCTTCTTGGTGAACACCTGATCCAGCCATTGCGCCCATTCGACCGGGATGATCTCGAGGTCGATGCCGATCTCGCGCAATTCCGACGCGACGATCTCGCCGCCGAGACGCGCATAGTCGGGCGGCGGCAATTTCAGCGTCGCCTTGAAGCCGTTCTCCAGTCCGGCTTCCTTCAACAGCGCCTTGGCCTTGGCCGGATCGTGCGGGTACACGCCGGTCAGGTCGACATAGTCTTTGTTGGACGGCGACATGTGCGAGCCGATCGGTACGCCGAGACCGGCCGAGGCGCCGTCGATGATCGCCTTGCGGTCGAGCGCGTAGGACACGGCCTGGCGCACCTTCAACTGGTCGAGCGGCGACTTCTTGTTGTTCATGGCCAGGATGGTCTCGCCCTCGGTGGCACCGACCACGACCTTGAGGTTGGGCGCATCCTTAACCTGGGGAACGGCATCCGGTGAAAAGAACGGGAATGCCTGCACGTCGCCGGACAGCATCGCCGCCACGGCCGCCGCGGCATCGGGAATGAAGCGGAATTCGGCCTTGTCGAGATGAACCGGCTCGCCCCAGTAATTGTCGGTTTTCACGAGCGTCAACGAGGAGCCCTTCACCCAGTTCTGGAATTTGAAGGGGCCGGTGCCGATCGGCTTTTCCTTGTTGGTGTCGGCGCTTTCTGGCGCCACGATCACCGCGTCGCCCCAGCCCATATTGTAGAGGAAGGAACCCTGCGGCTGCTTCAGCGTCACCTTCACCGTCGTCGGGTCGACGACCTCGACGGTGTCGATGGCGGCGAAAAGCTGTTTTTGCGCGTTCTGGGAATTTTCGGCACGGGCGCGGTCCAGCGAGAACTTGACGTCCGAGGCATCGAAATCGGTGCCGTCGTGGAACTTCACGCCCTTGTGTAGCTTGAACGTATAGACCTTGCCGTCATCCGAAATCGTCCAGCTTTCTGCGAGGTCCGGCAGCACTTCGCCATTGGGGCCGATGCGGGTCAGGCCCTCGAAGATGTTGGCGTAGGTGACTTCGCGGATGGCTGCGGCGGCTCCCGCCGTCGGGTCGAGATGCGGCGGCTCAAGCACCATGCCGAGCACCAGATCGGTGCGGGCGGCCATCGCCGCGGTGCTAGAGGCCAGCGCGACAGCAGCCGCGGCCAGAATGGTCTTCCAGTGCCTCATCTCAAACTCCCTCAATGTTAGCCCGGCGGGATAGAAGCGTGAAATCCCGTTCTAGTAAATCGCATTTGTTTTCCCCGATGATGCTGATGGGGAAATCTTATGCCAATGTATCGGCTCCATCCGGCAGCTCTGTTCGGGCGGTGCCGGGATGGCGCGCAGGGAGTGAGACGATGGATGCCGCAATGCTCAAGAATCTCCAGGCCCCGCTCAAGGAGGCCTATCGCGAGACACCCGAGAAGGCGCTCATCACTTTGCGCGCCAAAGGCTCGATCGACGACCAGTCGATCGCCTGCAAGGTCGAGACCGGCCGTGCCTTGGCGATAGCCGGGCTTCATCCGGCAACCGGCGGCAGTGGATTGGAGCTGTGCTCCGGCGACATGCTGCTGGAAGCGCTCGTCGCCTGCGCGGGCGTCACGCTGAAGGCGGTCGCAACCGCGCTCGAGTTCCAGCTGGCGGCGGCGGCGATCACGGCCGAGGGCGATCTCGATTTTCGCGGCACGCTGGGCGTTGCCAGGGATACGCCGGTCGGCTTCCGGGCGGTGAGGTTGGGGTTCCAGTTGCAGACGGACGAACCACAGGAGCGGATCGATTCGCTTGTGAAACTCACCGAGCGCTACTGCGTGGTGTTGCAGACGATCAACCAGCGGCCCGATCTGTCGGTAACGGCACACAGGGTCTAGCGGGCCCCGCCGCGCAGCAACACGTTCAAGCCGATTGCCATCACCTTGGCCGACTGGACCATGTCGTCGATGCCGACCCATTCGTCCGGCCGATGGGCGAGATCGAGAATGCCGGGCCCGTAGGCAATGCAATCGAACAGATGGCCAATGCGGGCAACGTGTTTCTGGTCATAGGTGCCGGGCGAGATCACATAAGCGGGCTCGCGCTCGAACACCTGCATGATGCCTTCGGCCACGGCCTTGACCACCGGCGCGTCGCGCTCGGTCATGGTCGGCTGGACCTCCATGACGTCGCGGATGCGGTAATCGAACCTGGCGCGCTCGCGCTTCAAGCGGTCGAGGATGTCGGTCACCTCGCGCTTCACTTCATCGATCCTTTCTTCCAGCAGGAAGCGGCGGTCGATGGTGAGGCGGCACGAATCCGGCACGTTGGGCGAGGGCAGGCCCGGCCTGAAGTCCTCGGTCTGGCCGCCATGGATGGAATTGATGTTCATGGTGGAGCGGCGCGCGCCCTCCGGCACCACCGGCATCGACGTCTGCTTCTTGTCCAGCGCCGGGAACAGGTCCGCCTCGAAGGCCGCCAGGACCGCGCCCATGTGGCGAACCGCATTGTCACCGAGGAACGGCATCGAGCCATGGGCGATTTCGCCCAGCGTCTCGATCTCCGCCCACCATACGCCGCGATGGCCGAGGCAGATGCGGTCCTTGTTCAACGGTTCTGGAATGATGACGTGATCGACCTTCGGCTTTGAGAAATAACCCTTGCTGGCCAGATAGGCGACGCCGCCGAAGCCGCCCGATTCCTCGTCCACCGTGCCCGATATCTCGATCGCGCCGGGAAAGTCAGGATAGGCATCCATGAAGGCTTCAACGGCGATGATGGAGGCGGCGAGGCCGCCCTTCATGTCGCAGGCGCCGCGGCCATAGACCCGGCCATCCTTCACCACACCGGCAAAGGGATCGACGGTCCAGCCTTCGCCGGCCTCGACCACGTCGATGTGGGAGTTGAAATGCACGGTCGGTCCCGGCGTGCGCCCATCGAAGCGGGCAACGACATTGACACGCGGATAGCGGTCGTTGTCGCCGGGCGTGCCTTCGCCACGGACCAGTTCCGTCTCGAAGCCGCGTTTCTTCAGGCGCTCGGCGATGTATTCCGCGCATGGCCGGTAGGCTTCGCCGGGTGGGTTGACCGTCGGGAAGCGGATCAGGTCAGCGGTCAGCGCGACGAGGTCGTCGGTGCGTGCATCGATGCCATGCAAGAGTCGGTCGGTCATTGGGCGAAGTTGAGCAGGGAAAGACGTCACCTTGCAAGCCTAGCGATTGAGCCAAACAGCGTCAGCACGTGGCGCAGCTGCAGCCGTGGGAAGAAACGCTGGGCGTTCACACGTTCGCGATTGGCGGAAGATCAATAGCCTTTGTGTAAGCTGGCTCACTGTTCTTTTAACATTTGAAAGATAGTGTGAAGCGGCAGGCACGCGGAGACACAGGAGCAAGCAAGGGGAAGTATGCTCATGAAAAGGTCCGTTTTACTGGGCGGGATTTTTGCGATGGCACTGCTTGGGGTGCTGTCGGAAGCGAAGGCAGACAGTCTCGTCGCCAGGATCAACATTTCTACACAGACGATGACCGTCAGTCGTTACGGCGAGGTGCTCTATCGCTGGAGCGTTTCGACGGCGCGCAAGGGTTACGTCACGCCGAGCGGAAGCTGGCGGCCGAAGCGTTTGCACCGGATGTGGTATTCGCAGAAATACGACAATTCGCCGATGCCATGGTCCGTCTTCTACAATGGCGGCTTTGCCGTGCACGGCACCAATGCGGTCCGTCAACTCGGACGGCCGGCGTCGCATGGTTGCGTGCGGCTCTCTACGGCCAACGCCGCCACATTCTACGCGCTGGTCAAGGAAGTCGGCATGAGCGGCACACGCATCGTGGTGACGAACTAAACTGGCATCGATAAAGTCAGACAGGCCGGCGATCAGGCCGGCCTTCTCGTGCCGGCTTCATCGGCGGAGGTTTTGCGCGATCGCTACGATTCTTAGTGCCGTTTGCTCGCATCCGGCATCATTTGAATAATGAAACATCCATAACCGCCGGTTTCACGCATTTCCTTTCTTCGATGCCCTCGATAGTACTTCGGTGTGAGGAGCTATCGATGAGTCCCAAGCCGTATGTGGCTCTGTCCGAACCCGTCGCTGACGAGGTCCGCAAGACGACCTGCTACATGTGCGCGTGCCGCTGCGGCATCAACGTGCACATCAAGGACGGCAAGATCCGCTACATCGAGGGCAATCGCGACCATCCGGTCAACAAGGGCGTTCTGTGCGCCAAGGGTTCGGCCGGCATCATGCAGCACTATGCGCCAGCGCGTCTGCGGGCGCCGCTGAAGCGGGTGGGGCCGCGCGGTTCCGGCAAATTCCAGGAGATTGGCTGGGACGAGGCGCTGGCGATCGCCACCGGCTGGCTGGACAACGTGCGCCGCGACGATCCGAAGAAGCTCGCCTTCTTCACCGGGCGCGACCAGTCGCAATCCCTGACCGGCTTTTGGGCGCAGCAGTTCGGCACGCCGAACTATGCCGCCCATGGCGGTTTCTGCTCGGTCAACATGGCCGCCGCCGGCATCATGACCATTGGCGGCGCCTTCTGGGAGTTCGGCCAGCCGGACTGGGAGCGGACGAAGCTGTTCGTTTTGTTCGGGGTGGCGGAGGATCACGATTCCAACCCGATCAAGATGGGCATCGCCAAACTGAAGCGGAATGGTGCCCGTTTCGTCTCGGTCAACCCGGTGCGCACCGGCTACTCGGCGGTAGCCGACAACTGGATCGGCGTGCGGCCCGGCACTGACGGCCTGTTGATCCTGGCCATCGTGCATGAGCTCCTGAAGGCGCGCCGCATCGATGTCGACTATCTGGTGCGCTATTCCAATGCCACCTGGCTGGTGATCGACGCCCCGGGCACCGCCGAGCACGGCCTGTTCGCGCGGGATGGCGAGGGCAAGCCGCTCGTCTTCGAAAGCGTGACGGAACAGGTCGTTGCGGCAGGCGCCAGGGGGGCAAGGGCAGCGCTTTCCGGCCGCGTGCAACTGGCCGATGGTCGTTTCGCGGTACCGTCCTTCCAGTTGCTCGCCGAAAAATACCTGGACCCGAAATACGCGCCGGAAGCCGTGGCCGGGGAAACCGGCGTCGCGGTCGAGACCATTCGCGGGCTGGCGGCGGAGATCGGCCGCGTGGCCTTCGACGAGACGATAACGATCGAACAACCGTGGACCGACATCAACGGCCAACGCCATGAAGCCTTTGTCGGGCGGCCGGTGTCATTCCATGCCATGCGCGGGATTTCGGCGCATTCCAACGGCTTCCAGACGGCGCGGGCGCTGCATATGCTGCAGGTGCTGATCGGCGCGGTCGATTGCCCGGGCGGGTTCCGCTTCGAGCCGCCTTATCCCAAGCCCGTGACGGCGCATCCGACGCCGCATGGACGGGCCGAGCATTTCGGCTCCAACAAGCCGCTGTCAGGGCCGCATCTAGGCTTTCCGCGCGGGCCGGAAGATCTTTTGATCGATGCCGAGGGTAAGCCGACCCGTATCGACAAGGCGTTTTCTTGGGATGCGCCGCTTTCGGTGCACGGGTTGATGCATATGGTCATCGCCAACGCCCATGCCGGCGATCCGTATCCGATCGACGTGTTGTTCCTCTACATGGCCAACATGGCCTGGAACTCGTCGATGAACACCGCGGGCGTCATCCGCATGCTTGAGGACAAGGACACGGAGACTGGCGAATACAAGATCCCGAAGATCATCTATTCGGACGCCTATGCCTCCGAAATGGTCGCCTATGCCGACCTCGTCCTGCCCGATACCACCTATCTCGAACGGCATGACTGCATTTCGCTGCTCGACCGGCCGATCTCGGAGCCGGATGCCGTGCAGGATGCCATCCGCTGGCCGGTGGTCGAGCCGGACCGCGACGTGCGCGGCTTCCAGAGCGTGCTGATCGATCTCGGCGCGCGCCTCAGATTGCCCGGTTTCGCCGACAACCACGGCAAGCCGTTGTACAAGGATTACGCTGACTACATCGTTCGCCACGAACGCCGGCCGGGCATCGGCCCTCTGGCCGGGTTTCGCGGTCTCAACGGCGATCGCGCCGGGCGCGGCGCCGCCAATGCCGAGCAATTACAACGCTATATCGACAACGGTTCGTTCTTTTCGGCGCATATCCCGCTGGAGGCGCAGTTCTTCAAACACGCCAACCAGGCCTATCAGGACTTCGCCGTGCGTATGGGCTTCTTCGACACGCCGCAGCCCGTCACCTTCCAGCTCTACCAGGAATCGCTGCAGAAATTCCGCTTGTCGGCGCAGGGGCTGCGCGAACCAATCGCGCCTGAAACGCACCGCGAGCGCATCCTCGCAAGCTTCGATCCGCTGCCTGACTGGTACCGGCCGTTCGGCGAGGCGATGGTCGACAGAGGAGAGTTTCCCTTGCACGCCATCACCCAGCGCCCGGCGGCGATGTATCATTCCTGGGGCTCGATGAATGCCTGGTTGAGGCAGATCCACACGTCGAACGCGCTTTATGTACCGGGGCCGATCTGCGACCGGCTGGAGCTCGCCGACGGCGACTGGGTATGGCTGATCTCGCATCACAGCCGCATCAAAGTGCCGGTCCAGCGCATGGAGGCAGTCAATTCTTCGACAGTGTGGACGTGGAACGCCATCGGCAAGCGGGAAGGCGCCTGGGGGCTGAATCGCGATGCGCCGGAAGCACAAAAGGGCTTCCTGATGAATCACTTGATCCACGAACTTCTCCCATCGCGGGAAGACGGCCGGCGATGGTCGAATTCCGATCCGATCACTGGCCAGGCTGCCTGGTATGACCTCAGGGTTCGTATCGAAAAGGCCGACAAGGGCGCGGTGAGCGAGCCGCATTTCTCGACACTCGCCGAACCGGGTAAAGCGCGAGCGCATCCCACCGAATTGCGCTACGGACAGGAGTGGGCATCATGACCAGCCTGCCTGCGTTGCCCACGCCTAAAAAACTCGGCCTCGTCATCGATCTCGACGTCTGCGTCGGCTGCCATGCCTGCGTCGTCAACTGCAAGGAATGGAATACCGGCGGTTATGGCGCCGCGCTGTCCGATCAAAACCCCTATGGTGTCGATGTTTCCGGTGCCTGGCTGAACCGCGTCCACTCCTTCGAGGTAATGCCGGAGGGCGGCCAGATCGTCGGCGAGGCGGGTGAAGCGCGCATCGTGCATTTCCCCAAATCCTGCCTGCATTGCGAGGACGCACCCTGCGTTACCGTCTGCCCGACGGGCGCTTCCTACAAGCGTGCCGAAGACGGCATCGTGCTGGTCGATGAGGACAAATGCATCGGCTGCGGCCTCTGCGCCTGGTCGTGCCCCTATGGCGCGCGTGAAATGGACCTTGCTGCCGGGGTGATGAAGAAGTGCACGCTGTGCATCGACCGCATCTACAACGAAACGCTGGAAGAGGTGGACCGGCAGCCGGCCTGCGTGCGTACTTGTCCCGCCAACGCCCGCCATTTCGGCGATCTCGCGGACCCATCTTCCGCGGTCTCGATCATGGTGGCGCAACGTGGCGGCATCGACCTGATGCCGGAGCAGGGGACGCGCCCGACAAACAAATACCTGCCGCCACGGGCGCGGACGCCGCTGGCGGCGAGCGCGGGTCTGGTGGGGAAGGCCGAAGACACAAGCGGCGCCACCGGCTTTTTCGCCTGGCTCGACGGCATGCTGGACCGTATCTGATCCATGCATCCGGCCTTTTCCATCATCGTTTTCACAACGCTTTCCGGGCTCGGCTACGGGCTGGCGGCGGTGCTGGGGCTTGGCCTGCTCGACCCTGCGGCGGTCGCCACCAAGCTCGCCTACATGACGGCGCTGGCGCTGATCGCAGGCGGGCTCTTGTCGTCGACCCTGCATCTCGGCAACCCGCAACGTGCCTGGCGGGCGCTTTCGCAATGGCGGTCGAGCTGGCTGTCGCGGGAGGGCGTGCTGTCGTTGCTGACCTTCGTGCCGCTTATCGTGTCGGCCTGGCTCTCGGTCGTCTACGGACGCTATTCGGCGCCCTTTGGGATTGCCGCAACCGTGCTGTCGCTCGCCACTGTCTTCTGCACGTCGATGATCTATGCGTGCCTGAAATCGGTGCAAGCCTGGCATACGCGGCTGACGCCGGCCTGTTATCTGCTGTTTTCGCTGGCTGGCGGGTCGCTGCTCGGCGCGATGTTCGCGACTGCTGGTGGTCGCGGCGGCATTCCGCTGTTGTTGCCGGCGCTGGTTTTCCTCATCGCGGCCTGGGCGGTGAAGATCGCCTGGCTGCGCAATCTCGACGGCCTGGTGCCATTGTCGACACCGGAAAGCGCCACGGGGCTCGGCGCCATCGGCCGCGTGCGGCTGTTTGAGCGGCCGCATGTCACCGAAAACTACCTGACCAACGAAATGGGTTTCCGCGTCGCGCGCAAGCATGCTGAAAAACTGCGCAGGCTGGCGCTGTTGCTCGGCGGGCTATTGCCTGGAGGGCTGATCTTCCTGGTGCTGGCCGCGCTGATGGCTGGCGCAAACGCGGGTTTGGCCGCGACCTTAACCCTGGCGGTCGCGGCGCTTTCCCACGTCGTCGGCATGTTTGTCGAACGCTGGCTGTTCTTTGCCGAAGCGCGCCACGCGGTGATGAATTATTACGGTGGGTAAGAATTTTCGACGCGACTGATCGCGTTCTCGATCCGCAATCGAAGCGGGTCGGTCGGGTCAGTTGCCGGCGATAGCCGGCTTGGCCGCCTTTTTCTTGCGCACGTTGCGCAGCCGCTTCGCCAATCGCCTGAGTGCCGCGAACTTTTCACCCGGTTTCGCCGGCTGCTGGCCGCCCCACGGCGTCCACAAGGCAACGCCCTTCTGTCTGATCTGTTCGTCCGTCATCGCCCACAACCCTGCCACGACGTCACTGTCCGGCAAAAAAGTTAACGATCAAGTGCGGCGGAAGTTGTGCATTTTCACGATCTCGCACGTAGCGCGGATCAATTTCGTGCGACCACAGCGATGGCAAGGCGGATTGCACCAAATCAAAGTGCTGGAGCGTCCTTTGCACGTCCGAACGGACACGCGGCGCTCTAGCGGGTGCGGCCCCTGATCTGCCAGCGCTTGTGGAACCACATCCACTGGCCGGGATCGTCGCGCACCCAACCTTCAACCGTGTCATTCATCAATTGCACTGTCGCGGCGACGTCCAGTTGGCCTGCTGCGTTGCGCGGCAAATCGAGCTTGTCGCAAAGGGTGAGCCGGAACCTGTTGCCGGGCAGGCGCACGGAAAAAACGGGATAGACATCGCACTCGAACTGCCGCGCCAGCTTCGGCACCAGCGGGCTGGTCTGGCACTGCCTGCCGAAGAAGGTGGAAAGCACCCCGTTGGTGAACTTCTGGTCGACCAGCGCGCCGACATTACTGCCGCGCTCCAGAACCTGCGCCATGGCGAAAGACACGCCGTTCTTCGACGCGAGCAGTTCGCCCATCGTCGCCGCGCGCGTCTTGAAGATGTATTCGGCGAGATAGGGATTGTTCGGGGCGCGAAACAACGCCGAGACCGAAAGGTCGAAGGTGGCGGCGGCCACCGGCAGCAACTCGAAATTGCCCATATGCGCGGTGAAGAAGATGTGCGGCTTCTTCTCGTCGCGAATTTTCAGGAACAGTTCCTTGCCGATGACCTCGACGCGGCCCGGCGTCTCGGCATCGGGGTCGTAGTCGAAGAGTTGGCCGAGGAAGACATATTCCCCGGCCAGGCGCCCCATATTGCCCCACATGTCGGAGGCGATCTTTTCGATCTCGGCCTCGCTCTTGTCCGGGTAGGCTTCCTTGATGTTGGCGATCGCCACACGATGGCGGCCAACCATCGGACCTATCTTGCGCGTTACGCGGTCGATGAAGGAAAGCGCGCGGTCGGGCGGCAGCAAGCGCAGGATCGCCAGGAGCGCCATGGCGACACGCGCGGTGAGCCAATATTCCGCGACTTTCAGGCCGCGCAACGTCTTATAGACGAGCGGGCGCAGCATCGGTTCCCGCGTGCCGGCCATCAGCCCACGCGCAGGATGATTTTGCCGAAGACGTCGCGGCCTTCCATGCGCTTCAACGCCGCGTCGATGCCGCTGAAATCGACCTCGGTGTCGATGACCGGGGCAACGAGGCCGGCGGCCATCTTTTGCATCGCATTGGCCATGTTCTCCATGCGGCAGCCGAAGGAGCCGAGCAGCTTCAATTGCTGCTGGAAAAGCATCATCAGGTTAATCTCGGTGGAGACGCCGGAGGTCGAGCCGCAGGTGACGAGGCGGCCGCCGCGCTTGAGGGAGAACATCGAGCCGGCCCAGGTGTCCTTGCCGACATGTTCGAAGACGACGTCGACGCCCTTCTTCTTGGTGATCTTGCGCACCGCGCCCTCGAAGCGATCCTCGCGGTAGTTGATGACGTGGTCGGCGCCGAGCGCCTTGGCCTTCTCGATCTTGTCGTTGGAACCGACGGTGGTGATGACGGTGCAGCCGATCTTCTTGGCAAGCTGGATCGCGGCCGAGCCGATGCCGGAGCCGCCGGCATGGACAAGGATCGTTTCACCCGGTTCCAGCTTAGCGTTGTCGAACAGCATATGCTCAACCGTGCCGAAGGTGACCGGCGCGACGGCCGCACCGATAGCGTCGACGCCAGGAGGGGCGGGCACCAGCAGGCGGGCGGGAAGGTTGATCTTCTCCTGCGCGAAGCCGTCGAGATGGAAACCGTGCACGCCGCCGACATGCTCGCACAGATTGTCGCGCTTCTCGCGGCAGGCGCGGCACAGCCCGCAGGTGCGCGCGCCATAGATCGAGACGAGCTGGCCGGGAACCAGGTTCGAGACGCCGGGGCCGACCGCCTCGACCTCGCCGGAGGCCTCCGCGCCGACGGTGAGCGGCAGCTTGCGCTTGGCAAAGGCCATGCCGCGCCAGCCCCATACGTCGATGTGGTTCAGCGCCACGGCCTTGATGCGCAGCGTCACTTCGCCAAGAGCAGGCGGCGGCGGCGGAGCGATATCGACGATTTCGAGCCGCCGATCCTCGATGAGTTGCAGTGCGCGCATATGGTCTTGCGTCCAGTTATGTTTTCGAAAGAGGAAAACAGGGCAATAAGGGAATAGGGCTGCAAGGCAATAGGTTCAGGCGAAATAGCAGGAATCAAGCCGCAATTCGCTGCTCGTCGCCCTACGGCCTTATTCCCTATTCCCTTCTTGTCTGCGCCGTAGCGCCCCAGAGCGCTGCCTTAAACAGGTTCCCGCGCCATGACAAGGCAAGTGTTCTGGCCGCCGAAGCCGAAGGAATTGGACAGAACCGTGCCGACCTTGGCCTCGCGCTTCCTGTTCGGCACCACGTCCAGCGCGATCGCGGGGTCGGGGTTGTCATAGTTGATGGTCGGCGGAATGACGCCTTCGCGCATGGTCATCAGCGAGAAGGCTGCTTCGATGGCGCCCGCTGCCGACAGCGTGTGGCCGATCATCGACTTGTTGGACGAGATCGGGATCTGGCTAATGCGCTCGCCGAAGACAGTGGACAGCGACATATGTTCCATCTTGTCGTTTTCCGGCGTCGAGGTGCCGTGCGCGTTGATGTAGTCGATCTCGTCCTCGGAAAGGCCGGCGTCGGCAAGCGCTGCCTTGACCGCCGCGATGGCCGGCGAACCGTCCGGCTTGGAGCGGGTGCGGTGGAAGTCGTCGGCCTTTTCGCCGCAGCCGCGCAGGATTCCGAGCACGGTAGCACCGCGCGCCAGCGCGCTTTCCAGCGATTCCAGCACGAGCGCAGCCGAACCTTCGGCGAGCACGAAGCCGTCACGATCCTTCGAGAAGGGCTTCGAGGTCTTTTCCGGCACGTCGTTGGAAGTGGACAGCGCCGAAAGCAGCGAGAAGCGGATCAGCGCCTCGGCGGTGGCCGAGCCGTCGGCGCCGATTGAGAGCGCACGTTCGCATTCGCCGCGGCGGATCGCCTCGACGCCGAGCTGGATGGCGGTGGCGCCCGAAGCGCAGGCGGTGGAGAGCGTGATTGGCAGGCCGGTCGTGCCGAAAGCGTCGGCCAGGCGATCGGCAATGGTGCCGAACTGCGCGGAATCGAACATGTCAGAGGAATTCAGTCCGCGCGCAACTTCCAGGATGCGATCGGAGGCATTTTCCCGATCGCCGCCCTTGTAGAGCGCCAGCCTGTCATGCCAGTCGAGCTCGACCGGCGGCGAGGCGAGGAAGAGCGGGCCGCCGAAATTCTCGGCGTCGATGCCGGCCTCGGCGACGGCCTCGCGCGCAGCCGTTTCGGCCAGCTCATAGGTCAGTGCGCTGGCGCCCTTGCTGCTCGACGGCAGGAAATCGACCATGCCGGAGACGCGGGTGTTGAGCTGGTCGACGGGGAAGCGGGTGATGGGGTGGATGCCGGACTTGCCGGCGGTCAGGGCCGCCCAGTTATCGGCCTTGCCGATGCCGAGCGACGTGACCACGCCGATGCCGGTAACGGCAACAACCGGCCTGCCCAGATGATCTTTCAGCTTCGCCATGCCTCAATCCTCGACCGTTTTCGCCTTGCGCCGCGATCCAACCCCGCCGCCATGCGGCCAGCAGGTGCCGCTTAAGCGGCGCTGACCAGCGCCAGTCCCTCGAATTGGTGATAGCCGACCGCTGTTGCCAGTACCTGCTCGGGAATTCCGTCGAAATTGCGCTCGGATGCCGCGTCGAAGGTCGGGTAGGGCGCCTTGTTGTGGATGGCAAGTGCGGCCAACGCCACGGCGAAGGGGAACTGCGCTTCCTTCATGTGGCCGGTTAGCGTGCCGAAGCCGCGCACGGCAAGATTGGCGCGGGCGTCGAATGCGGCCTTCTCGGCGGTCGTGGCCGCGCGGCCACCCGAGGCACCCGACAACGCCAGAAGCGGGCCGGCTGGCAGGTTTGCGGTGCCAAGCAGTGCCTCAATACCGGCGCTTAGTTCGCCGCGCTTGCGGCGCGCGCGACCGGACTGGACCGGGCCGAGTTCGGCGTAGATGCGGCCACCACGCTTTTCGGCATGTTCGCGGCTTTCCAAAACGAGGAAAGCGCCGCCGGAACCGGAGACGACGCCGCCGCCTTCCGAAGCGTCGCGTTGCCAGACGGGCTTCCAGGCTCCCCTGTGCAGGTAGGCGCCGAGCTCGTAGCCCAGAAGCATGTCGGGATGTTCGGTCTGGAAGGCGCCGCCCACCAGCATATGCGTGGACTGGCCGGAGCGGATGCGTGCGGCGGCGGTTTCGACCGCGGCGACGCCGGCACCTTCCTCGCCCATGAAGGTGCGCGAGGAACCGGTCACCTTGTGCACGATCGAGATATTGCCAGCGAGCAGATTGGAAAGCTGCGCCAGAAACAGCGTCGGTCTCAGCTCCGTGGTCAGCTTCTCGTTGAGCAGGACATCGAAGTCGGGCCGGTTTTCGGATGCGGCCAGGATAGCGTTGTCGACCGCCACGTCACGCTCGCCACCGCCGGCGGCAACGACCATGTCCATGGTGGCGCACAGCGCCTCGTCGGTCTTGATGCCGGCATCGTCGAGCGCCAGCCCCGCCACATAGGTGCCCAGCCGCTGCCAGGTTTCCATCTGGCGCTGGTCGCCGCGCTTGGCGATCTGCAGATTCCAGTCGATCTCGGGCAGGGGGTGGACGGTGTAGGGCGCGAAGCGTTCCGAATCGAGCACGGGCTTGGCGCCCGCTGTCGTCAGCTTTTGCCAATGCGCGTTCGGGCCTTCCCCCAAAGAGGAAACGAGGCCGATGCCGGTGATGACGACGTCATGGGATGTCATGGGCGGTTTTTGGGTCAGCGCGCGCCGCCCGTCAAGGGCGGCCGGCGGATGGCCATGCCTGTTCGATCAGGCGGCGTTCTTGGCGGCGACCAGTGCGTCGATCTTGGCGCAGAGGTTCTTCATGACGAAATATTCGTCGGTCGAGGCCTTGCCGTCGTTGACTTCCTGCGTCCACTTTTCGAGAGGCACCTTGATGCCGAATTCCTTGTCGATCGCGAAGACGATGTCGAGGAAATCGAGGCTGTCGATGCCCAGATCATCAATGGTGTGGCTCTCGGGCGTGATCGTGTCGATGTCGATTTCGCTGGTGTCGGCGATGATCTTTGCGACTTTTTCGAACGTGGTGGACAAGGGATCTTCCTTCGATTGCGGGCGGATGCGGTCCGCAGGTGGCTCGGCGCTGTCTAATCGGTTTTCTTGTACAGGGAAAGCCGAAAACGCGGCTTTGCATGGTCTGCGCACCGGCATCTACCGACAGATACAGCCATTTGACGACGAAGGAAGCTGATCGTCCGGCCCGACACGGGTCTAGAAGATGATGCGGCCGAGTACGCGCAGCTTGTCGCCGTCGACGCTCACGATCACCGCTTCGCCTTCGCGGGCACCGGCCCCAGTCAGCGCCTGGATGTTTTCCAGGTGGGTGACCATGACGAGGTTGCCGTCGCCCGAGAAGCCGGCGACCTGTTTGACGACGGCTTCGTTCTGCGCAGCCGCTGCCGCCGCATCCTTGGACAAGAGATCGAGCGGCTCGAACTTCTCCGTCTTGTTGTCCTCGAAGGCGATGCCGGCGGTGTCGAGTGCACGGCAATAGCGGCTGGACAATATCCGATCGATGGGCGCGGCGCGGGCCGCGAACAGCGCACCGATCTTGCGCGCCTGCTGCTTGCCGCGCTCGGACAGTTTCTGTTGCGTCGCGCATGCGTCGATGTCGAAGCCGGCTGGATCGCCACTGCCGGTGACCATGGCGTGGCGCAGCAGCACGACATGGCCGCCAGCCCTGAGCAGCGCCCATCCGGCATCGGTCGCGTGGGCGACGGCTGGCACAAAGGCAAGGAGGAGGGCGAGGGCAAGACGAAACATGGCGGACCTTTCCGCCGTCCCATCGACGCCGGTCTTTTCCATATAGGGACGGCAAAGGCACCGGGAAGGCAAGGCCGGGGTCGTTCGCCGACTGCGTGGCACGGTGTCCCAAGCCTGTAGGCAGGCTGGCGGTTGCGCCGTCCGGGTCGCTCCCCTATCAGTCGGGCGTCGAGGGAAACCATGTCGCCGCTTACCGAAACCGTCCTGTTCGTCTTCGGGCTCGTGGCGCTGGGTTATCTCGCGGGCGTGACCGGCTATCTCAAGGCGCAGAGCGCCGAAGGCGTCGCCGAATTCGCTGTCGGTGTGGCGATGCCGCTGCTTCTGTTCGAGACCATGGTCAAGTCTGATTTCCACGGCGCGGCGCCCTGGTCGCTGTGGGGCGCCTATTTTTCCGCCGTGGCGCTGACCTGGGCCGCTGGGCATCTGGTCACCACCCGCCTGTTCGGGCGCGACCGGCGCACCGGAATCGTCGGCGGCGTGTCGGCTTCCTACTCAAATGTCGTGCTGCTTGGCGCACCCTTCATCCTCGGCATCTACGGGCCGCAGGGCTTCGAGGTGCTGTCATTGATCGTCGCGGTGCATCTGCCGGTCATGATGATGGCCTCGATCGTCATGTTCGAGATGTTCGGGCGGGGCGACGCCCAGGCCGCGCATCCGCTCCGGATATTGCGCCGCTTCCTGCACAAGCTGCTGGTCAATCCGCTGATCATCGGCATCCTCGCCGGTCTCGCTTGGCGCGTCACCGGCGTTCCGCTGCCCGGATTGGTCTCGCGGCTGGCCGAGGCGCTGGGCGGCACGGCGGCGCCGGTTGCCTTGTTCGCCATGGGGCTGGGATTGAACCGCTTCGGCATTTCCGGCCATATCGGCCCGTCGCTTGGGCTGTCGGTGCTCAAGCTGTTCGTGATGCCGGCACTGACCCTGGCGCTGGTCTGGCTGCTTGGCCTGCCGCCGCTGACCGCCAAGGTGGCGGTGTTGGTGGCGGCGCTGCCGTCCGGCATCAATTCCTACCTGATCGCCGTCCAGTTCAACGCGGGCCAGGGGCTCGCCTCCAACCAGATGACGCTCGCCACCGCCTGCGCCGTTGTCACCACCTCGTTCTGGCTGGCGGTCACGGCGCAGGTTTTCGGCTAGATCCGGGCTGCAGGGCTGGATTCGTGCTGGCCCAGTGCTTAGGTTCAGCTATGGCGATTGATCGCAAGCCCGGCTCTGGAGTAAGAGCGGTGGTCCAGTTGCGGCAGTGACGCTGAAAACACCCATCGACCCATTCAAGACCGGTCCGTGAGCGGCCGAAGGGAGGCTAGACCATGCTTCAGAAAACCAGCCATTTCATGCGGCAGGCCAATCTCATCAACGGCGAATGGGTGCAGGCCGATTCCGGCCAGACCATCGACGTCACCAATCCGGCCAATGGCCTGAAGATCGGCACGGTGCCGAAGGCCGGCGCCGCCGAGACGCGCCGCGCCATCGAGGCCGCCCACACCGCCTTCCTGACCTGGCGCAAGACCTCGGCGCTTGAGCGCTCGAAGCTGTTGCGCAAGCTGCACGACGCCATCATGGACAATCAGGACGCGCTGGCCGAACTGCTCACCACCGAGCAGGGCAAGTCGCTGTTCGAATCGCGCGGCGAAGTCGGCTCGTCGGCCGCCTATGTGCTGTGGTTCGCCGAGGAAGGCCGCCGCACCTATGGCGACGTGGTGCCGTCGCCGTGGGCCGACCGTCGCATCATGGTGACCAAGGAGCCGGTCGGCGTCGTCGCCGCCATCACGCCGTGGAACTTCCCGTCCTCGATGCTGGCCCGCAAGCTCGGCCCGGCGCTGGCCGCCGGCTGCACGGCCGTCGTCAAGCCGGCCACGCAGACGCCTTATTCGGCGCTGGCCTGGGGCGCGCTTGCCGAAGAAGTCGGCTTCCCGAAGGGCGTGGTCAACATCGTCACCGGTGCCGCCGGCGAGATCGGCGATGAGCTGTGCTTCAACCCGCTGGTCAAGAAGATCACCTTCACCGGCTCGACCCCGGTCGGCAAGATGCTGATCGAGAAGTCGGCCAAGACGGTCAAGAAGGTGTCGATGGAACTCGGCGGCAACGCGCCATTCATCGTCTTCGATGACGCCAATCTCGACCGCGCGGTCGAGGGCGCCATCACCGCCAAGTTCCGCAATTCGGGCCAGACCTGCGTCTGCACCAACCGCTTCTTCGTGCAGGCCGGCATCCATGACACGTTCGTCGAGAGGCTGGCCGCCGCGACCGCCAAGCTGAAAGTAGGCTCCGGCCTCGAGGATGGCGTGCAGCAGGGACCGCTGATCGACGAGAAGGCGGCGCTGAAGACCGCGGAGTTCGTCGCCGACGCCAAGGCCAAGGGCGGCAAGGTCGAGACCGGCGGCAAGCCGCACGCACTCGGCGGCTCGTTCTTCGAGCCGACCGTGATCAGCGGCGCTACGCCCGACATGATGTTCATGAAGGAAGAAATCTTCGGCCCGGTCGCGCCCGTCTTCAAGTTCGAGACCGAGGAAGAGGCCGTGCGGCTCGCCAACGATACCGAGTTCGGCCTGGCCTGCTATTTCTACACCGGCGATCTCGGCCGCGCCTTCCGGGTCATGGAAGGGCTGAAATACGGCATGGTCGGCATCAATGAAGGGCTGATCACCACGCCGGAAGCGCCGTTCGGCGGCGTCAAGGAATCCGGCCTCGGCAAGGAAGGCGGACATCAGGGCATCGAGGACTACCTCGATACCAAATATGTCTGCATCGGCGGCCTCGGCCTCTGATCGATCAGCGAGCCGGCCTGGCCACGCGCCACCGGCCCGCGACAGCGGCATGAAGGACGGCGAGCTCTTTGGAACAACGCAAGCGGCGGAGGAAATCCGCCGCTTCACCATCCGTGGCGGTGGGCTTTCGGCCAACATCCTCAATCTGGGTGCCATCATCCAGGACCTGCGTCTTGCCGGTCACGAGGCGCCGCTGGTGCTGGGTTTCGACCGGTTCGAGGCCTATGAGCGCGACACTGGCTATTTCGGCGCCGTGGTCGGGCGCTTCGCCAACCGCATCCGCGACGGCCGTTTCACGCTGGCCGGCCAGCGGCAACAGACCGACCGCAACTTCCTCGGCAAACATGCGCTGCATGGCGGATCGGGCGGCTATTCTGGCCGCGCCTGGTCGGTTGCTTTGCATGGGCATGATTTCGTGACGCTTTCGCTGCACGATCCCGGTGGATCGATGGGCTTTCCCGGCGCGCTCGATGTCACCTGTACCTATCGGCTGAAGATCCCCGGAACGCTGAGCGTGGAACTGACTGCCACGGCCGACGAGGCCACCGTCTGCAATCTCAGCCAGCATTCCTACTTCAATCTCGACGATGGCGGTGCCGGCGACGTGCTCGACCACCGGGTCATGATCCCGGCCGGCGCCTATCTGCCGGTCGACGCCGAGATGATCCCAACGGGCGTGGTGCAGCCGGTCGACCGCACGCCCTTCGATTTCCGGCAGGCGCGCAGCCTGCGCACGGAAGCAGGCGACCAGCTCGTCTACGATCACAATTTCTGCCTGGCCTCAGCGCGCGGGCCCTTGCGCAAGGCCGCCTGGGTGCAAGGTGCCGTGTCCGGCGTCGAGATGGAGGTCTGGACCACCGAGCCTGGTCTCCAGCTCTATGGCGGCGGCTATATCGCGCCGCCGGCACCAGGGCTTGGCGGTATCGGCTATAAGCGCTTTGCCGGCCTGTGCTTGGAGGCGCAGACTTGGCCCGACGCACCCAATCGTTCCTATTTCCCGTCGGCAACCCTCTTGCCCGGCGAGACCTATCACCAGCTGACCGAGTACCGGTTCAGGCTGGGATAGGAGCGAGGGCTTCTGCCCTCAGGGAAAAGTTCAGGCCTATTGCCCGAATGCCTTGCGCAGGATGTCGAACGGGGCCAGCGCACCGCGCACCTGGACGACGGCGGCGGCGACGCGATGGGCGCTGCGGGCGGCTTCCGCCGGCGACCGGCCGGCGAGGCGTGCGGCCAGGTAACCGCCGTTGAAGGAATCGCCCGCGCCGGTCGTGTCGACGGGCTTCGCGACATGGATTGCCGGGATCTCCTCCCTGTCGGCGCCGGTGGCGACCAATGCCGGCATCTCGCCATTCTTGACGACGATCTCGGATACGGTCCTGCCCAGCCTCGTCGCCGTTTCCTCCGGGCTCCGGTCGCCATGGAGCATCTGTTCGTCGGGGAAGGTCGGCAGCGCGATGTCGGTGACCGTCAGTGCCGCAGCGATGGCTTTCTGTGCTGTGCCGACATCCGGCCACAGGCGCGGACGGTAGTTGGGGTCGAAGGCGACCAGGCTGCCGGCCGCGCGCGCTGCGGCGACGGTGGTCAGAAGCGTGCCCCGAGCACGTTCGTCCAGAATTGCCAAAGTGATTCCGGAAAAGTAGATAAGCGACTGGCTTTCAAGGCTTTTGACCAAGGCGTCTGAATTCGACGCGAGCTGCCGGGCCGCCGAATCGGCGCGCCAGTAGGTGAAGGAGCGTTCGGCGCCTTCCAGCGTGATGGCGTAAAGGCCGGGCCGAGCGCCTGCAATAACCGGACTGGCGCCTATGCCGATGCCATTTTCGGCGAGAAATTCGATCTGCTGGTGCGAGAAGGGGTCGTCGCCAAAGGCCGAGACGTAAGTTGCGGGGCGATCCTTGGCCAGCGCCGCCAGCGCCCACAAGGTGTTGAAGGTGTCGCCGGCGAAACCCAGGCGCCAGTCCGGCCCGCTCTGGCCAGACAATTCCAGCATGCATTCGCCGATCGAGGCGACACCTTGCATTGACATCAGTGTTTGTCTCCCTTGTCCTCCGTCTAACCGTTCGACAGGATCGACGCCATGGCATGGTGTCCGGGATTCGGGCATCGCCGCACTTTCCCACAACCCAGCGGGATGCTAGGCGCTGTGCCGGACGTTCACCGAGATGATGTGGGGCACAGTTGGCAGCGTTCTGGCGGTATCTGGTTGCTGGCGTCGGGCTGGCCGCCGTCCTCTTCGGCGTGTTGACGGTGGTCTACATGACCGCGCCCAACACCGCGCCCCCAGCCGCGCCCGAAACCCAGCAAACCAAGGGCAGCGAGAAAGGCCTGTTCGTGGCCACCTTCGCGCCGGAGAACGGAACGGTGAAGCAGGGCGAACTGCACGACTGGGTGCTGACATTGAAGACCGCCGCCGGCACGCCGGTGGAAGGCGCGATCATCGAGGTTTCCGGCGGCATGCCGCAGCATGCGCATGGCCTGCCGACAAGCCCGCGCGCGACGGACTATCTGGGCGAGGGACGTTATCGGATTTCCGGCGTGAAATTCTCGATGAGCGGCTGGTGGCAATTGCGCTTCGCCATCACAGCGCCTGCGGGTTCGGATACTGTCCTGTTCAACATCGTGCTGTGAGCCGCTCATGAGACGCTGGTCCGGTCTAGGTTCCAGTCTGGGCATCGTCATTGCGCTGGCGGCCCTGGTCGCGGCCTGCGGCAGGCCGCAATTCTCCGAGGCCGAGAAACGGACCATCGCCGGCCTGGCCTTGACGGCGTTGCCGCCGCTGAAAACCGACGCCACCAACCGTTTCGCCGACGATCCGGCAGCGGCAGCCTTGGGTGCCACGCTGTTCTTCGATCTTTCGATGAGCCGCGACGGCACGGTCGCCTGCTCGACCTGCCACAAGATCGACCGGCAATTCCAGGACGATCTGCCGCAAGCGGTCGGCGTGGCACGCACCAACCGGCGCACCATGCCGCTTGCCGGTGTTGCCTATAGTTCCTGGCTGTTCTGGGACGGGCGGCGCGACAGCCTGTGGGCACAGGCGCTGGTGCCGTTGGAGAACCCGCTCGAGCAGGCGGGTAATCGCGCATCCTATGCGCACTATATCAAGGCGCGCTTCGGTGAACGCTACGAACGGATTTTCGGGCCGATGCCCGACCTTTCGAAAGTCCCGGCCAATGCCAGCCCGTTGGGATCGCTGGCCGACCAATCCGCCTGGAAGACGATGAACGCAGCCGATCAGGATGGTGTCGACCGCGTCTTTGCCAATATCGGCAAGGCGATTGCCGCCTTCGAACGCTCGATCATGCCCAAGGAAACACGCTTCGACCGTTTCGCCATAGCGCTGGCGACCGGTGCCGAGCCGAAGGATGACGCGGCCTTTTCGCCGGAGGAAATCCAGGGGCTGAAGCTGTTTATCGGCAAGGCAAGCTGCTCGACCTGCCATAACGGCCCGCTGTTCACCGATCACGGCTTCCACAACACCGGCGTGCCGCCGGTCAGGGACCTGCCGCCGGACCGCGGCCGCATCAACGCCGTCGCCCAGGTCGAGGCCGACCCGTTCAATTGCCTCGGCCGCTATCGCGACGGCGGCGCGGAGGCCTGCGGCGAATTGAAGTTCATCGTCAAGGACAAGCCCGAGCTGATCCGCGCCTACAAGACGCCGTCGCTGCGGGCGGTCGCCGGGCGTCCGCCCTATATGCATGCCGGCCAGTTCGGCTCGCTGGACGATGTCGTCGCGCACTACACCAAGGCGCAGCAGAGCGTCGAGGGTGTCTCGGAAGTGCATCCCCTGCAGCTTTCCGATCGCGAGCGCGCCGCGCTGGTGGCGTTTTTGAAGACGCTGGGCGAATAGGTCTAGCGGTCCTTCACCGTTTCCATCGCCACGAAAGTCGAGGTCTGCGCGACATGCGGCAGCGACGAGATGCGCTCGCCCAGAATGCGCCGGTAGGCGGCGATGTCGCGTGTGCGCACTTTAAGCAGGTAGTCGAAGCTCGCCGCCATCATGTGGCACTGCTCGATCTCGGGCACGCCCTGCACCGAGCGGTTGAAGGCGTCGAGGGCGCTGGAGCGGGTGTCCGACAATTTCACCTGCACGAAGGCGACATGGCCTTCGCCCATGCGCTCGCGGTCGATGATCGCCGAATAGCCGCGGATGTAGCCATCCTTCTCCAGGCGTTTGACGCGTGCCTGCACCGGCGTCTTCGACAGGCCGACCTTTAGAGCCAGTTCCGACATGGACTGGCGGCCATTCCTGGCCAGGGCGGACAGGATGTTGCGGTCGAGGCGGTCCAGTTGGTCTTCCATGATCCGTTTTGAAGCCCACGCAGCGTATTATTCTGTTCTTCATAGACCAAATGGCCTGCATTGGCGAGTTCTTTGGATCGAATGGCGGGAGGCTTCGTGCTAGCTTGCACCATCCGGTCCGGCAGGCCGCCGACCGGCGTGTTCTTCCGCGCTTTCAAAGGACCGCCATGCCCGCGCTCAACACCATCCGCCAGCAGATTCGCGCCAACTATCTCCCCGACGAGGACGAGGCCGTGAAGCGGCTGGCTGTGGCGAGCGGGCTCTCGGCCGAAGCGCGAAAGGCGATTTCCGCTCGTGCCGCCGATCTGGTGCGGGCCGTGCGCGGTTCAGCCGACCCGCGGCTGATGGAGGTGTTTCTCTCGGCCTACGGACTTTCCACCAAGGAAGGCGTGGCGCTGATGTGCCTGGCGGAAGCGCTGCTGCGTGTGCCGGACGCCGAGACCATGGACGATCTGATCGCCGACAAGATCGCGCCGCATGACTGGTCCGCGCATTCCGGCGGCTCGTCGTCGATCTTCGTCAATGCCTCGACCTGGGCGCTGATGCTGACCGGCCGCGTGCTCGACGAGGGCGAGGGCGGCATCGAAGGCACGCTGCGCGCCATGGTGCGGCGCCTCGGCGAGCCGGTTATCCGCAAGGCGGTAGCAGCGGCGATGCGCGAGATGGGCGAGCAGTTCGTGCTCGGCCGCACCATCGCCGAAGCCGTCAAGCGCGGCCGTTCGATGACGCAGAACGGCTATCTCTATTCCTTCGACATGCTGGGCGAGGCAGCTCGCACCGAGCACGATGCGCTGCGTTACCTGAAGGCCTATGCCGATGCCATCGCCTCGCTGGCGCCCGGCGCCAAGGGCGACGACATCCGCCTCAACCACGGCATCTCGGTCAAGCTCTCGGCGCTGCATCCGCGCTACGAGGTGGCGCAGAAGGAGGCCATGCTGCCGGTGATGGCCGATCGCCTGCTTTCGCTGGCGCGCGCCGCGCGCAAGGCGCGCATGGGCTTGAACATCGATGCCGAAGAGGCTGATCGGCTTGATCTTTCGCTCGACGTCATCGAGCGCGTGCTGGCCGATCCCGAACTGGCCGACTGGAATGGTTTCGGCGTCGTTGTGCAAGCTTACGGCCCACGCGCGGCCTTCGTCATCGACTGGCTGCACGCACTGGCGACGAAGCTCGACCGCAAGATCATGGTGCGGCTGGTGAAGGGTGCCTATTGGGACACCGAGATCAAGCGCGCGCAGACGCTCGGTCTCACCGGCTATCCGGTGTTCACGCGCAAGGTGAATACCGACGTGTCTTACTTGGCCTGCGCGCGCAAGCTGCTCGGCATGACCGACCGCATCTATCCGCAATTCGCCACTCACAACGCGCACACCGCGGCCGCCATCCTGTCGATGGCGCCGGACCGCGATTGTTTCGAATTCCAGCGCCTGCACGGCATGGGCGAGCAGCTGCACGAGACGATCCGCAAGGCTGAGGGCACACGCTGCCGCATCTACGCGCCGGTCGGCGCGCATTCGGATCTGCTTGCTTATCTGGTGCGGCGTCTCCTGGAAAACGGCGCCAACTCCTCCTTCGTGCATCAGCTGACCGACGAGGACGTGGCGCCGGAGGAGATCGCCAGCGATCCGCTCGAAGCCGCCGAGACGCAAGGCTCGGCGGCCAATCCGAACATCGCCAAGCCCGCTGCCATCTTCGGCACCGGCCGCCGCAATGCCAGGGGCTGGGACATCACCGACGTCGTCACACTTGCCGAGATCGACAAGGCCAAGGCCGCCTTTGTCGGCCCCAACCGCTGGAGCGCCAAGCCGATCACTCGCGCCGCCGGCTACGGCCAGGAGCGGCCGGTGGTCAACCCGGCGCGACCGTCGGACGTGGTGGGAACGGTGACCGAGGCGGCGGCCAAACAGGTCGCAACCGCCGTGCGCTTCGCCGTCGAGGCTCAGCCGGGCTGGGCGAAACGGCCGGTCAGCGAGCGGGCCGCGATCCTCGACCGAGCGGCCGACCTCTACGAAAAACATGCCGTCGAGTTCTTCGCGCTCGCCACCCGCGAGGCCGGCAAGACGCTGGCCGACGGCGTCGCGGAAGTGCGCGAGGCGGTGGATTTCCTGCGCTATTACGCCGCCCAGGCCGCCCAGGCCGCCCAGGCCGAGGCTGGCACCGAGGCGCGGGGCGCCATCGTCTGCATTTCGCCGTGGAATTTCCCGCTTGCCATCTTCACCGGCCAAATCGCGGCAGCGCTTGTCACCGGCAATTCGGTAATCGCCAAGCCGGCGGAACAGACGCCGCTGATCGCTTATCGCGCGGTCGAACTGCTGCGTGAGGCCGGTGTGCCGGAAGACGTCATTCAGCTGCTGCCGGGCGATGGACCCACAGTCGGCGCTCCGCTCACCGCCGACCCGCGCATTGCCGGCGTCTGCTTCACCGGATCGACCGAAGTCGCCAAGCTGATCGAACGGCAACTGGCCAAGACGGCGGCGCCCGACGCCATGCTGATCGCCGAAACCGGCGGGCTGAACGCCATGATCGTCGATTCCACCGCGCTGCCCGAGCAGGCGATCCGCGACGTGCTGGCATCTTCCTTCCAGAGTGCCGGCCAACGTTGCTCGGCGTTGCGCGTGCTCTATGTCCAGAAGGATGTGGAAGCCAAGATGCTGGAGATGCTGAAAGGGGCGATGGATGCGCTCAACATTGGCGATCCCTGGCAGCTCTCGACCGATGTCGGTCCGGTCATCGACGACGAGGCGCAGAAGTCGATCAAGGATTACAGCGCCAGGATGGCGGGCGAGGGGCGTGCCATTGCCCAACTCACCGCGCCGAAGGACGGCCGCTTCGTTGCGCCTGCGGTGTTCCGGGTCAAGGGCATCGAGGAAATGGAGCGCGAGGTGTTCGGCCCGGTGCTGCATGTCGCCACCTTCGAGGCCGACGAGATCGACGCCGTCATCGCCGCCGTCAACCGCAAGGGCTACGGACTGACCTTTGGCCTGCACACCCGCATCGAGGGCCGTGTGCAGCATTTCGTCGACGGCATTCATGCCGGCAATATCTATGTCAACCGCAACCAGATCGGCGCCGTGGTCGGCTCGCAGCCCTTCGGCGGCGAGGGCCTGTCAGGTACCGGTCCCAAGGCTGGCGGACCGCACTATCTGCGCCGTTTCCGCAAGGGACCGGAAGCGGGCGCGGCGCTCGTCGAAGGCCGCGCGGCCTCGGCCAGGGAACTATCCGACTACATGCCCGATCCCGCGCTTGGCGGCTGGTCGACGAGGGCTGACCGCATCGCCATGCTGCGCAAGCATCTGCGTGGCAAAGGGGCGGAGGCGATCACTGCTGCCGCCGGTCTCGAATATGGCCAGATCGATCTGCCCGGACCGACCGGCGAAGCCAACACGCTGTCGCTGACGCCGCGTGGCCGTGTGCTGGCACTTGGCCCGGACGCCGAGACGTTGTTGGCGCAGGCGGTTCAGGCACTCGCGGCCGGCAATGCCGTCCTGGCGGTGGCTCTAGGCGCTCCGGCGGCGCTCTCCGCGCTCACCGGAAAAGGTTTGCCGATCGCGGCCATCGATGCCCGGATCGATGCGACGACCATTGGCGCGCTGCCGCTGGATGTCGTTGCCTTCTCCGGCACGGCTGACGACGCCCGCGCCCTGCGCGCCGCGATCGCGGAACGCAAGGGGCCGATCGTGCCGCTGGTCAGCGAGGTCGTCTACCCGGCCGCCTACGCGCATGAACGCGCGGTCTGCGTCGACACAACGGCGGCCGGCGGCAATGCCAGCCTGCTGGCGGCGGCTTGAGGCGAAAAGGTTTTCCGACGAACGATATCCCCTCCCTGAATGAAGTTACGTGAAAATCGATCTAGTCAGCGTTGGTGACAAACAGTACTGCGTGGATCGTTCGTATTTCTAAGGGGTAGGGGGACTTAACGTGCATCACTTTCTAACCATGGCAATTTTCAACGTGGCTCTTCTTGTCGCTTCCGGTCCCGCTATGGCGGAATCACTGGCCGGCAAGGTCGGCGACAAACGTTATCCGGTTAATATTCCCTGGGGGTCCGTCGGAAGCTGCCAGAAGGCGTATGATGACTACATCGCCGCTCCCGGTCATTCTGCTTATGCAACGACGGTCATGGATCGTACGGTGGAATATTTCATCTGCGGTGCTTGGCTGAACGCGCCGTCGCAGAAAAAGGCGGAGGCGCTGGCGCTGAAGTCCTGCCAAAAGTCGGTAAGCAAGTACAAAGTCCAGATCGCGGGCGCTTGCAGCATCGCTGCCTCGAAGTAGCATCGGCTTGCCGATCTCGGTGAAGCTATTTCACGGAGATCGAGGCATGGATCGATTGATGGCTTCCCGCCTCGAGACCGAAGCGGGAAGCTGTCAATATATTTGGATGGCCTACGCGCCTTCCACCACCGAAAAGCCCTCGAATTGCGGGTGGCCGATATAGGCCGCCTTGGACGAACCGGCATTTTTGTGGGCGTTGCGGAAGTTTTCCGATTTGGTCCAGGCGACGAAGTCGTCATGGCTCGCCCAGACCGTGTGTGAGGCGAACAGCGTGTAGCCTTCGGCCTCGTTCGCCGGCCCGCGCAGCAGGTGGAACTCCTTGAAGCCGGCCATTTCCGACAGCGAGGAATCGCGGTTCTTCCAGACAGACTCGAAGGCCTCTTCCGAGCCGTTCTGCACCTTGAAGCGGTTCATGGCGATATACATGGCATTCCTTTCCGGGATGATGGCTGATGCGTGAAGAGTGAATTCAAAGAAATGGGCCGATCTGGACGGTGAAGGGCCAGGCCTTGCGGCCGGTTTCAGGCGGGATTGGCGGGTAGGGTGCCACACCCTTCACCAAGGCCACCGCGAATTTGTCGAGTTCCGGTGAGCCCGAGCTTCGCATAAGCCTCACGTCGACCACGCCGCCGTCGGCCATAACGATGAAGCTGACGACAGCATTGCTGAGTGCCTTGGCCTGTGTCGCCCGCGAAACGCGCCGGTTTGCGCGGTCGAGTTTCCCTTGCACTTGGCCGCTAAAGCGGGACGCTGCCGCATTGCCGGCGCCTGTTTGCGCGCTGGTGATGCCCGACAGAGTGGTGCTGCCATCTTCCCGCCCTTCATTGACCCCGCGCAGTGCATCGTTCTCGGCCTGGCCGCCGGCTCCGGATGCGGATTTCGGCCGCGCCGGTTTTTGCGGTTGCTCGGCCGGCGCTTGAGGTGCGGGGTGCGTTTCCTGCTCAGCCAATTGCCGTTCGGCTTCGCTCGGCTCGGGCATCACCGGACGCATGATCTCCAACTTGGCGGTCGGGCGGCCTTCCAGGACCGCGACGGCATCCTTCTCGTCCTGTGTCTGCGGGATCGCCAACACGTTGGGTGAAGGTTCGACCGGTTGTTGTTGGGGCTCTTTCGTCGGCTGAACCTGCTCCTTGGGCGGTTGAGCCTGCTCCTTGGTTGGCTGAGCCGGCTGGGTGGATGGTGGGTTCTCGGGCTGCGGCTGAATTTTCCTGGGCGGCTGCAACTCGCTTTCCGGCACGACGGTGACATTGGTCACGTCCCGTTGCTGATCGGCACCGGCGGCCGTGGCGTCATTTTCCTCATTGCCAAACAAGAGCGGTTTGGTCCCGTTCGCCCCCGCGATCTCGGTCGGGGTCAGCTCGCGCGGCGGTAAAATGCTCTCGGGCGCAAAGATCAGCATGGCCGCCACCGCGAGATGAAAGACCAGCGAGGCGACAAAGGCCAGTGACCATTTGCGCACCGACGCGGCAGGCCGGGTTTCCGCGACATAGTCCGGCTCGGCGGGCAACGGTTCGATGTCGGCATTGGCGCTGTCATCGAGGCTCGCCTGTTCGGGCGGATCGGGCTGCAACACGCCGCCGGGTATCGCGATCTCGGGATCGCCGCCGGCCGGCATCGAGGCGTCGGCGCCGGCAAGCGGCCGGGACGATGTCCTGTTCGAAATGGCCGGTTGCAATTCCAAGGCGCAAGTTCCTGTTCATGACGGAAACTCAGACCCCGAAGGTGATGCCCGCCTTGCTGGTGGTCTTGAGGTCGCGCATGCAGGCTGTGGGCTCGACGCCCTGGCCGACGCATTCCGTTGCGCTGTTGACCAGCACGCGGCTGATCTTGCCGCAATCCGTACCCGAAAGATCGAAGCGCGTCACCTTCGTCTTGCCGGCTGGCAAATCCTTGAAGTCGAGCACGGTGATACGGTCGACGACACCGGCCGTGTTGAACAGGGCGATCTCGAACGCCGCCTTGGTCAGCCCGGCTCCGAGCGTGTTGGTAACCACGAAGGTCAGGCGGCAGCCCTTGTCGGAAGGCTGCGCGCCATTGAGTTCGAGCGAGAGCGAAGCCGCCTCGGCCTGTTGCGCGAGCGCGGGACCCATGCCGGCAGGGATGGCGGCGAGGGTGGTCAACAGGATCAGCGACTTCGCTCTCATGGTGTCGGCTCAGCCTCCGAAGCGCATCGTTGCGCCCAGCTTGAAGGTCACGCCCGGCTCGTAGATCGTCGAGGTGGTCGTGGCGTTCAGCGGGTTGGCGTATTTCACGTCGAAAATGTTGTCGACGCGGAAGTCGAGATTGAGGTTGTCGTTGGCCTTGTAGGAGGCGAAGGCGTTGACCAGCGTGTAGTCGCGGGCCGCCTTGTTGCCTTTCGGCGCGCCGTTGTACTGCACCTCGCCACCCACGGTCAGCCGGTCCTCGAAGAAGCGGAAGCCGAGCTGGGCCGCGACCTGGGCGGACGGCACGGTGGTCAGATCCGCGCGCACGCCCTTGTAGGAAACGGTGTGGCCGTTGATGATCGAGCCGGAAAGGCCGGCGAAGCCCCAGGCCGCGTCATAGACGCTTTCGAACTCGAAGCCGTTGATCTTGGCCTTGGCGAAGTTCTGGTACTGGAAGCAGATCGGGATCGTGCCGCCGCGCCGGCAGCCGCTGGTCGGGTTGAACGGCGACAGCGTCACGCCGCCGATATAGTCGGTGACGTCGTTGTTGAAGTAGGCGGCCTTGATGCGCAGCGCATCGTCAGCCTGGAAGATACCGTCGGCGGTGTAGTTGACGCCGGCTTCCCAGGTCTTGCCGGTCTCAGGCCGAAGGTTCGGATTCGGCAGGAAGGGGAAGGAAACCCCTGACGGGTGCAGGCCGCTGATGAAGGTTTCGCTGAGCGAGGGCGAGCGATAGCCTTCGGCATAGGTGGTGTAGACCTGCAGGCCGCTGAGGCCCGGTGCCTCGAACGGCGACACACCCACGGTGACGCGCGGCGAAAGCCGGTCGCCGGAGGTTTCCGAGGACGATCCCTTGAGGCTGTAGCTGTCGTAGCGCAGGCCGGCGATCACTTCGAGCCATTCCCAGGTCAGCTTGTCCTGGATATGGGCGCCGCCGACATTGCGCTTGCCCGACGGTGTGTAGAAGGCATCGCCCGCCGCCACGCCGGTGGTGGTGACGTCGTCCGACACCCAGTCGCCGCCATAGGTCAGCTCGTGGTTGATGCCGCTCGTCTCGAAGCGCGAGGTGTTCCAGACGTCGATGCCGAACGTGCCGATGTCGTAGGTGGTCTTCGACCCGGCGGGCAGCGTCGTCGGACGGCCGGTGATCGGGTCGAAGCGGCCGCCGAGCGGGATCAGGCTGGTCTGCTCAAGCGTGGCCTTGTTGTAGGAAAGGTTCACATTGAGGTCGAGCCAGCTCTTGTCTTCGTCGGTCAGGTTGTAGCGGCCGGTGAAGGTGTTCTGCTTCATGTCGAGGTCGTAGGCGGGCTTGCCGCCGCTGATCTCGTTCCAGCTCTCGCTGTTGCCGATCCAGCCGAGCTTCAGCGTCGAATTCTCGGTCGGGCGGATCGTGGTCTTCAGCATGCCACTCAGCACGTCGAAACCGCTGCCGCCGACCTTGTTGCCGGCGCCGTCCTTATAGTCGGAATAGTCGCGGTAGACGATGTTGCCGAGCACGTCGAAATTGTCGTTGAACTTGTAGGCGCCGGTCGCGCTCGTGGTCCAGCCCTTGCCATTGGTCTCATAGCGGCCGGAGAGCGACGTTGCCCAGGTCTCGCCCGCCTTCAGGAAGTCCTCGGCGTCCTTGGTGTCGAACATGACGACGCCGCCGATCGCACCGGACCCGTAGGTGTTGGCGACCGGGCCGCGGATGACGTCGACCGACTTGATCAGTTCGGGATCGATATAGAAGGTCGACTGCGTGCCGTGGTCGGAACGCTGGAAGTTCTGGCGGGCACCGTCGACGATGACGGCGACGCGGCCGAAGTCCTGCAGGCCGCGAATGTTGATCGACGAGGCGGTGCGGCGCGCGTCGGCCTGCACGGTGACGCCAGGCACGCCGCGCAACAACTCGTTCGGCGTCGATGCCATGCGGCGATCGATCTGTTCCTGGTCTACATGGCTGACCGAGGCGAGCGCCTTGATTGCGGTTTCGCCGGTGCGGCTGATCAGCATGATCTTGTCGAGCAGGGTGGCGCCCAGCGACGTGGGTTTGGCATCGGCGGTTTCGGCCGGTTTGTCGTTCTGCGTGGGTTGCGCGGCTTGCTGCGCAAGCGCGGTGCCGGAAAGCAGTGCCGCTGCGGCGGCACCTGCGGCCAGTGTCGCCAATCCTCTTGCTACGGCGCCGCTCGTATTGCGACGTCCCGCGGTCTCTCCAGACCGCCCATCAATCCCCAAGCCCATGTCCAACTCCAAATGGCAAGCTGCATGCTGGCTCACCCTTGGGCTGGCTCGCATTTTTTCGTTCGGCCGGCTTCTTAAATGTTGACTCATTTAGTCCGGTATTGCACTGACTAGTAAACATGATTATTCAAGTCAACAAATGAATCGACGTTTTGCAGGAAGCCGGACACACCCGGCGAGATCAGGAGTGGATCAGCATGAACACGCACAACCCTGACGATTTCCGTTTCCGCTACCGCCGGCCCGAAGCGCAGACGCAATTGCGCGTCGAACGGGTGCCGCTGTCGGTCAGGACACTCACCAGCAATTCGCTTTTCCAGGGCGAACACGAGATCGGCATCGAGCACCACGGCGCGCTCTACCGGCTCAAGATCACCCGTCAGGGCAAGCTCATCCTCAACAAGTAAATAGCAAGGGTAGGGACGGTAATGGACCAGCGCGTAAAGCCAGCCCCGCACGAAATTCGGCGGATGCGAGCGGAAAACCCCAAAATGCGCGAGCGCGATCTCGCCGCTCAGCTCGGCATTTCGGAAGCCGAACTTGTGGCCGCGCATTGCGGCGAGGGGGTTACGCGCGTCGAGCCGCGCGTCAACGATCTCCTGACTGGTCTCGAACCGGTCGGCGAGGTCATGGCGCTGACCCGCAACGAAAGCGCGGTCCACGAGAAAATCGGCGTCTACGACAAGGTCGTCACCGGCGAGCACACGGCGATGGCGCTGGGCGAGAATATCGACCTGCGCATCTTCCCGAAGGTATGGGCGCATGGCTTTGCCGTCGAGAAGCGCGACGGCGATGACATCCGCCACAGCCTGCAGTTCTTCGACGCGGCGGGCGAGGCCGTGCACAAGGTGCATCTGCGTCCGTCCTCCAACCTCTATGCCTATCAGAAACTGGTCGACCAACTCGTCTCGCCCAACCAGGAGCCGACAGTGGCGCTTACGAGCCTCGCCGAGGACGATGCGCCGGGCGAATTGTCGCCGCAGACGGTGGACGATCTGCGCGAGCGCTGGAGCAAGCTGACCGACGTGCACCAGTTCTTCGGCATGCTGCGCACGCTGAAGCTCAGCCGTCAGCAGGCGGTTCAGATGATCGGCAAGGATTATGCCTGGAAGCTCGATCCCGAGGCGGTGACGGCGATGTTTAATGCCGCCGCCGAAAGCGCACAGCCGATCATGTGCTTCGTCGGCAATCGGGGCTGCATCCAGATCCATTCCGGCCCGGTCAAGTCGATCAAGCCGATGGGGCCGTGGATCAACGTGCTGGACGAGACGTTCCACCTGCACCTGCGCACCGACCACATCACCGAAGCCTGGGCCGTGCGCAAGCCGACCAAGGACGGTCACGTCACCTCGCTCGAAGCCTATGGCGCCGACGGCAAGATGATCATCCAGTTCTTCGGCAAACGCCATGAAGGCGAGGTCGAGCGTGCCGATTGGCGCTCGCTGGCCGAGAGCCTGCCGCGCCTGGCAACGCAGAGTGCCGCATGATGTATCTATCCCCGAAGAAGTTCGCGCGGGTCGCCGCGTTCGGCGCCGTTCTGGCCTGCGCCTTGCCAACGGTGGTGGCGGCGAATGAAAACATCACCGTTTTCCCCGACACCAAGCGCATCGTCGCCGTCGGCGGCGCGGTTACCGAGATCGTCTATGCGCTGGGCGAGGAAGGCAAGCTCGTCGCCCGTGATTCCACCAGCGTCTACCCGCCGGAAGCGCTGAAGCTTCCGGATGTCGGCTATATGCGCGCGCTGTCGCCGGAGGGCGTGCTTTCGGTCAACCCGACCGGGATATTGGCGCTGAAGGGCAGCGGTCCGAAGGATGCCATCGACGTCTTGAAGAAGAGCAGCGTCGCCTATGTCGAGGTGCCGGAGACCTACGACCGCGCCGGCATCCTTGAGAAGATCCGCCTGGTGGGCAAGGCGCTGGGCGCCGACGCCAAGGCCGAGAAGCTGGCAGCGGAAACGGATGTGAAGCTGAAGGCGGCGGAGAAGCAGACGGCCTCGGTCAAGGATCGCAAGCGCGTGCTGTTCATCCTTTCCCTGCAGAACGGCAAGATCCTCGCTGCCGGCTCCAACACCGCCGCCGACGGCATCATCAAGCTCGCCGGCGGCGTCAATGCCGTGGAAAGCGTGGCCGGTTACAAGCAGCTTGCGGACGAAGCGGTGGTCACCGCAGCACCCGACGCCATCCTGATGATGAGCCATGCCGGACCTTCCGTGCCGGACGAGGTGTTGTTCGCCAATCCGGCGATCGCCGAGACGCCGGCAGGCAAGGCGAAGAAGGTGATCCGCATGGACGGTGCTTATCTCCTCGGTTTCGGCCCGCGCACGGCTGATGCCATCCACGATCTTGCGGTCGCCTTCTACGGCAGCCAGATCACCGATTGAGTGGTGGCGTCCCATGGTTGACCACTCGCTTGCCGGTTCAGCCGGCGTGATGACCCGCGCCGGCGATCGTTCGGCACGGGCGCGGCTGACCATCGTTCTGCTTGCAGCTCTGCTTGCAACGGTGATGCTGTTTTCCTTGACCGCCGGCGCCTCCGACGCTTCCGTTTTCGGGATGTTGCGCGACTGGCTGTCGGGCGCCGATGCCGGCGTGCTGAGCGCTCGCGACCGCATCATCATCTATGACATCCGCCTGCCGCGTGTCGTTCTCGGCGCGTTGATCGGTGCTGCGCTCGCCGTGTCCGGCGCCGTCATGCAGGGCCTGTTCCGCAATCCGCTCGCCGATCCCGGTATCGTCGGCGTTTCGGCGGGCGCCGGGCTCGGGGCGGTGTCGGTCATCGTGCTTGGCGGCACTGCGCTCGCGCCATTCACCGCGCTTCTGGGTTCGATGGCGCTGCCGCTGGCGGCCTTCGTCGGCGGTCTGGCGACGACGCTCATCCTCTATCAGGTGGCGACGCGCCAGGGCCGCACCTCGGTCGCGACCATGCTGTTGGCCGGCATCGCGCTCTCGGCGCTGGCCGGTGCGCTGATGGGGATCCTGATCTATCTGGCCGACGACCGCCAGCTGCGCGACCTGACCTTCTGGCAGCTCGGCTCGCTGGCCGGCGCGACCTGGACCAAGATCGCGACCGCTGGGCCGATCATGCTGGTGGCGCTCGCGGCCATGCCGTTCTTCGCTCGCGGGCTCAACGCACTGGCGCTCGGCGAAGCCACAGCGACCCATCTCGGCGTGCCGGTGCAGCGGCTGAAATATATCGCCATCGCCGGGGTTTCGGCGGCGGTCGGGGCCTCGGTCGCGGTCAGTGGCGGCATCGGTTTCATCGGCATTGTCGTGCCGCATGTGCTGCGCCTCTCCATCGGCCCGGACAACCGCTATCTGCTGCCGGCCTCGGCGCTGCTTGGCGCCACCCTGCTGTTGCTGGCCGATGCGCTGGCGCGCACCATCGTGGCGCCGGCCGAACTGCCCATCGGCATCATCACCGCGGCGGTCGGCGGTCCCTTCTTCCTGTGGATACTGTTGCGCAAGCGCGGTGTCCTTGATCTGTGAGGTCTGACGATGATCGAAGCCCATGATGTCACGGTGAGGCTCGCCGGAAAGCGCATTGTCTCCGGTATCGATTTCGAAGCGCGACCGGGCGAGATATCGGCGATCGTCGGGCCCAACGGCTCCGGTAAGACGACCTTCCTGAAGGCGCTGTCGGGCGATCTCGGCTATGACGGTTCGATCGTCATCAATGGCCGCGAGGTGTCGGCGACGCGCCCGGTGGAGGCAGCGACCATGCGTGCGGTGCTGCCGCAGGCAACGTCGCTCGCCTTCCCGTTCACTGTCCACGAGATCGTCCGTCTTGGACTGGTCGGCGGCCGCTCCGGCGTGCTGGCGGGCGAGACCGAGCGGCTGCCGGAGCGGGCATTGGCCAAGGTCGATCTCGACGGTTTTTCCGGGCGCTTCTACCAGGAGCTTTCGGGCGGCGAGCAGCAGCGTGTCCAGCTTGCCCGCGTGCTCTGCCAGGTCTGGGCGCCGGTGCTGGATGGCAAGCCGCGCTATCTGTTCCTCGACGAGCCGGTTTCAAGCCTGGATGTGAAGCATCAGCTCATCATCATGAACATCGCCCGCGATTTCGCCAAGCGGGGCGGGGGGGTGATCACCATCCTGCATGACCTCAACCTGACGGCGATGTATGCCGACCGCATCTTCGTCATGCATCGCGGCACGCTCGCCGCTGCCGGCACGCCGGCCGCCGTGCTGAGCGACAGCCTGATCGAGAAAGTGTTCGACTGTCGCATGCGCGTCGGCGTGCTGCCGTCCGGCGACGTGCCGTTCGGCGACGTGCCGTTCGTACTGCCGCAGTCGGTAGCGATGTAGGATCAGGCCGCCGGGGCGGGCGCGCGTCGTTCCAAAAGGTCGATGCCGAGCAGCGTACGCACATTCGGGCGCGCCGCGATCAAGTCGGCGATCGAGTAGCGGGCGAGCACTTCGAAGAAGGCGTTGAGCGCTTCGCGCAGCGCGGAGTTGAGCGCGCAGCTGTCGATCAGCGGGCACTCGGCGTCAGCCTCGAAACACTCCGCCATGGCGAAATTTTCCTCGGTGATGCGCACCACGTCGAACAGGCTGATCTCGGCGGCCGGGCGGCCAAGCCTGACGCCGCCATTGCGGCCGCGCACGGTCTCGACCAGTCCGTGTTCGACCAGCGGCTGCAGGATCTTGAACAGGAACAGTTCCGATACCGTATAGGCGGCGGCGATTTCGGGAATGCGGCTGAGGCGGCCGTCATTGGCCGCACAATACATCAATATCCGCATGGCGTAGTTGGTCTGGCGCGTGAGCCGCATGATCGCTCCTTCGCAAAGCGCTGGTTGCAGCGAATATGGCCCATAGTCTGGAACAATTCTAGACTGGAGCCGACCATAGATGATGTTTTTAATCCAGTTTCCATCGCAATCGCGTGATCCAGAGGCGGTTCCGTTGCGTCAAGCATCGCGAAGGTCTCGCCAGCCGCCCTTGCCTTGCGTTTCAGTGGAAACTCACGATTATTCCAGTTGAGGGAATGGAACCGGATACAATCCACGGGAGGGGGCATGTCTCTGGAGACCGGGCTCAGGAATATCCCCAGTCCGCCCAAGAAGCCGTTCGTCGGCAACATGCTGACGGTGGACAAGGAGACGCCGCTCCAGAGCCTGATGCAGCTTGCGCGCGAACTCGGGCCGATCATCCGCCTCGACATGATGGGCACGCCGATGGTGGTGGTGTCGGGCGCTTCCCTGGTCCAGGAAATCTGCGACGAGAGCCGCTTCGACAAGGCGGTGCGCGGTTCGCTGCGGCGCGTGCGCTCCGCCGCCGGCGACGGGCTGTTCACCGCCTATACGCAGGAGAACAACTGGACCAAGGCGCATAACATCCTGTTGCCGACCTTCGCTCAGCGCGCCATGGCCGGCTACCTGCCGCTGATGTACGACATCGCCAGCCAGCTCTGCATGAAATGGGAACGACTGAACGCCGACGACGACATCGACGTCGTCCACGACATGACCGCGCTGGCGCTCGACACGGTCGGCGTCTGCGGTTTCGATTATCGCTTCAACTCGTTCTACCGGCGCGACTATCACCCCTTCATCGACGCGCTGACGCGGACGCTGGAAACCTGCATGGTCCAGCGCGGGCTGCCGTTCGAGAAGATGATCCTGCGCAAGCGGCTCGACCAGCTGAAGACCGACGTCGCCTTCATGTCCAAGCTGGTCGACGACATCGTGCGCGAAAGGCGGCGCGGCGGCGGCGACCAGGCACAGAAGGATCTATTGAACTTCATGCTCGCGGGCGTCGACAAGACAACGGGCGAAAGCTTGTCCGACGAGAACATCCGCTATCAGATCATCACGTTCCTGATCGCCGGCCACGAAACGACGTCGGGCCTGATGTCGTTCGCGCTCTATTTCCTGGTCAACAATCCGGATGTGCTCGAAAAGGCCTATGAGGAGGTCGACCGCGTTCTCGGCACCGATATCGGCGTGATGCCGACCATCGCCGAGGTCAACCACCTGACCTATGTGCAGCAGGTGCTCAACGAGGCGCTGAGGCTCTGGCCGACCGCCCCGGCGATCGGCCTCTATCCCTATCGGGACGAGGTGATCGGCGGACAATACAAGATCAAGAAAAACACCTTCGTCACGCTGCTGACCTTGATGCTGCATCGCGACCCGTCTGTGTGGGGCGCCGAGCCCGAGACGTTCAATCCCGACAATTTTTCGCGCGAGGCGGAAGCGTCGCGGCCGGCGCATGCCTTCAAGCCGTGGGGCAATGGCCAGCGCGCCTGCATCGGGCGGCAATTCGCCATGCAGGAGGCGACATTGGTTCTCGGCATGATCCTGCAGCGTTTCCAGCTGTTCGACCACCAGCGCTACCAGTTGCGCGTCAAGGAAACCATGTCGATCAAGCCCGACGGTTTCCGCATCCGGGTGAAGGCGCGTCCCGGCCGCACGCGCGGCACGGTGGTGCCGGGCGCGGCTTTGGCCAGCCAGGCGGCGGCCCCGTCGGTGGCGCAAGCCAAGCGGCCAAGCCACGGCACGCCGCTCGCCGTGCTCTACGGTTCCAACCTCGGCACCACCGAGGAGCTTGCCCGGGCGATCGCGCAGGCCGGCGAGCTTAACGGCTTCGAGGTGACGCTCGACGAGCTCGATGCGCGGGCCGGCAGCCTGCCGACCGACGGCGCGGTGGTGATTGCCAGCGCCTCCTACAATGGCGCGCCGCCCGACAACGCTATCCGGTTCATGGACTGGCTGGAGAAGGCGGAGCCGGACGCCGCCAAGAACGTCAACTATCTGGTGTTCGGCTGCGGCAACCGCGATTGGGCCTCGACCTTCCAGGCAACGCCGCGTCGCATCGACGAGCGCCTCGAAGCGCTCGGCGCCCGCCGCATCGCCCAGCGCGGCGAAGGCGATGCGCGGGAGGACCTCGACGGCCAGTTCCAGGACTGGTTCAAGGGGCTGTTCCAGTCGGTGGGCGCGGCGCTCGGGCTCGACATCGATTTCTCCCAGCAAACCGAGGCGGAGCCGCTCTACGAGGTCGAGATCGTTTCCGGCCAGCCGGTCAATCCGGTGGTGCACCAGTCGGGCGCGGTGGCGATGACGGTGCTGGCCAATCGCGAACTGCAATCGCCGGGCTCCGGCCGCTCCACGCGCCATGTCGAGGTGGCGCTGCCGGAAGGCGTGGCCTATCGCGCCGGCGATCATCTCTGCGTCGTGCCGGTCAACGATCAGGCACTGGTCGAGCGCGTCGAGAGGCGTTTTGGCTTTTCGGCCGATGCGCAGCTTCGCCTGAAGACCACCGGCGGACGGCAGGCACCGTTTCCAGCGGACGGTCCGGTTCCGGTGCGCCGCATCCTGTCCGATTATGTCGAGTTGCAGGCGGTGGCGACACGCAAGCAGATCCAGGCGATGGCGGCGGCGACACGCTGTCCCTTCACTAGGCCGAAGCTGGAAGCGCTGACCGCCGAGGCAGGCGATGGCGCCGATCCCTACAAAAGCGAGGTGTTCGCCAGGCGCAAGTCGGTGCTCGACCTGTTGGAGGAATTCCCGGCCTGCGAGCTCACCTTCGGGCAATATCTGGAGATGCTGCCGCTGTTGGCGCCGCGCTATTATTCGATCTCATCGTCGCCGCAGGCCGGCGCCGGTCGCTGCTCGATCACCGCCGGCGTCGTAGACGAGCCGGCCCGCTCCGGCAACGGCATCTATCGCGGCGCCTGCTCCAACCATCTGGCGCGGACAGGCGAGGGCGGCGTCATCCACGCCAGCACGAAGGAAACCAAGGCGGGTTTCCGCTTGCCCAACGATGCGTCGCTGCCAGTCATCATGGTCGGTCCGGGCACCGGGCTTGCTCCGTTCCGAGCCTTCCTGCAGGAGCGCGCGGCGCTGGCGAAGGCCGGCAAGGCGCTGGCGCCGGCCATGCTGTTCTTCGGTTGCCGGCATCCCGACCAGGATTTCCTCTACCGGGACGAGCTGGAAGCGATGGCGGCGGCCGGCCTCGTCGACCTCCATGTCGCGTTTTCGCGTCATGGCGGCGAGCGGGTCTATGTGCAGGACCTCATCCGCAAGCTCGGCGCGACGGTGTGGAAGCTGATCGAGGCCGGCGCGCATATCTATGTCTGCGGCGACGGCAGCCGCATGGAACCGGATGTGAGGCGGGCGTTGACGCGTCTTTATGCCGACGAAACCGACGCCGACGCGCAGGCGGCCGATGCCTGGATGGAGCGGCTGGCCAGGGAAAACCGCTATGTGCTCGACGTCTGGGCCGGCAATTGAGCGTTGGTTCTGACGGGAGCGGCGACGTCGGCGTACCAGCTGAGGTGGTGTTCGCCTATCTTGACGAGCCGCCCTTCTGCTGGCCAGGCGCGGACGGTCGTCCCCACGGATGCGATGTCGAGGTCGCCGAGGCGGTGCTGAAAGCGATCGGGGTCGAGCGGATTTCGACTCGGCTGGTGACTTTCGCCGAACTGATGCCGGGGGTGGCCGAGGGCGCCTGGACGATCAACACGCCGCTTTTCGTCACGCCGGAACGGGCCCTACAGGTCGCTTTCAGCCGGCCGGTGTGGTCGCTCGCCGACGGGTTCATGATGCGGGCCGACAATAGCAGGCAACTCGACAGCTACCGGGCGATCGCGGCGAACGAAATGGCGGTGATCGGTGTCGTGGCGGGGCAGGTGCAGCACCAGTCGGCGCTGGCCGCTGGCGTGCCGACCGCGCGGACGCGGCTGTTCGCCACCCAAAAGGCCGCGGTCGAGGCGGTGTTGTCCGGCGTCGTCGACGCCTATGCCAGCGTCGCCATGGCGCATCGCGGCTATCTGCGCGAGCATGTCGATATCCGCCTTGAGGTCATCGATCTCGGAGTGGAGGGCAAAGCCAAACCCGCCGTCGGCGCCTTCTCCTTCGCGCTGTCCGACGTGGGCTTGCGGGAAGCCTTCGATCGGCAATTGGCGGCCTATCTCGGCTCGCCCGAACATGTCGCCATCATGGAGCGCCATGGTTTTTCGCATGCGGAGATCGTCGGCGCGTAGCCGTCGCGGAAGTTTACCTTGACGTAAACGTTACCCAGCGTGATCTTGCAATCCATGGTGCGCTGCACAATATTAAGGGCATCGAGCACCGACTCGGGGAGGAACCCACGAGGAGTGCGACATGGAAAGACAGATTTCGAACACGCGCCCCCTGACGGGGACAATTCGCCAGCTGAGACCTTCGGAACTTCCGCGATTCCGCGATCATCTCCTGAGGCTCGACGCTGAAAGCAGGCGCGACCGTTTCAACGGGCTGCCCGACGACAGCTTCATCGCTGATTATGCCGACCGCAGTTTCGCCGACGGTACGACCGTCGTCGGCTATGTCGAGAACGATATGGTGCTGGGCGCTGCCGAACTGCATGAGCGGCCGGAAGAAGCGACGCCGACGGCGGAGATCGCCTTCAGCGTCGAACGCCAGTTGCAGCACCGCGGCATCGGCGCGCTTCTGTTCGAGCGCCTGATCGCGCAGGCGCGCGGGTTGGGCTACACGCGGCTGCGCGTCACCACCCACCCGCAGAACCAGGCGATGAAAGCGCTTGCCCGCCGCTACCGCGCCGCGCTGAATTTCGAGGACGGCGAGACGGTCGGCACGATCGACCTCGAGCCGGCGGAAGACGATGTGCTGACCGGGCTTTTGCCGCTTCGTTCCCGTTCGGACGCTGCCTTCAGCAGGGCCTGATCCCCTGGCTTGCGCAAGCGGGGATACGATCCTCATCTCCATTCAATGAAAAAGGCCGCCAGTGAGGCGGCCTTTTTGCATGTCGCGACGATGGGCGAACGGCGATCAGTTGCCGTTGGCGGTAACGGTCACGCCCAGCGTCTTGGTGAGGTCGGCGGGGCTTGCCATGGCGCCGGCTGCGATCAGCGCGAACGGCACCGGGCTGGCCGGCTTGGCGGCGATCACCAGGTTCTGCGGATTGTCCAGATAGTCGCTGACGGCCTTGGTCACCTGGGCGGTCAGTTCCGGATTGTTGATCTGCGCCATGCCGAACGGCACCACGGCCTTGGCCTGGTTGGCGATGTCCTTCGCGGTCATGCCCTGCTTCTTGGCGACGAATTCCAGCACCTTGTTGGTGAGCGAATTGTCGGCGAAGCGGATCGTCGCGCTGCCGAAGGAGAGCTGCTGCATCAGGCCGAGCACAGCCATGCCTTCGGCCGACTTGTCGGCGCCTTCCGGCGTCGCGGCCATCTTCTTCTGAAGCTGCTGCAGCGACTTGATGAAGTCGGTGGTGTAGCCGCCGAGCGCGAAAGTCATGCCGATCGTGCCGGCATTGTCGACCGCGATGTCGTATTTCGACAGTTCGAGCTTGCCGTCGGTCGGCTGCCAGGAGCCGGCCATGTCGAGCTTGCCGGAGATGTTCTGATAGCCGAGCCCTTCGACGACCTGCTTGGTCTCGGCGTCCTGGATCAGCGTCAGATCGCCGGTAAACTTCTGGGCGCCGCCGGTGAAAGTCATCGGCTGGCCGCTGGCCGGCGGGTTCACGTTGACGGTGAGGTTGTTCATCGAGAAGGCGGTCTTGTCGGCGACCTTCACGGAAAGCGTATCAAGCTGGGCTGACTTGTACATCAAAAGCGATGCGAGCGGATCGGTGTTGCCTTCGGCCGGAATAGACATGCCGTTGATGACGAAGGGGCTCACCTCGAACTTGGCGCCGTCCTTCTCCTGGCTGAAGGCCTGGGTGGCGACGGTGTCGACGAGATAGCCGCCATTGGCGTCCGTCACGTTCTTCAGCGTGACATTGCCGATCGCCAGCGGCTCCTTTTCACCGACCGGCGCGATGGTGACGCCTTCCAGCACCATGTTGGACGTATCGCCGGAGACGCCGGTCCAGCCGACGGTCACACCCTGGCTTTCAAACGTGGCCTTGAGACGTTCCGCCACGGCCTTGGTGTCGGCCGCGAATGCCGGGCTGAGCGGCAGGGCGAGAAGAAGCGCCGAAACGGCGAACTTGCGAACGGTCGAGCGGTGGATGGTCATCGCGTGCTCCAAAGGGTGCCTGAGGCTTTCGAGAAAACGTCTATCGATTTGCGCCTCCACCCGTCCGCAAGGAAAGGGGCCGGAAGAAGGCATTGCCCGCCACAAAAGCCGACATTCGCGGAAAAAGACAGATCCGGCAAGTCGAGCGGCGGCGAGGCGCGGTCCTTACGTCATGCCCGCGACCCGCGCAACATCCCGTATTACCGTGGCCGCGCTTATACGGGGCTTGTTACAGTTTCATGGCGGCGATGTGGGGCTTGCCCTGCGAAAGGTGCCGGCTGGCTGCAAATTGTCATGGATAAGCGAGGAAGTGCTTGACCTGCCGCCTCTTGTCGCGAATCAGCCGCTCGGCTAGTCCAAACCCATGGGAAAGAGCCTTTTGCCGCCTGACAATGGCGGTCACGACAACATAGAACCGGTCGACCTGAAGAAGGCGCTGGAAGATCGTTATCTTTCATACGCGCTGTCGACCATCATGAACCGCGCCCTGCCGGACGTGCGCGACGGCCTGAAGCCGGTGCACCGGCGCATCATGCACGCCATGCGGCTGTTGCGCCTCAACCCGGACCAGGGCTTCGCCAAATGCGCCCGCATCGTCGGCGAAGTGATGGGCAAGTTCCACCCGCATGGCGACCAGTCGATCTACGACGCGCTGGTGCGCCTGGCGCAGGACTTTTCCATGCGCTACCCGCTGGTCGACGGCCAGGGTAATTTCGGCAACATCGACGGCGATAATGCCGCCGCCATGCGTTACACCGAAGCGCGCATGACGGATGTGGCGACGGAGCTGCTCTTCGGAATCACCGAAGATGCGGTCGACTACCGTCCGACCTACAATGAGGAGGACGAGGAGCCGACCGTCCTGCCGGGCGCGTTCCCGAACCTGCTCGCCAACGGTTCCTCCGGCATTGCCGTCGGCATGGCCACTTCGGTGCCGCCGCATAACGCCGCCGAATTGTGCGACGCCGCCCTTCACCTGATCGACCATCCCGACGCGCCGGTCGTCAAGCTGATGGAGTTCGTGCAGGGCCCGGATTTCCCGACCGGCGGCATCATCGTCGACAGCCGCCAGTCCATTCTCGAAGCCTATGAGACCGGCAGGGGCGGCTTCCGTGTCCGCTCCAGATGGAACCAGGAGGATCAGGGCAGGGGAACCTGGGTGATCGCGGTCACCGAAATTCCCTATGGCGTGCAGAAGTCGCGGCTGATCGAAAAGATCGCCGAACTGTTGATGGCCAGGAAACTGCCGCTTCTGGAAGACATCCGCGACGAGAGCGCGGAAGACATCCGCATCGTGCTGGTGCCGAAGAGCCGCACCGTCGACCCAGGCCTGATGATGGAATCGCTGTTCAAGCTGACCGAGCTCGAGAGCCGCTTCCCGCTCAACATGAACGTGCTGTCGCGCGGCAAGGTGCCGAACGTGCTGTCGCTCAAGGGCGTGTTGCAGGAATGGCTCGACCATCGCCGCGAAGTGTTGGTGCGGCGGTCGAAGTTCCGGCTGGGCGAGATCGAGAAGCGGCTGGAGATCCTTGCCGGCTATCTGATCGCCTACCTCAACATCGACGAGGTCATCCGCATCATCCGCGAGGAGGATGAGCCCAAGCAGGTGATGATGGCGCGCTGGTCGCTGACCGACGTGCAGGCCGAAGCCATCCTCAACATGCGGCTGCGGGCGCTGCGCAAGCTGGAAGAGTTCGAAATCCGCAAGGAGTTCGACGCGCTCTCGGAGGAGAAAAAGCAGATCGAATCCCTGCTCGCCTCGGTGGAGAAGCAGTGGAAGACCATCGCCTGGGAAATCCAGAAGATCCGGCGCGACTTCGGGCCCGAGGAGAACAAGGAACTCGGCCCGCGCCGCACCCAGTTCGCAGATGCGCCAGAGCACGACCTGACCGACATCGCGCATGCGATGATCGAGAAGGAACCGGTGACGGTCGTGGTGTCGGAAAAGGGCTGGCTGCGGGCGATGAAGGGTCATCTGACCGACCATTCGCTGTTCGGCTTCAAGGAAGGCGACGGGCTGAAGCTCGCGTTCCATGCGCAGACCACCGACAAGATCCTCGTCTTCACCACCGGCGGCAAGTTCTACACCATCGGCGCCGATCGCCTGCCGGGCGGTCGCGGCCACGGCGAGCCGATCCGCATCATCGTCGACATGGAGAACGATCAGGATATCGTCACCGCCTTCGTCCACGATCCGAAGCGCAAGCTGCTGCTTGTCTCGCATGAGGGCAACGGTTTCGTGGTTTCCGAGGAGGAAGTGGTCGCCAACACCCGTAAGGGCAAGCAGGTGATGAACGTCAAGACGCCCGACGAAGCCACGCGCTGCCTGCCGGCCACGGGCGATCATGTCGCCATCGTTGGCGACAATCGCAAGATGCTGGTGTTCGCGCTTTCCGAAATCCCGGAAATGGCGCGCGGCAAGGGCGTGCGCTTGCAGAAATACAAGGATGGCGGCGTGCTCGACGTGAAGACCTTCGCCATGGAGGGTGGCCTGTCCTGGCAGGATTCGGCCGACCGCACCTTCGTTCGGCCGCGCGAGGAACTGGCCGAGTGGATCGGCAACCGCGCCGCCGCCGGCCGCATGGTGCCGAAGGGGTTCCCGCGCACCGGCAAATTCGGATAACCGACTTTCTTCCATGGCGGCGCGAATCCTTTTGCGGGGTTCGCGCCTCTTATCCCTGCAGCCGGCATGGTGCCGGCGAGACAGGAGATTTGAACCATGGCGTTCTACAGGAAGAATATCGGCGGCTTGCACCAGATGATGAGGATCGTCGTCGGGCTGGCGGCAGCGGCGGCTGCGCTGATCTGGCTCGCCGCCCCGATCAGTTATCTCGCAGCCATGATGGGTGTTGCCTTGGTGCTCTCCGGCCTGTTCGGCTACTGTCCGACGTGCGCCGTTACCGGTATGGGCCGGCGTTCCTAGGTTCGACATGAACACTGTGCCGGTCCATCTGTTCGATGCAGCGCGGCTCGGCGATCGCGTGGCGATCGTCAAGCTGCTCGATATCGCGCAGCCGGATATCCGTCGTTATGCCCGTTCGAGCTGCCGCACCTCCGCCGATGCCGAGGATGCCGCGCAGGAGGCGCTGTGGCTGCTTTCGCGCAGGGTCGGCACGATCCGCTCGCTCGCCGCGTTCTCCGGCTGGTTGTTCACCGTGGTGCGGCGCGAGTGCATGAGGCTGGCGCGCACCATGCGGCTGCAGCCGCCACAATCGCTGGCCGAGATCGATCTGGAGCGCTCGTTCGGCGTCCGTCCCCACGCGGAGCTCAAGCTCGACATCGCGGCCGCGATTGAAGCCTTGCCGCCGCATTATCGCGAGGTCATGCTGCTTCGCGACCTGCGCGAAATGACGATCGACGAGCTGGCGGAAAGCCTTGGCGAGACACGCCAGAGCATCAAGGCGAAACTCCATCGCGCGCGGCTGCTGATGCGGGAATATCTCTCGCGTTGAGGCGAGGTTTGCCGCGCGCTCCGTCGTCGGGATTGACCATGTTTCAACCGACGATGGCCTGGTTATCGCGGACTTCTTGACGCCCGCAGCCGGCTCTCTACCTTGTCGCGCTAATATGCGAGGGGATGGAGGATATCGATGCTGGCAGTCGCGCGCGCGGCGCTGTTTTTGTTGCTGGCCGCGTGCGTGCCGGCCGGCGCCGCCCAGCGCACCGTCTATCTGACCTTTGACGACGGACCGCTCAACGGCACCGCCAATGTGCTGGACGTTCTGGAGGCACAGCAGGTGCCGGCCGCACTTTTCATGGTCGGCCAGCATGCGCTGGTGAGCCCGGAGCGCGGCGCGCTGGTGACGCGGGCGAAGTCGCTGCCGCTGGTGACGGTGGGCAACCACAGCTTCAGCCACGCCAACAACCGCTACCAGCGCTTCTATGCCGACACCGAGGCGGTTGTGGCCGACATGCTGAAGGCGAACACAGTGCTCGGTCTCAAGGCACCGCCGCCGGTTCCGGCGCGGCTACCCGGCCGGGACGTCTTCCGCCTGCAATATATGTCGCGCGACGATTTCGGCCTGAGTTTGGAGGAGGCGCAGCGCGAGCAGGTGGATTTCGAGTTCGTCGCCGCTTCCGGCTTTCATCTCTATGGCTGGGATTTCGAATGGGTGCACGAGGACAGCGGCAAGCCGGTGCAATCCGTCGACCGCCTGATCGACGAGATCGGGCACCTGTTCGCGGCCGGCCGCACGGTCGGCAAGAACAAGCTCGTCCTGCTCATGCATGACGAGATGTTCCAGGACGTCTTCCAGGGCAGGGACAAATTGACGGCGCTGGTCACCGGGCTGCGCGCCAAGGGCTATGCCTTCGGGCACATCGCCGACTACGACACCGCGACGAGCCCGTAGCGCGTTCGCGGAACTCCCAGCTCCATGGAGCCGGTCAGGCGGCGATATTGGGCAGCGCGCGCACGATCTCGTCGGCGGCGCGCTGCCTGGACAGCGGACCATATTGTTCCGACCATTCCACCAGCGCCTTGAAGGCTGGCTTCAGCCCATGCGCGCCTTCGCTGACCTCGTATTCCACCCGCAGCACGCTTTCGGGATAGACCGTGCGGCGGATCAGTCCGTCGGCCTCCATCTCGCGCAACCGCAGTGTCAACATATGCTGGGTGATGCCGGGCAGGCTGCGCCTGAGCTCGCCGAAACGGTGGCTGCGCTGGGCAAGAATCCAGAGGATTTCGATCTTCCACTTGCCGGCAAGGGGGCGCATCGCCTCGATAAGCTTCGTATAAGGGGCGTCGCCATTCGCGATCCGGTCCGCTTCCTGATCGTTGGACGGGCACATGATTGTTCGCTCGCTGCTATGGGGGATCTGTAACAAGCGTAAAGAACGAGCTCGCGCCATTTTCGTTGCCCGACTTTTGTCAGGAGTGTTGCGCGTGACCCGGCATTGACCGCGAATGATCGCTCGCATAAATTGAGAATGATCATTCGCATTTCTTGGAATAGCAATGAAAACAGCCTTTGGCAATATCGAGATGATGCTGGAAGCGGAGGCCGACGAGGGCAGGGCGCTGTCGCGTGCCGAGCGCCGCGAGCTTCAGGTGCAGCGCATTCTGGAAGCCGCCAAGACCTGTTTCGCCCGTGAGGGCTTCCAGGGCGCGTCGATGCAACAGATTTGCGCCGAGGCCAGCATGAGCCCCGGCGCGCTCTATCGCTATTTCGTCTCCAAGGAGGCGATCATCGAGGAGATCTGCGCCGCCGCGCAGCGCGACGACGAGATCAAGTTCGCTGTTATGTTCGACAATCCCGACGTCGTCGAGGGCATGGTGTTCGGCGCCATGGCCCATATCCGTTTCGTGCACGAGACCGGCGCCTGCGCGCTGATCGCGCAGTTCCATGCCGAGGCGACCCGCAACGAAGCCGTGCGGGCCACCTACTGCAACCACATGACGCAGGTGCGCACGCTCTTCCTCGATTATCTCGGCGCCGCCAGCGAGCGCGGCGAAATAGCCCCGCTGCTCGAACTGGAAACGCTGGTGCCGGCGCTGATGGCCGTCATCCAGGGCATCGCCAGCAACGACCTGCCGTCGAACGGCATCGCGCTCGACAAGCTGGAGACGATCGTGCGCACGGTATTGGTCGCCATGCTGCGGCCTACGGGCCGCACGGCGAGGCCGGCTGAAACGTCCTCCACGGCCGCTGGCTGACCGGGCGGAGATTTTCCCGTCGATTGGCTTATGGTCACGATTGCTGCACTATCGTCGTGCATAGTACCGGACAGTGGCCTTGCTTGAGCCGCCGCTGTCGATTCGGGGGACGTGTTTGAAATCACCGCAGACGAAAACGCCGCAGAAGGAACCGCGCCTGTTTGGTGCGGCGGCGCCCAACAGGGCGGCGGTCATTGCGCCGCTGTCGGCGGCACGCTGGCTCCTGGTGCTGATTGTCGCGGCCGGCGTGTATTTCTTCTACGGCTTCCTGGTTCCGGTGCTGGCGGCACTGGTCATCGCTTTCGCCAGCTGGCCGCTCTACAAGCGCCTGCTTGTCGCCGTTAACGGCAACCGCACGATCGCGGCCACCATCGCGCTGCTCCTGATCCTCGCTTTCCTCGTCATTCCGATCTCTATGGCCGGCACCTATGTCATCAACGAGGTGCGCGAATGGGTGACCTGGGCGATCGGCACCAATCGTTATGGCGCGCCGACGCCGCAATGGATCGCCAGCCTGCCGGTGGTCGGCGAGTGGCTGAACGAGCAATGGACCCGCAATCTTGGTCATCCGGGCGGCATCGGCGAACTGATCCAATTGGTCAGCGGCGCTACCATCCGCTCCATCTACAACACCGTTTTGGTTGCCGGCGGCAGCGCCTTCTCGCTGCTTTTGACACTGCTGTTCATGCTGATCGCGCTGTTCTTCGCCTATCGCGACGGCGAGGGATTTGCCCGGCAGGTCGATACGCTGGGCGAACGTATCCTTCCCGTCCGCTGGGAGCGCATCTCGCGCGTGGTTCCGGCCACCATTTCCTCGACCGTCACCGGCATGACCGTCATCGCCATCGGCGAGGGCGTCGTGCTTGGCATCGCCTACTGGCTGGCCGGCGTGCCTTCGCCGGTCACGCTGGGCGCGCTCACCGGCGTCATGGCGCTGATCCCCGGCGGCGCGCCGCTCGCCTTCACTCTGGTCTCGATCTATCTCGTCGGTTCGGGCTCGATCGTCGCAGGCGCCGCGCTGTTCATCTGGGGCTCGGTGGAACTGTTCATCGTCGACAAGACGATCCGGCCCAAGCTGGTCGGCGGTCCGATCAAGCTGCCATTCCTGCCGACCTTCTTCGGCCTGATTGGCGGCGTCAAGACGATGGGCTTTCTCGGCCTGTTCATCGGCCCGGTGCTGATGGCGCTGCTGGTCGCGATCTGGCGCGAATGGCTCTACGAAGTGGATGTGGTGGACCGCCAGCCGCCCGAAACGGCTGACGTGGAGGAAGCACCAACGGTGGTTGCCGAGCCGGTCGTCCTGGAATCGGCGCCGCGCAAGGTTCAGGCGGGGTGACGCACGGCAAGCGTCGCGCGGCGCTTGCGGCCCTGATGCAATTGCCACAGTGAATGGCTGACCAGCGCCACGATTAGGATCGTGCCGCCGATCATGCTGTCGCGCGACGGAACCTCGTTGAACACCAGCCACACCCAGACCGGCGCCAGCACGGTCTCCAGGAGATAGAACATCGCCGCCTCCGGGCCCGGAATGTATTTCGGTGCCGTGGCCAGGCAGAAGAACGAAATCGGGATGATGAAGCCGCCATTGAAGATGATCCACCACGGCGCGTTCACCTGATAGCCGGTCTTCCAGACCATGAGGACGGCGACGAGGAAGGGCAGCACCACGCCGATCAGCGCGGGGAAACCCATGTCCTTGCCGCTGTGGCGTGAAATGGTGATGGCGGAAGCGATGCAGAAGGCCGAGGTGGCGGCCAGGACGTCGCCGAACAGATGGCCGGAGCCGATCGAGCCGCCGACGATGATGCCGACGCCGCCGATCATCGCCGCCATCGCCGCAAAGGTGGCCGGGCGCGGCCGCTCGCCCAGGAACAGCCATGACAGCAGTGCCGCGAACATGGTGTTGAAGGCGAGGATGAAAACGAGATTGGCCGTCGTGGTGTTGAAGACCGCGGTGATGAAGGCGATCGAGCCGATGCCGTAAAGCGTGGCGACGGCCAGCCCGGCGCGGCCGGGGATCAGTTTCGGTGCCTTGGGCGTCAGCGAGCGCCAGATCGCCCAGACGATTAGCCCGGCCAGCAGGGTGGTGCCGCTGCGTAGCATCAGGATGCTCCAGGGCTGGCCGTCGGCCAGCCGGATCAGCGGAATATCGACGGTTAGCGCCATGCCGCCGAGGGCGGCGATGAACAGACCTTTCGAATGATCATGCGAAACAGTCACGCGCACAGGCTCCGTCATAAGGCAACGGCAGCGTTGCGAGCCTGGATCCTGACGTGGACTTGGTGGCTAGACGGGCCGATCGTTCAACTTCAGCCGCCGAAGCGTTCCCAGCCCTTCGGGCCGAGATGTTCTTGCGGCGTGAAACGCATCTTATAGTTCATCTTGCGCGAGCCGTTGACCCAGTAGCCGAGATAGACATGGGGCAAGCCCATGGTCTTGGCGCGCTGGATATGGTCGAGGATCATGAAGGTGCCCAGCGAGCGCTCGTCCATCTCAGGGTCGAAATAGGAATAGACCATCGACAGGCCGTCGGCCATCTTGTCGGTCAGCGCCACCGCAACCAGCGCGCCCTGGCCCTTGCCGGTGATGAAGGTGTCCGGCCCGCGCCGGCGGTATTCGATGATCTTGGTGTCGACATGGGTGTCCTCGACCATCATGGCGTAGTCGAGCACCGTCATGTCCGACATGCCGCCCTTGCGGTGGCGGGCGTCGAGATAGGCGCGAAACAGCGAATACTGCTCCGTCGAGGGCTCGGCATCGTGCATGGTGCCGATCAGGTCCGCATTGTGCTGTTCGACGCGCCGCATGTTGCGGCTCGGCTCGAATTCCTGCGCCAGGATGCGGACCGACACGCAGGCGCGGCAGCTCTCGCAAGCCGGGCGATAGGCGATGTTCTGCGAACGCCTGAAACCGCCCTGGGTGAGCAGGTCGTTCATGTCCGAGGCCTTGTCGCCAACGAGGTGGGTGAAGACCTTTCGCTCGAACTGACCCTCGAGATAGGGGCATGGCGAAGGCGCGGTCAGGAAGAACTGCGGAGACTGGGTAGGATGCTGCGTCATCGCGCGTCGAAAGATGCTCCCACGAATCGCTCTACCTTGGCGCGTACGGCAGAAAATTCAACAGGATTATCAAGCTTTCGGCCCGGCCGCCCCGCATAATCGGCAACCAGGCGAGCCGGCGCGTTCAAGGACGGCCTCAGCGATCGCTGCGGCTGACGACTGTGCCCAGCAGGAGGTCGTGCAGCGCGCGCTTGCGGTCCGAGAACAGGGTGACCAGGAGCACCAGCGGCGTCAAAAGCACATTGCCCGCCCAGAACAGCACCGTATGGACCACGGCGGTCATGCCGTCGATCGGCGCGCCGTCCAGCCTGTCGAGGCGGATGCCCATTGCCCGCATGCCGAGCGTGGCCTGTTCGCGGCCGCCCAGCGTGTTCCAGATGTAGAGGACGGCTACCGCCGGTACCAGGAACGAGTACAGCATCCAGCCCAGGCCCAGCGTGATGATGCCGAGCAGGAAGACCAGGATGGCGAAAGGAATGGTCAGCAGGCCGACCACGATATAGTCGAGAATACAGGCAAACACCCGGCGCGAGCGCACGCCGTCATAGGCACGGACATCGTCCAGCCTGGAAGTGATGATCTCGCCGTCAAGCACGCGCGCGTTCATGTCATATCCTCGTCATTCGGCGCGGTTTTCGTACCGGCCGGCTCAATCGAGATGGGGCGTGCCGGTCGCAGAATCAAGAGGCGCGTGTTACGGCGACGGTGAAATCTGGGTGGCGGGCCATCCGTGTTTCGCGTTTGCTTAAATCGGTTGAATGGATGATGGCCAAAGCGCTAGCTTGATGTGATCGGGCGGCGCCGCGACCGGATATGAAGCGCGTCGCGAACCGCGGCGGGACAAGAGGGTTTTATGGACTACGACATGCTGGTCATCGGCAGCGGCCCGTCGGGTAGGCGCGCCGCCGTGCAATCGGCCAAGCTCGGCAAGCGTGTGCTGGTGGCCGATGCCGGCCGGCGCCTGGGCGGGGTTTCGGTGCATACCGGCACCATCCCCTCCAAGACCCTGCGCGAGACGGTGCTCAACCTGTCGGGCTGGCGCGAACGCGGCTTCTACGGTCGCGGTTACCGGGTCAAGCAGGACATCTCCATCGGCGACTTGATCGAACGCCTGCACAAGACCCTCGACCACGAGGTCGAGGTGCTGCAGCACCAGTTCATGCGCAATGCGGTCAAGAGCGCGCGCGCCATGGTGCGGTTTCTCGGTCCCAATCGCGCCAGCCTCACCACCGATACCGGCGACTACAGCGAGATCGGCTTCGCCAATGCCCTGATCGCGGTGGGCACGCGGCCGCATCGCCCGGCCGAGGTGCCGTTCGACAAGAAGCGTGTGTTCGACAGCGACGAGATGCTCGAACTGTCGCAGCTGCCGCGTTCGCTGACGGTGATCGGCGCCGGCGTCATCGGCGTCGAATACGCCACCATCTTTTCGGCGCTCGACGTGCCGGTGACGCTGGTCGAGCCGCGCGACACGATTCTCGATTTCGTCGACCGCGAGATCGTCGACGACTTCATCCACCAGATGCGCGACCGCGGCATGACCATCCGGCTGGGCAGCAGCGTCAAGGAGGTGAAGTCTGGACAGGATTTCGCCGAGGTGACGCTTGCGGATGGCCGCAGCATCCGCTCCGAAATGGTGCTCTACGCCGCCGGCCGCAGCGGCAATGTCGGCAGTCTCGGGCTTGAGGCCGTCGGCATCGAGGCCGATGCCCGCGGCCGCATCAAGGTCGACCCGCACACGTTCCAGACCACGGTGGTGCCGAATATCTACGCCACCGGCGACGTCATCGGTTTTCCGAGCCTCGCCTCGACATCCATGGAGCAGGGCCGGGTGGCCGCATGCCATGCCTTCGGCGTGGCGCTGCCGCCGCCGCCAGAAACGTTTCCCTATGGCATCTACGCGGTGCCGGAAATCTCCACGGTCGGCCAGTCGGAAGAGCAGGTGCGCGCCAGCGGCGTTGCCTATGAAGTCGGTGTCGCGCGGTTCCGCGAGACGTCGCGCGGCCACATCATGGGCGTCAATTCGGGCTTCCTGAAGTTGCTCTTCTCGCTGGAGACGCGCCGGCTGCTCGGAGCGCATATTGTCGGCGAGGGCGCGACCGAGCTGATCCATATCGGCCAGGCAGTCATCAATCTCGGCGGCACGATCGATTTCTTCGTCAACAACACCTTCAACTATCCGACGTTGGCCGAAGCCTACAAGATCGCCGGGCTGGATGCCTGGAACCGGATGGGCCAGGGCTAAGGCCCGCCCCTTGCCGCGCCCGGCCTAGCGTGGCGCGGCGGCCGATGTCCGCACGATCAGTTCGAACGGCAGTTCCTGCCTGCGTAGGGCATCGCTCGGGTCGAGGATGGCACGTGCGGCGCGGCGGCCCATCTCGATGATCGGCTGGGCAATGGTCGTCAGTGGCGGTTCGCAGCGGGCGGATTCCGGCACGCCGTCGAAACCGATGATAGAAACATCGCCCGGCACCGACAATCCGCGCTCCTTCAGCCAGTCGATCGCGATCATGGCGATGCGGTCGGACATGGCGAGCAATGCCGTGGGCGGCTGCGGCCGGTCGAACATGTAGTTCAGACTGGCGTGCACGGTCGGCACGTCGTTGCCGGTCTCATAGATCGGCACGCTCCCCGCATCGATGCCGGCGTGGGAAAGGGCTTCCAGATAGCCGGTCAGGCGGTCGCGCGTGCCGGAATAGGTGGCGCCTTGCGCGCGGGCGGCGGTAACCGGCCCGGTGCTGCCTTCGGCGAAATGCAGCGCAAGGATACCGAAACGGCGATGGCCAAAGGCCAGCAGATGCTCGGCCGCCAGTTTGGCGCCGGCCCTGTTGTCGACGCCGATGGCCGAGGTTGCGCCCTCGTCGAAGGCGAAATCGAGCACGACAAAGGGAAGCTTGCGCTCGCGGGTCAGTTTCACCGGTTGCCAGTTGCCTTCGACGCAGAAGACGATGAAGCCGTCGACCAGTGCGCTCTGGATGTTCCAGGCGAGATGTTCGCCGTTGATGGCCGAGACCAGCGACAGGCCGGCACCGGTGGCATCGCAAATCTCGGAAATGCCGGACATCACCACGCGGGCGAAGGGGTCGTCGAAGAAATAGGAGAGGGGCTGCGCGGTGGCGACGCCGATGGCGTTGACCTTGCCAGCGCGCAACAGCCGTCCCTTGGGATCAGGCCCCGTATAGCCAAGCGCGTCCGCCGCGGCTTTCACCCGTTCGCGCACTTCCTCGCGCACGATCTCGGGGTGGCTGAAAACGTTGGAGGCAGTGCCATGCGAAACACCGGCGGCCTTGGCGACATCCGCCAGCCTGATCGGCTTGATCGCCGTCGCCTGTCTCGCCATAGGCATGCTCCTTTGCCGTTAAGGGTGCCGGGTTGCCTCGGCGCCGTCGGTCGCGTAGGCGACCCATTACCGCCAACCACTCGTGCACTTTCCGTTACCTTGAGGCAGCGGCAGAAGTCGTCTGGCGGATCAGCGTGTCATTCTTCTAGTTAGTCGGCGAGCAGCGCAATCCCAAGGCTTTTTAGCAGATTTCTTGAATCGATCCAGTTTCTCCTTGACGGGCAGGAGTGGTCGAGCGATATTTGAATCGATCCAATTCTGTGTATTTCGAGCTCGGGCCGATCCAGGGCCGGGCCGAATCCGACATCATCTCGAAGGAAAAGCAGCATGCATCCGATCGATTATCTGTTCGACGAACTGTATCGCAGCTACTGGGGCATTCCTCCGGTGTCCGAGAAGCGCAAGGCTGCCCGCCGCGACCGGTTGGCGATGCTTGGCTTCGATGCCGTCCGCCGCAAGCGGCGCTGAGCCGTTGCCGGCGGATCTGCGGGACAGGGAATAGAGAACAGAGAAGGTTACGGTCTAGCCGGCGCGCCTTGCAGCCGTCGACGGGAGACCAGCAGCGGTACGCACAGGAGGTAGAGGGCGGCGCCGCCGATCCAGACCAGCCCCGGGAAGGTGGCGCGCGTGGCGAAGTAGCCGGTTGAAATCGCCAGCGGCGCGACCACCGAGGCGAGGCTGGTCAAGCCGGCAAGCACGCCCTGCAGGCGGCCCTGATTGTTCTCGTCCACTTCGGCCGTCATCAACGATTGTAGCACCGGCGCGCCGATACCGCCGAGGCAGAGCAGCGGCAGCAACATGAAAGCCATCCAGCCACGCGTTGCTAGGCCGACTAGCACATAGGCGGCGCTGTCGGCGGCGATGCTGACGAGCAGAGCTTTTTTCTCGCCCAGCCTTTCGCTGACCGGCCCGGCGACGAATGCCTGCGCCAGGGCGTGGAACAGGCCGAACAAGGCAAGCGAGATGCCGACGGTCAGCGGGTCCCAGGCGAACTTGTCCTCGACATAGACGACCCAGATCGTGCCGCCGACTTCGCCGATCATCGTCAGCAACACGGCAGTGCCCAGCAAAGGCAGCAACAGCGGAAAGCCGAATGCCCAGCGCAAGGGCGCGAAGGGATTGAGGGAAACGGTCGCCATTTCGCGGTCGCGGCGCTTCGGCTCCTTCAGCACAAAAAGGGCGATCAGCAAGGTGATGCCGTTCAAGGCCGCGGCAACGAGGAATGGCGCGCGGGTCCAGACGCCTCCGAGAAGGCCGCCTATCGCCGGGCCGGCGATGAAGCCGATGCCGAAGGCCGCGCCAAGCTGTCCAAAGCGCCGAGCGCGCTGCTCTTCCGGCGTGACGTCGGCGATGTAGGCCGATGCGACCGCCGAAACGGCACCGGTTATTCCGGCGATCGCGCGGCCGACGAACAGCAACCACAGCGTCGGGGCCACGGTCATGAACAGATAATCGACAGCCGCGCCGGCCAGCGACATCAACAGCAGCGGTCGACGCCCGAAGCGGTCGGACAAAGCGCCGAGCAGCGGCGCGAAGACGAACTGCATCAATGCATAGAGCGCGAGGAACGCCCCGTAGCGCCAGCCGAGGTCGCCGGTATGGCCAACCTCGCGCAGCAATTGCGGGATGACCGGCATGGTCAGCCCGATGCCGGTTGCGGTGAGGGCGACCGTGGCCAGAATGACGGCGATGGGGCGGTTCATGGATTGCTCAAAATTTATCAGTGATAAATTCACTTATCATTGATAAATTCCAGATGCAATGCAGCTCGCAATGATCCGGAGGCGAGAATGAAGGTCGACCGCGCGCGCATCATCGACGAGGCGCTGAAGCTGCTCAACGAGGTTGGCGTGGATATGCTTTCAACGCGCCTGCTTGCCGAGCGGCTTCAGGTGCGGCAGCCGGCCTTGTATTGGCATTTCAAGAACAAGCGTGCGTTGCTGGACGCGATGAACAAAGAGATCCTGGAGCGCGGCCATGACAGCCGGCTGCCGCATGCGGACGAGGACTGGCAGCATTATCTGGCACAGAACACGCGCAGTTTTCGTGCCGCGCTGCTTGCCTACCGCGACGCCGGCCGGGTGCATGCCGGCACCGAAGCCGAGCCCGACGAGATGCAGGACATCGAGGCGAAAATCGCCTTCCTGGTCGCGCAGGGTATCGATGCCGGCGAGGCGATGATGTTGTTCATCGCCCTTGGGCGCTACACGCTTGGTTGCGTCATCGAAGAGCAGGCCGATTTTCCGGAAGGGCCGGGCCGGGGCGCGGAACTCGACGGCGCGGCGCGCGACTATCCTTTGACGGCAGCGGGTCTGGCGCATTACCGCGAAGGTGGGCATGCCGCCTTGTTCGAGGCGGGCTTGCGGTTCATCCTCGATGGCGCGGCGGCGCAGCTTGCCAGCGCGGCTGTCTCAAAGCCCTAGGCCTTCGAACGTATAAGCGCCGAAGCGGCAACGACCAGCCAGCCGAGGATCAGCAGCGAACCGCCAACCGGTGCCGCGAAGGGCACAAGCCGGCCGCCGAGGAAATCGCGAGCGAGCAGGTCGCCGCAAAACAACACCAGCCCCACCAGCAGCACGAAGCCACCGATGCGCAGCAGCCGGTTGCCGCCGACCAGGCCGATGGCGAGCAGGACCGCCGCATGCGCGAGCAGAAATGACGCCACGGTTCCGGTAAAAGCCCCGCCGAGATGAGCGGCGGCGGCAGACAGCGCGACACCGGCCGCGCCGCAGAGGCCGCCGGCAAGCACCAGCGGCGAACAGGGTTCGAAGGCGAAGCGGGAAGGGCTCATCGGCAAGGCTCGGTCTCGTTGCGGGGCGGGCGTTCGAATTCAAAAAGCAAAGGCACTTTCGGAAGAAAGCGCCTCTGGCTCTTCGCCGCAACATCGCACGCTTCTGGCCTCAGGCGGGCTGCGGCTGTTGGTAGCGGGCGCGCACGACCCAGTTGTAGAAAGCGCCGAGCGCCAGAAGCACGGCGGTCGACAGGAACACGGCGCGCATGCCGAAATGGCCGCCGACAAAGCCGCCGAGCACCGGTCCCGCGACCTGGCCGATATATTGCGCCGAGATGGAATAGCCGAGCACATTGCCGCCGACGCCGTCCGGCACATTGTGGCGGATGATGCTTGTGACCGAGGGCAAAAGCCCGCCCAGCGCCAGCCCCATCAGGAAGCGCAAAACGATCAGCTGCCAGCTTTCGGTGACGAAGGCCTGCGGGATCAGCAGCAGTGCCGCGACCGCCAGCGCGCCGGTGATGACGGTCCAGTGGCCGACGCGGTCGGCCAGTCTGCCGAGCCTTGGCGCCGACAGGATCGCGCCAAGTGCGGCCGCCGACATGACGAAGCCGGCGACCAGCGTCACCCTTGCCGGATCGGGAACCAGTTCGGCGACATAGACGGTGATGATCGGCTCGATCGACATGGTGGCGAACATCAACAGCATGCCGGTCGCCAGCATCGCCACAATCGGCCGCTTGTCGGGAAGCTGCGACCAGCCGCCTTGCGTCTGCTTCCGCGCGCCTGTCGTCGCCGGGCGCCGCTCTTCCTTGATCAGCAAGGTCGTGGCCAGAAACGCCAGGAAGATGACGCCGCCAGCAATCAGGAAGGTGGCGCGAATGCCGATGCGGGGCGGCAGGCCGCCGCCGATCAGCGGGCCGACCAGATTGCCGGCCATGATGCCGGCTGAAAGCATGCCCAGGGCCCAGCCGGAACGATCCTTCGGCGTCTGCATGGCGACCAGAATGGTCGAGCCGGACGAATAACCGCCAGCCAGGCCGATCAGCAGGCGCAATGCCACCAGTTGCCAGACATCCTGCACCATGCCCATCAGCGACATGCACACGGCCATGCCGAAGCTTGCCCGCACCAGCATCACCTTGCGGCCGTAGCGGTCGCCCAGTCGCCCCCACAGCGGCGCGACCAGCGCCGCGGCCAGAAAGGTGGCGCCATAAGCAATGCCGGACCATTGCACGATGGCGGCGCGGTCGCTGACGCCCAGTTCCTCGACATAGAGCGGCAGGAAAGGCAACAGCAGCGTCATCGCCACCAGCGTGGTGAAGGAGCCGATCAGGCAGACGACCAGATTGCGGCGCCAATGGACATTGTAGCCTGCATCGGCGGACGCGGCGTTTTCATTCGGCATGTCGGCGCTCTTCACTGCGGCTTGTTTCGTATGCCGCTTTGGGATACCAAATTGGTATCCGTATCGGACGCGCCTTGCGTCCTGTCAATGGGCCAGGATTGAAGAGAGCGGTTCGGCGATGTCGCAAATGCAGCAGGTGGAGCGGCAGCTTCGCGAAATGATCCTCGGCCTCGACATCGGTCCGGGCGAAAAACTCACCGAACGCTGGATCGAAAGCCGTTTCGGCGCTTCGCGCACGCCGGTACGGGCCGCGCTGCTCCGGCTGGAAACGGAAGGGCTGGTCCAGCGGGACGGACGCGGCTGGACGGTGTCGCCGATCAATCTGGCCGAGATCGAGCAGATCGCGGTCTACCGGCAGGCCGTCGAAGTGGCGGCTGCGCGGCTGGTGGCGAAGCTCGAGGACAAGAGCGGCCTCGACGCCATCGAGGCGATGCTGGATTCCTGTGGCGACGATACGCCAAGGGAGGAGTGGCACCGGGTCGGAACTGATTTCCATGTCGAACTGGCGCGCATGTCCGGCAACGAGTTCCTGTTTCGCGGCGTCCGCGATGCCATGACAAGGCTGTCGCGGGCGCGCTGGCTGGAAATTCGCGACGAGGCGGCGTCAGCCCGCGCCTGGGCCGAGCACCGCGCCATTCTGTCGGCGATCCGGGCAGGTGAGGCCGACGAGGCGGCGCGCCTCCTCGTTCTTCACATCGGCGGCAGCCGCGACAGGCTGGTCGGCTCCCTGCAGACCGAGCGCCGGGGCTTGCGCGCCATGGGCTTCGCCGTCGTCGCGGCCTAGAACAGAACCCGCATCCGGGCTGGCTGACTGGCGTTGTTTCTTAATAATGTTTCGTCACATTCTTTGATTGTTTTTCGCCGAGATTATCTGGTGCAACGGTGGTCCCGGCGATAAAAACCGGTGCGGCCGCTTGCATTGGAATATCGATGGGTAATCTTCGTCGTCGGGCAGGGAAAGTCTTCTACTATGCTCGTAATATTGTTCGCGACAGTGCGCCGCCAGCGCTGTTTCGCCGCCGGCTCGACAAGTGGCTGGCGCGAGCGGTTCGCTCCGGACCTTCGATCGTCGAGCGGCTGAACTACTACAACAAGCTGCAAGACCGTTTCACACCGAGCGCGGCTGCGGTATCGGTGGCAACGTTGCCGTTCCGCCCGACGATGTACTATTACGACCTCAAGGAATTCGCGCGTTACTTCGATGGCGCGCTGCGGCTGGATGTCGAATATGGCGACGTGCGTGGCCTGCCGCCGGTGCCTACCATCGTCAAGAACCGGCCGGTCGGCGCCGACAACGCCAATGCCGTCCTGTTCAAGCTGGACAAGCTCCGCCATTTCCAGATGCCGGCGGACCCGCTGCGGTTCGCGGACAAGCAGCCCCGGATCGTGTGGCGGGGCGATCTCAACAACCCGATCCGCCTGACCTTCCTGGACGCCGCCCAGGGGCTGCCCTTCTGCGATGTAGGCTCGCCGGCCACCCACGCGCCGGAGCGCCACCGCAGGCCGTTCATGAGCGTCGAGGAGCAGAAGCGCTACCGCTACATCGTCTCGCTCGAAGGCTATGACGTGGCGACGAACCTGAAATGGATTATGAGTTCGAATTCGCTGTGCCTGATGCTGAAGCCGACGAACGAGATCTGGTTCTGCGAGGGGCATCTGAAGCCCGACGTCCATTATGTCGAGCTCGCGCCGGATTTTTCGGACCTTTCCGACAAGATCGCTTTCTTCGAGCGTCATCCCGAACAGGCCGAACGCATCATTGGCAATGCCCAGGCCTATTGCCGCCAGTTCCAGAACGGACCGACCGAGACGGCGCTGTCCTTCCTCGTGCTCTACAAATATTTCGTGCTGAGCGGCCAGATCGAGCCCGACGACAAGATCTGGCGCTTCATATCCGCTTGAGGCGGTGAATACGGGGCTTCTTCCTCAGAACGACTTCGTTGCTCCGAATACCCTGAAATAAAACCGTCATTGCGGGCGGATATTGGTCGGCTCACGGCGCCAACGCGGAGCGACATGATGACCGAACTGGAACGCAATTCTCCCGCAACAGACTGGCTTGAGGCGGAACTCGCCGACACGCTCGACGAAGACTATGAGCTGGAGCTGTCGGAACCGGCGCTTTCGGAGGAAATCGCCAAGATCTACAAGCGGTCGCACCCGCCATCCGTCGACCGCATGACCTATTTCCGCGAACTGCTCAGGCTGCAGTCGGAACTGATCAAGCTGCAATCCTGGGTCGCCCACACCAAGGCGAAGGTGGTGGTGTTGTTCGAGGGGCGCGATTCCGCCGGCAAGGGCGGCGTCATCAAGCGCATCACCCAGCGTCTCAACCCGCGCATCTGCCGCGTGGTGGCGCTGCCGGCGCCGACCGAGCGCGAGCGCTCGCAATGGTATTTCCAGCGCTACGTGCCGCATCTGCCGGCCGGTGGCGAGATCGTGCTGTTCGACCGCTCCTGGTACAACCGCTCCGGCGTCGAGCGGGTGATGGGTTTCGCCACGCCCGGGCAGGTCGAGGAATTCTTCCACGATGTGCCGGAGTTCGAGCGCATGCTGGTGCGTTCCGGCATCACGCTGATCAAATACTGGTTCTCGATCACCGACGAGGAGCAGCAGATGCGCTTCCTCATGCGCATCCACGATCCGATGAAGCAGTGGAAGCTGTCGCCGATGGACCTGCAGTCGCGCGTGCGCTGGGAGCAGTACACCAAGGCCAAGGAAGAGATGCTGCTGCGCACCAACATCAAGGAAGCGCCGTGGTTCATCGTCGAAGGCAACGACAAGAAGCGGGCACGCCTCAACTGCATCGACCATCTTCTGCAGCAGGTGCCCTACGAGGCCGTGCCACACGACGACATCACGCTGCCGGAGCGCGTCTTCAACCCGCAATATGAGCGCGCGGTGCTGCCGCCGGAACTGCACGTGCCGCAGAAATACTGATCGGGATCAGCCGGCCGGGCGCTGGGAGACGAAATAGGCCTTCAGCGCGTCGATCTTCTCAGCCGTCCAGCCGGGCGGCTGGGAAACCGCCACCCAGGCATCGATATAGTGTTCCGGGGCATAGACGTGGCCATGCCCCATCGGCGCGGTGGTGCCGAGCCCGATGTCCACGGTCAGCTGCAGCAGCGTCACGATCGGGAACCAGCGGAAACGCGGCGAGACGTCGGGGCCGCGCTCGCCCTTCATCCAGGCGGGCTGGCGGAATGCCGAGTAGGGGTCGAAGAAGACGATCGGATCGCTGGCATATTGCAGATAGACGATCCGGATCGGCCCCCACGGCGCGCCGTCGAGGCCAAGGGCGTTGTGCTGGTTGGTGAAACGGATGATCGAGCCGTCGCGGAAGCGCGGCAGCCAGGCTGGCGAACCGGCGACGCGGCTGGCGGTGGCGGTGTTCCAGGTGCGGCTCGGGAAGGGCGGTCCCGCCCAGAGCGCGCCCTGATAGGGATCGCCGACGACGTCATAGAGATCGCTCGACAGGTCCGAATTCATCGCGCCGAGGCTGAGGCCATAGAGATAGAGTTTCGGGCGCTTGTCCTTCGGCAGTTGTTTCCAGTAGCCGTAGATCTGCGCGAACAGCGCGCGCGAGGCCTCGGAACCGTAACCGGGCTCGACCAGCAGCGACAGCCAGCTCGGCAGGTAGGAATATTGTATGGCGACGCTCGCTATGTCGCCGTGGTGCAGATATTCGACTGGGTCGATACCGGCGGGATCGACCCAGCCGGTTCCGGTCGGCGTGATGATGATGAGCGCCGAGCGCTCGAAGCCGCCGACACGCACCAGTTCGTCGAGCGCCAGCTTGGCCCGCTCCTCGACAGTCCTGGCTGAGTTCAAGCCGGCATAGACGCGGATCGGCTCCTTTGCGTCCTGATGAGTCTGGTTGGCGATTTCGCTCCCGGTCGGCGCCGAGGCGATGTAGTCGCGCCCCATCTTGCCAAGGCCCTGCCAGCCGATCAGCGAGGTGGGACCGCCGGTCTTTTGCGGGTTGGCCGGTGGCTTCACATCCGCGTCGACGATCTGGTCGACCTCACGATAGGACGAATCCATCACCCGCAGCGCGAAGCGCAGCAGCACCCCGTCGACCACCGACCAGAACAGAAGCGCGGTGACGGCGAGGCCGACGACGCCGGCGACGCGCCTCGGCACATAGGGGCGCAGGCGGCTTGCGATGCCGCGGAAGATGCGGGCCAGCAGCCGGGCGATCAAGATGACGATGGCGAAGGTGACGAGCGCGATCGCCGCGACCTGGATCGGTCCGATCTTGTCGGCCGGTTGCATGCCCATCAGGACGCGGATGGAATCCTGCCAGCCGGACGCCTGGACCAGGAAGATGACGGCCGCCGCGATGCAGGCCAGGATGATCGCCCAATAGGGAACAGCCAGCCGGCGGATGTCGGCAACGGGCAATCCCATATAGGTCCAGAGCGCGCGCAAGGCGACGCCGACGCCGTAGCCGGCGGAGAAGCTCAAGCCCGACAGCACCCCTTGCGTGATGCCGTCACGCGGGATGAGGCTCGGCGAAAGCGACGCGCAGAAAAACAGCGTCGCCAGGGCCAGTCCGGTCAGCGAGAAGGCGTCGATTGTCCTTGCTGCCCACCGGAACACCATAAGCGAGGCTCAGCCTTTCAGGATCTCGGCCACGCGCGGCGCGAAATAGGTGAGGATACCGTCGCAGCCGGCGCGCTTGAGGGCAAGCAGCGATTCCAGCATCGCCTTTTCGCCGTCGATCCAGCCATTGGCGCTTGCTGCCTTGATCATCGAATATTCGCCCGACACCTGGTAGGCGAAGGTCGGCACGCGGAATTCGTCCTTCAGACGGCGGATGATGTCGAGATAGGGCAGGCCGGGCTTCACCATCAGCATGTCCGCGCCTTCGGCGAGGTCCTGCTCGGCTTCGCGCACCGCCTCGTCCGAATTGGCGTGGTCGATGTAATAGGTCTTCTTGTCGCCCTTCAGCAGGCCTTGCGTGCCGATCGCCTCGCGATACGGGCCGTAGAAGGCAGAAGCGAATTTGGTCGCGTAGGACATGATCGCCACGTCCTGGAAGCCGTTGGCGTCGAGCGCGTCGCGGATGGCGCCGATGCGGCCGTCCATCATGTCGGACGGCGCGACGATGTCGGAGCCGGCGGCCGCCTGAAGCACGGCGGCGGCCGCGACCTGTTCGACCGTCTCGTCATTGACGATGATGCCGTCGCGCAGGATGCCGTCATGGCCGTGGCTGGTGAAGGGGTCGAGCGCGGCATCGGTGATGATGCCGATTTCCGGAACGGCTGCCTTGATGGCGCGGGTTGCGGCGTTGATCAGGTTGTCGGGGTCCAGAATGTGCGAGCCGGTCACGTCCTTGCGACGCGCGTCGATGTTCGGGAAGGTCGCCAGCGCCGGAATGCCCAGTTTGGCGGCGCGCTCCGCCTCGCGAACCGCCTGGTCGATGCTGAGGCGGAAAACGTCCGGCATCGCGTCGATCGGCTCGCGCACATTGGACCCGCCGGTCAGGAAGATCGGCCAGATCAGATCGTCGACGGTCAGCCGGTTCTCCTGCACGAGACGGCGCGACCAGTCGGCCTTGCGCATGCGGCGCAGGCGGCGCGAGCCGGTGATCTCGTCGACGCTGCGGGTGCCGGCCGGTTTTGCCGGGACGAACTTGTTCATGGCGATAACTCCGATTGGCCGTTTTCTATCATGCCCGTGCCAAAGCGACCAATGCGGCATGGTTGTACCAGGGGCGGAAGCGGCCGGCGCGGATGGTCGCACCCGGTGCGCCCACACTATGGATGGAGAGGCTAAGGCTGGCCGTTGCCCGACAGGATTTGGGCAGCACCACGCATGGCTAAACGGAAGGCATCGTCGAAGGAAATGCCGCGCGCGCCCCAGCGCCACACCTTGCCCTTGACGGCAAGCCGCCACTCGGCCACCCAGCCAAGGTCCTTGTCGCTCCAGGTGAGCGATCCGGCCAGGGCTTGGTCGCCATCGGCGGTGATCGCGATCGTGTCGAGATCCTTGATCCCGGCACCCTGCAATGCATTGAAGTCGAACTTGTCCCTGGCCAGCAAGGCGCGCGGCGGTATCGCGATCGACAACGACGGCAGTTGCGCGGCGGCGAGCAGCGATTCCTGCATGTACCGGCCGCTGGCCTCGTCGGAAGCCAGGACATAACTTCCCTTGGCGTTCTTTACGCCCAGCAGCACGACCAGTTTCGGCCGCTTGTCCAGCCATGGCCTGCTGCCCAGCGATTTCAGCACCGCGTCGACGGTCTCTGGCTTGTACAGGCATGTCAGGTCGTGCGGCCGGTCATGCGTGCCTTGTTCGTCGCGCACCGGACGGCCCTCCAGCCGGTCGCGATAGCGGAATTCGGCGACGAAGCTGCCGGCCCTGTCGCGCAGCGCCGGCATTTCGCGGCGGCTGAGCAGGCGCTGATCGCCGGAAACGCGCAGCAACACGTCGTCGAGGCATTTGCGGAAACCGAGTTCGCGGTTGGTCTCGCCGGTTCCGGTGACGATGGCCTTGGCCTGATAGAGGTCGGAAAGCGGATCGGCGAGGGCAAGACTGCCAAGGCCCGCACCCATAAGCATGAGCAACGCAAACATCAGTCGACGGCCGATGGTCATCGCTCACCCCACCAAGCGCCACGCCCTGCTGCGTGGCCGGGCGGGACAGTAGCATTGGCTTTTCCAACGGCCAATCGGCGCGAGCCGTGCGGCATTGACGCGCCCAAGGGCGGCGCTTAGCACTTCTGTGGCGGGCTCGAAGGGATTCTCTTGGCTATGGACTTTGGCGGCGGCGACGAAATCCGCTTCGAAAGAATGGGCCGGGCAGGCGTCGTGACGCTGACCCGCCCGCAGGCGCTCAACGCGCTCACCCATGGCATGGTCAAGGCGCTGATGCGCGCGCTTGAGGCCTGGGAGGCGGATGCCGCCGTCGAGCTGGTGCTGGTCAAGGCCGAGGGCAGGGCGTTTTGCGCCGGCGGCGACATCCTGGCTGTCTATGAAGGCGGCAAGGCCGGCAGGCCGCCGGTCGAATTCTTCGCCGACGAATACCGGCTGAACGCCTATATCGCCCGTTACCGCAAACCCTATGTATCGCTCATCGACGGCATCGTCATGGGCGGCGGCGTCGGCATTTCCTTCCACGGTTCGCACCGGGTTTTGACTGAAAACGCGCTTTTCGCCATGCCGGAAGTCGGTATCGGCTTCTTCCCGGATGTCGGCGGCAGCCATCTCCTGCCCGATCTCGGCGGCAGCTTCGGCATGTATCTGGCGTTGACCGGCGAGCGCATCCGCTATGGCGACGCATTGTGGTCGGGGCTGGCCACCCACACAATCAAGGCGGCCGACCAGGCCGGCTTCGTGCAGCAACTGACCGAGACCGGTGAACCGGACGCGGTGCTGCGCAGCTATTTCATCCAGGCGGCGCGCGAAACCGAGCGCCCGTTGCTCGGGGCCATCGCATATCATTTCTCGAAGGACACTTTGGCCGGTGTCGTCGCCAGCCTCGAGGCCGGCAAGGACGAATTCGCGGCCAAGACGCTGGCGACGCTCGCCCAGCGCTCGCCCACCAGCCTCAACGTGGCGTTTCGCCAGATCAGCGCCGGCCTCGCCTTGTCGATGGACGATTGCATGCGCATGGAGTTCCGCATTCTGGTGCGCATGCTCGAAGGCCACGACTTCTATGAAGGCATTCGCGCGGCGATCGTCGACAAGGATCGTCAGCCGAAATGGCGTCCTGCGGGACTGGGTTCGATCGGGCCCGCCGACGTCGATGGCTATTTCGCGCCGCTTGGCGAGCGGGAACTTGCGCTGTGAACGACGCCGCGCAGAGCCGTGTCGTGCTTGAACCGTCGCTGACGGAACTCATCTTCGAGTGGTTCCAGCGCATCGTCGCTGTCTATTGCCTGATGTTCGGCGTTCTCTACTGGATCCGGCTGATCGGCTTCTACCCCGGTCCGCTGTGGCGCTTCGACCTGATGCCGGTGCATTGGCAACTGGCGGCGGCGACGCTGGCCGTCTTCTTTCCTTTCGCCGCCGCCGGCCTCTGGATGCTGGCGTCATGGGGGCCGGTGATCTGGTTTATCTGCGCGCTGACCGAGACAATTATGTATGCGGGCTATCCGCAGCTGTTCGGCGAACGCTGGCTGATCGTGGCGGCTCATGCGGCGGTCGCGGTGATCTACACTGTCCTTAGAGTATTGGTGCACCTGCAGCAGCGCCGCCAAAGGCAGTGATTCCGGGCCTTTCGGTCATTCGCTAAATCTTTAGGTTAATTTTCTCCCCTCGGCAGGGTTTTTATTAACCCTCTATCGAAACCTCTTACCGGTAAGCTCTTGTTAGCCCTGGCGTTTAAGTCGAATTTTATGGGTATTCGATAGTGTCGCGATCAAGGTGACAAAAACAAAAAAGTCACCAGGCGACAAACGAGAGGCAAAGACAATGATCAATTCGCGTCCCATGGCGAAGACCGCCAACGTTATCGATGAACGTCGTGACTCCATCCGCACGCTCTACATGGAATCCCTCCAGCTGGTCGAGCGTCTGCACCGCCGTTTGCTTGACGTGATCAAGGATGAATTCGACCGCAACGGCCGTTCCGACATCAATGCCATTCAGGCACTGCTGCTCTTCAATATCGGCAATGCTGAACTGACCGCCGGTGAACTGCGCTCGCGCGGTTATTATCTCGGCTCGAACGTGTCCTATAACCTGAAGAAGCTGGTCGATCTCGGTTTCATCAACCACCAGCGCTCGCGCATCGACCGCCGTTCGGTCCGCGTCAGCCTGACCGACAAGGGCAATGCAGTGGCGGAAGTGGTGGCCGGTCTCTATGAGCGCCACATCGGCTCGATCGAACAGGTCGGCGGCATCAACCAGGACGAGTTCAAGCAGATGAACCGCGCCCTGCAGCGCCTGGACCGCTTCTGGAACGACACCATCGCCTACCGCATGTAAGCGGCCGATATCAACTGTTGCCCGCCGGCCAAGCCGGCGGGCAATGGTTTTGCGCGGCCCTGCCGCTGCATCGAAATACCACGCCAGAGAGCGGGGAGGAGGAGATCGAGATCTCCGGACTGGGCCGGTGCTGAAAAGGCACTGGCCCTTTCTTTCATGCGGTGCCGGCATCTATGGCGGGGCCGATGCCCAATTGCCGCCATATTCCGATGAAAGCGAGGAGGCGAACGGTGTCGCCGGCAGCAGGCTGGCGGGAACCTCACTCGCAGTCGGGCGTTCTCCCGCAAGGAAATGCGAGGTATGGTTGGCTAAATGTTAAGAATGGCAACCATAAAGTGCGGACCCAATCGCTAGGGTCAAGTGGCCGATCGTCGAACTGTTGAACAAGTCTGGAACGCTTATGAACACCAGTCGCCGCCTGTTTCTCACCGGAGCTTCCGCGCTCGCCGTGGCATTTGCCGCCGGCGCCGCCAGCGCCCAGGACGCCGTTGACGGAATCCTGAAGGCCTCGGGGCAGGGCGGCTGGGACGACACGTTCGACGCCCGCGCCACGGAAACCGGCAAGGTCGCATCGACATTGCCGATCTTCAGCCCGCAGACGGTGACCTATACCGAGCAAGCCATTGCCCAGTATCGCGACATCGTCGCCCAGGGCGGCTGGCCGCAGGTGCCGGCCACCAAGAAGCTGCAACTCGGCGTTTCCGATGCCGATGTCGCCGTGCTGCGCAAGCGGCTGATGGTCTCCGGCGATCTGTCGGCGAGCGCCGGCCTGTCGGAATCCTTCGATTCCTACGTCGATTCGGCCCTGAAGCGCTTCCAGACCCGTCATGGCCTTCCGGCCGACGGCGTCACCGGCAAATACACCTTCGCCGCCATGAATGTCTCCGCGCAGGTGCGCCTCGGCCAGCTCGAAACCAATCTGGTGCGGCTGCGCTCGATGGGCGGCTTCCTCGGCAACCGCTATGTGATGGTCAACATCCCGGCCGCGCAGATCGAGGCGGTCGAGGGCGATCGCGTCGTGCTGCGCCACACCGCCATTGTCGGCAAGATCGATCGCCAGACCCCGATCGTGAATTCCAAGATCAACGAGATCATCGTCAATCCGTACTGGAACGCGCCGGTCTCGATCGTCCGCAAGGACATCATTCCGCTGATGCGGAAAAACCCGAACTATCTGAAGGACAGCCACATCCGCCTGCTCGCGCCCGATGGCTCGGAGGTCGATCCGACCACCGTCGACTGGTCGACCGAGGAAGCCGCTAAGTACCGCTTCCGCCAGGATCCGGGCACCGGCAATGCGATGGCCTCGGTCAAGATCAATTTCCCGAGCCCGGACGGCGTCTACATGCACGACACGCCGCAGCAGAGCCTGTTCGGCAAGCTGATGCGTTTCGATTCGTCGGGCTGCGTGCGCGTGCAGAACGTGCGCGACCTCGTCACCTGGATCCTGCGCGATACGGCCGGCTGGAGCCGCCAGCATTTCGAGGAGACGATCAAGTCCGGCAACAACACGCCGGTCGCGGTCACCAATCCGGTGCCGGTCTATTTCACCTATATTTCGGCCTGGTCGACAGGCACTGGCGTGGTGCAGTTCCGCGACGACGTCTATCGTCGCGACGGCGTCGACGAGTTGCAGATCACCTCGTCGCTCTAAGCAGCGCGCCGATCAAATTCAGTCACGGCCACCGCGGCAGCGCCGGTGGCCGTTTCATTTTTCCAGGCAGACGTCGCGCACGCATCCGCGCAGCCAGCGATGCGCCGAGTCAGCGTCCAGGCGAGGGTGCCACAGAAGCGAGATCGTGAATTCCGGCACCGGCACCGGCAGGGGAAACCGGAACATGCCGTCGCGCAGGTGCCCCGTATAACGTTCGGGGACACTGGCGATCAGGTCGGTCGCCCGTGCAAAGGCCAGCGCTTCCGAAAAACCGCCGACGATGGTGACGATTTCGCGCTTCAATCCAAAGGGCTCCAGCGCATCGTCGATGGGCGCCTTGTCGGAACCGCGCCGCGAGACGAGGATATGGCGACCGGCTGCATAGCGCTCGGGCGTGACCCGGCCCTCGCACAAGGGATGGCCGGTGCGCACGACGCCGACAAAGCGGTCGTGAAAAAGGGCCTGCGCGCGGATTTCGGGACCTGTCGTGTCGCCGATGACACCGGTTTCCAGATCGACGCTGCCTTCGCGCAGCGGCGCACTGTCCTTGTCGGGCTTCGGCACGAAACGCAGGCGCACGCCGGGTGCCTGCTCACTGACGCGGGCGATGAGGCGTGGCCCGAAATTTTCGACGAACCCGTCGGAATTGCGCATCGTGAAGGTGCGTACCAGCCGTGTCAGGTCGAGCGCCTCGGCCGGACGCAGGGCGGCTTCCGCGTCCTCGACGATCTGGCCGACGCGTTCGCGCAATTCCAGCGCGCGCGGTGTCGGGACGAGGCCGCGACCGGCACGCACCAGCAACGGATCGCCCGTCGTCTCGCGCAGCCGGGCCAGCGCGCGGCTCATCGCGGAGGGGCTTAGCCGCAGCCGCCGCGCGGCGCGCGCCACGCTGCCTTCGGCAAGCAGCACGTCCAGGGTGACGAGGAGATTGAGGTCGGGGCGCGTCATCGATCGAGCATAACGCAGTCGAGGCGATTTGATGAGGCGTTTCATGCACGAATGAAATGCAAATGATGCGCCTTCCGCCATGTTTGGCCAGGAGCTACCTGTCTGTCGACCATTTTCGAGGTCGGTCAACGTTGGAGCTCACCATGCAATCGAACACGAACGGCGCCGCGGAGCGAAGCGGGGCAAAGCCGCGGGTCAGCGGCTGGGTGCTGGCCAGCCTGGCGCTCTCCATGCTCTTGTCGTCGCTCGGCATCAGCATCGCCAATGTCGCCTTGCCTGCGCTGGCCCAGGCCTTCGATGCGCCATTCCAGCACGTGCAGTGGGTCGTTCTGGCCTATCTGCTCGCCGTCACCATCATGATCGTCAGCGCGGGGCGGCTTGGCGACATCTTTGGGCACAAACGTGTCCTGCTTTTCGGTATTGCCTTGTTCATGCTGGCTTCTGCCGCCTGCGGCCTCGTCTCGTCGCTCTGGATGCTGGTGGCGGCCCGAGCCTTGCAGGGGCTGGGAGCGTCCGTCCTGATGGCGCTGACCATTGCATCGGTGCGGGACATCGTCGCCGACGGCAAGACCGGCAGCGCGATGGGGCTGCTCGGCACCATGTCGGCGATCGGCACGGCGCTCGGTCCCTCGCTCGGCGGTTTTTTGCTCGCGTCGGCCGGCTGGCGCGCGATCTTCCTTGTCATGGTGCCGCTGGGCGTTCTGAACCTCCTGCTCGCCTCCCGTTTCCTGCCTGCATCGAGGCCTGCGCAAAAGGCCGCCGGTTTCGACGGGCCCGGCACGCTGCTGCTCGGCGCAGCACTTGCCGCCTTCGCGCTCGCCGCGACCAGCGGGGGCGGGCGCTTCGGCTGGTCGAACGCGGTGCTGCTCGCCGGCGCCCTTGTGGCCGGGGGCCTGTTCCTGCTGGTCGAGGCGAGGGTGGCCTCGCCGCTGATCCGCCCGTCCGCCTTCCGCAACGCCGGGCTGAGCGGCAGCCTCGCCATGAACATGCTGGTGTCCACGGTGATGATGGCGACCTTCGTGGTCGGTCCGTTCTATCTCTCCCGTGCGCTCGGCCTGAACGCCGCTTCCGTCGGCTTGGTGCTGTCGGTCGGCCCGGTCATCGCGACATTGACCGGCATTCCGGCCGGCCGCGTCGTCGACCGGCTGGGGGCGTCGGCCGTCGTTCTCGTCGGGCTGACGCTGATGGCGGCCGGCGCGTTCGCACTGGCCACGATGCCGGCGGCCGCGGGCGTTGCCGGTTACATCGCCGGCATCGCGGTGCTCACCCCCGGCTATCAGCTGTTTCAGGCCGCCAACAACACGGCGGTGATGATGGATGTGGCGCCCGACCGTCGCGGTGTCGTTTCCGGCATGCTCAGCCTGTCGCGCAATCTCGGGCTGATCATCGGGGCCTCGGTCATCGGCGCGGTGTTCGCCCTGGCCTCGGGTGCGATCGACGGCGCCGCCGCGCCGCCCGAAGCCGTCGCCGCCGGCATGCGGACCTCCTTCGCGGTGGCCGGTGGTTTGATGCTCGCCGCGATTGCCATCGGCTATCTCAGCCGCCGGCGCCTCGACGTCGCCCTGGCTGAGGATCGCGGGTGACGATGCCGGCGCATCGCGCATTGAATCGGAACTCGGGCATAAGGCCTTAATTTCGAAAGGGATTCTCCTCTTACGCTCGCGATTGCCGTCCCTGTCGTGTCGCGGAGCGCGGGTGCATATTTGATCTTTTGTGTTTTCCGTTGTATAGAACCAATTAGTTCCAGAACTAAGTGGTTCCATATATGCAACACCAGGACCCGATGAGCCTCACCTTCGCCGCGCTGGCCGATCCGACGCGTCGGGCGATCCTCGACCGGCTGCGCCATGGCGAGGCGTCGGTGGCCGAACTGGCGGTGCCGTTCGACATGACGGTGCGCGCGGTGTCGAAACACATCGGCGTGCTGGAGGCGGCGGGGCTGGTGACGCGCGGTCGCGACGCGCAGCGGCGGCCGAGCCAAATCCGCGCTGAACCGCTTGCCGGCATCGATGCCTGGCTGGACGATTACCGGGCGCTGTGGAACAGCCGCTTCGATCGGCTGGATGCGCGCCTCACGCGTTTGCAAACAGGAGGCGACAATGACGCATAAGGACAAGACCACCGCGGCGGTCATGCTCGATCTGACGATCACCCGTCGGTTTCAGGCTCCGCCGTCTTTGGTTTTCGCGCAATGGGTGACGGCGGAAGCGATCCGCGACTGGTTCGCGCCGGACACTTATGCAACGACGGACTGCACCGTCGATGCCCGCCCCGGCGGGGCCTGGCGTCTGCGTTATCGCTCCGACAAGGGCGACGAATTCGTCGAAAACGGCGTCTTCCGCGAGATCGCGCCGCCGGAGCGCCTGGTGCTCACCCTGACCCAGGCCCACAGCGCCTTTGCCGGTCCCGAGACCGTCATCACCGTTACTTTCCGCGCGGTGGATAGCGGCACCGAGATGACTTTCCACCAGAGCGGCTTCCGCGAACAGGCGCATCGCGACGGCAACGCCGAAGGCTGGCAGGAATGCTTCGACAAGCTGGCGCGTTTGCTCGCCGCGTAGTTCCTCGACCGACGCTCTACGCGGGGAACGGAACTCACGCCGTTGCGAGATCGAATCACGATTTCGAGATAAGCGATTGTCCAGGAAGAGAAAAAAGCCGTCCGGCGGGTGAAAGTCACCGCGCCGGGGCGGCTTTTTCTTGACGCGGCTTGCCGCTTCGGCCCCTATGTCCGGGGAGGTCGAGCCCGTCACCCCTGGAGAAACGCTTGGCCGTCGCGACACTGATCCTCCTGCTTCTCGTCCTGGTCGCCGCCTCCGGCGTTCTGGTGCGCATCCTGCCCTTGCCGCTGCCGATCATCCAGATCGGGCTCGGCATTTTGCTCGCCTGGCCGATCGACGGGCTGAGGGTCGAGCTGGAACCGGAACTGTTCCTTCTGGTGTTCGTGCCGCCGCTTCTGTTTATCGACGGCCTGCTGCTGCCGAAGCGCGAATTCGCCGAATTGGCGCCGCGCATCTTTGGCCTGGCTTTCGGGCTCGTCTTCTTCACCGTCGTTGTCTTCGGCTACGCGCTGCATTGGCTGCTGCCGCAGGTGCCGCTGCCCGTCGCCTTCGCGCTGGCCGCCGTGCTGTCGCCGACCGATGCCGTCGCAGTGTCCTCGATTGTCGGGCGCGATCTGGTTCCCGCCCATATCCGCCACATCCTGGAAGGCGAATCGCTGCTCAACGATGCGTCGGGCCTTGTCGTGCTGCGCTTCGCTGTGGCCGCCGCGCTCACCGGCCAGTTCTCGATCGGCGAGACGGCGATGACCTTTGTCCTGGTCGCGCTCGGCGGCGCGCTGGCCGGTTTCGCCATGTTGTGGGCAACGGCCAAGGCGCTGCGCATCGTCGCCAGGCTCGGCGACATCAGGCCCGAGGTGGAAGTGGTGATCCTCATCCTGCTGCCTTTCGCTGCCTATCTCCTTGCCGAACAGTTTCACTTCTCCGGCATCCTGGCGGCGGTGACGGCGGGTCTCTATGTCGGCCGCTCCGGCCTGTTCGGCTCGCTGTCGATCCCGGCGCGCATGCAGAACATGGCGCTCATCGAAGTCCTGTCCTTCACCTTCAACGGCGTCATCTTCCTGCTGCTCGGCCTGCAACTGCCGACGATCATCCGCAACGTCCCGCCGGACCTGTCGCTCTATGGCACGATCTGGGAACCGGTGCTGGCGGTGATCACGCTGACGCTGATCCTGCTTGCCATCCGTTTCGCCTGGATCGTCTTCGGTTCGGCGGTCCGCGGCGCGGTCGATCGCTGGCGCGGGCGGGCGTCGCTACGGCTCACCACGCGGCTCAAGGTGGTGATGACGCTGGCCGGCGTGCGCGGCGCCATCACGCTTGCCGGCATCTTGTCGCTGCCGCTCGTCATCTCGGAGAACGGCCCGCCCTTTCCGGCGCGCGACCTCGTCGTCTTCATCGCCGCCGGCGTCATCATCTGTTCGCTGGTGCTGGCCAGCATCACGCTGCCGGTGGTGGCGCGCGGCATCCCGCTCGACGACGAGGACATGAACGCCAATGAGGAGCGGTTGGCGAGACAAGTCGCGGCCGAGGCGGCGATCGCGCGCATCGAAGAGATGGTCGACGAGGCGCATGCCGACCCGGCGCTGCACGAGGCGCGGCTGGCGGTTTCGCAGCGGCTGATCCCCAATTACCGGCAGCGGCTCGGCGCCGGCGACGCGGACGATCCGGCGGCCGTGGACATGCAGCCGGTGCTGCAATCGATGCGCGACGCAGCGCTTGATGCCGAGCGCGCCGCGCTTGTCGATCTGTTGAGAGCCCGCAAGATCAACGACACCACCATGCGCGCGGTGATGGGCGAGGTGATGCTCGGCCTGGCACTCAGCGCCAGGAAGCAGGCAAACAGCCCGGCCAGGGCGAAAAAGCCGGCGGCGAAGAAGGCGGGCGCCAAGCGATAGCGCCCGCCCTTGGCTCAGCGGCCGTCTTCGGAGGCGGCGGCGAAGAAGTCTTCCGGCCCCTCGACCTCGATCAGCTTGCGGTTCTCGATCTGCCAGAATCGATTGCCGACGCCGCGCACGAAACTGCGGTCGTGCGAGACCAGCAGGCAGCTCGCCTCCTGCACCATCAGTTCGTTCTCCAACGCTTCCTGGCCGTCGATGTCGAGATGGTTGGTCGGCTCGTCGAGCAGGTAGAAGTTGGGATTGGTGAGCCTGAGCACCAGCATCGCCAGCCGCGCCTTCTGCCCGCCCGACAGCCGGCCGATCGGTCGCTCCTGCATGTCGATGCCGATGCCGGCGCCGGCCAGCAGCGCCCTGAGACGCGGGTCGCCGAACTCGAAACGACGCCCGACGGCGGCCATGGGCGTATCGCTGTCGGCAAGGTCGGACAGCGCCTGGTCGACATGGCCGAGCGCCAGCGACGGCGTGGCGCGGATGCCGGCTTGAGCGCTGCCCACGCCGGCAATCGCGTCGCGCACCAGGCCGACCAGTCGCGATTTGCCGGAGCCGTTGCGGCCGAGCAATACGATGCGGTCGCCCTGGCAGATCCAGCGCTTGCCGGTCTTGAACAGCAGCGCGCCGTCCGGTGTGCGCACCTCGGCGTCGTCCAGCGTCACCAGCTGCTTGGCGTGGGTGCCGCGATTGGCGAGCCGGATGGCGCCGGCCGAACGCTCCTGATGGGCGGGGCGGGCGGCATCCTCCAGCCGTTCCGCACGGTCCTTCAACTGCTTGGTCTTGATGACCAGGAGATCACTGCCGGAGTTGATGCCGATATTGTTGAGCTTGGCCGCCTGCCGGCGCAATTGCTGGGCCGCCTTCATGTCGCGCTGGAACTGCCGTTCCTGCGAGGCGTCGATCTCGTCCCGCGCGACGCGCGCCCGCGAATAGGGCAGGGCGAAGGCCTGGCTCGCCTCGGCGCGCAGGAACAGCGTGCGGTTGGTGACGGCGTCGAGGAAGGCGCGGTCGTGGCTGGCGACGATCAGCGGGATGCTCTGCGGCAGGTCGCGCAGCCAGTCTTCCAGCCAGCGGATGCGGGCGAGGTCGAGATGGTTGGTCGGCTCGTCGAGCAGAAGCGCGTCGGGATCGTTGATCCAGACGCGCGCCAAAAGCGCGAGCCGCTGCCAGCCGCCGCTCAGCGCGCCGAGTTCTCGCTCGCGCAAGTCCTGCGGCACCTCGAAGGTCTCCAGCACCACATCGGCGCGCCAGCTTTCGCTCTCCGCCTGTTCGGCCGGCAGTGCCTGTCGCACCGCCTCGTGAAAGGGCAGGGCGAGCAGGCCGGGTGCTATATCCTGCTCGACATGGCCGATGGTGAGCCCGCGGGCGCGGGTGACAGCGCCTTCGCCGGGTTCCAGCGCGCCTGCGATGACGCGAAGCAGCGTCGACTTGCCCCGGCCATTGGCGGCGACGATGCCGACGCGGTCGCCGGCCTCCACCGAGAGGTCGAGATTGGAAAACAGGCGGGCGCCGAGGGTGACGCCGAGTGCCTTCAGATTGATCAATGCCATGGTCGTTCTCTGGTCTGTCGCGAGCCGCGCCGGCGGCCGGGCATGTCCTATGCCTGGCGTCTCATGCCGGAACTGCGTTGGCTCGGTGTTTTGACGAAACGCGAACGCGGCTTGGCCGGCGTCGCGCTACCCCTTGGGGCAGACCAGAAAGAGATGCGGTGAGGCGATCGTCCTGAGGTCAGCCCTGCAAACGCATTTGCAGGGCCTGGTTCGGGCCGCACTGACGATGGTGATTAAACCTGGGATGATTAAATCCGGTCACGCAGCCCTCCTTTCTTTCTCGACGGTTGCGCGAAATAGATAGACGTCGTCGCGTCTCCACGCAAGCGGCGGCGGTCAGGCCGGCGCGTAACGTGCAAGCACGACACCTTGCGGCAACAGTTCCTGGCTGAGCGGGCGCAGCGTCATCGCCTTGCCGTCCGCGAAAAACGGCTTGCCTTCCCCCAGCACCACCGGCTGCAGATAAAGATGATATTCGTCGATCAGGCCATGGCTGGCCATGCTGGCGGCGAATTCGGCGCCGCCGACGAGGATAAGACCATCGGTCTCGGCCTTCAGGCGCTTCAGGGTCCCGGCGGCGTCCGTGCTGACCAGCCGCGCATTGGGGCCGACCTCGCGCAACGTCGTCGAGCAGACGAATTTCGGCGTGGCGCGCCAGGCCTGCGCGAACTCCCACGCTTCCGGCGGCCAGGCGTCGTCGTCCGTGTCCCAGTAGCGCATCAGCTCATAGAGCCTGCGGCCATAGACGGCGACGGCGGTCGCTTCCATCAGCCGGTTGAAATGCCGGTGCAGCGGCGCTTCCGGCACCGGCAACACCAGTTCGCCCGACGGCGCGGCGATATAGCCGTCGAGCGACATCGAACTGGCAAAGATCGTCGTGGCCATGATTTCCTCCTCAATCCGCTTGCATTTTGCAATCGGATCGCGGGGATGGCAAGCGGAATCCCGTGCCGTTGGCACCGGCCAATTTCGCGAGGCTGCGCGTTTGCGAAAAACGACGCGATCCGGCCAGAGGATTTCGCAGCGCAAACGTGGCGGGGCGCATACAACTGTGTTAATGGCGCCGTGACTCCCTGACAGCAAGGATCCCAGCGCATGGCAACAGCAGCGGCCGTTTCGAACTCCCTCGAATCCTTCTTTGGAACTCCGCTCGCGGAGGTCGATCCGGAGATCTTCGGCTCGATCCGCAACGAGCTCGGTCGCCAGCGCCACGAGATCGAGCTGATCGCTTCGGAAAACATCGTCTCGCGCGCCGTTCTGGAAGCGCAGGGCTCGATCATGACCAACAAATACGCCGAGGGTTATCCGGGCAAGCGCTACTATGGCGGCTGCCAGTTCGTCGACGTCGCCGAGGAGCTCGCCATCGAGCGCGCCAAGAAGCTGTTTTCCTGCAACTTCGCCAATGTCCAGCCGAATTCCGGTTCCCAGATGAACCAGGCCGTGTTCCTGGCGCTCTTGCAGCCGGGCGACACCTTCATGGGCCTCGACCTCAATTCCGGCGGCCATCTCACCCACGGCTCGCCCGTCAATATGTCCGGCAAGTGGTTCAAGGTCGTCTCCTACGGCGTGCGCAAGGACGACCATCTGCTCGACATGGATGAGATCGAAAAGCTCGCCCAGCAGCACAAGCCGAAGCTCATCCTGGCCGGCGGCACCGCCTATTCGCGCGTCTGGGACTGGAAGCGCTTCCGCGAGATTGCCGATTCGATCGGCGCCTATCTGATGGTCGACATGGCCCATATCGCTGGCCTCGTCGCCGGTGGCCAGCATCCGTCGCCGCTGCCGCATGCCCATGTCGTCACCACCACCACGCACAAGTCGCTGCGCGGCCCGCGTGGCGGCATGATCCTGACCAATGACGAGGACATCGCCAAGAAGGTCAATTCGGCGGTGTTCCCCGGCTTGCAGGGCGGCCCGCTGATGCACGTCATCGCCGCCAAGGCGGTGGCCTTCGGCGAGGCGCTGAAGCCCGACTTCAAGCTCTACGCCCAGAACGTCGTCGCCAACGCCAAGGCGCTGGCCGAAAGCCTGAAGGAAACCGGCCTCGACATCGTCTCGAACGGCACCGACAACCATTTGATGCTGGTCGATCTGCGTCCCAAGAACGCCACCGGCAAGCGCGCCGAGGCAGCACTTGGCCGCGCCAACATCACCTGCAACAAGAACGGCATCCCGTTCGATCCCGAGAAGCCCTTCGTCACCTCGGGCGTGCGCCTCGGCACGCCGGCCGGCACGACGCGCGGCTTCGGCCAGGCCGAGTTCCGCGAGATCGGCAAGCTGATCGCCGAGGTGCTGGACGGGTTGAAGGTGGCCAATTCCGACGAGGGCAATGCCGCTGTCGAGGCCGCGGTGAAGGCCAAGGTGGTGTCGCTCACCGACCGCTTCCCGCTCTATCCCTATCTCGGCTAAGCCGTTGTTTTAAAGAAGGTACCCGCCGATGGATATCCTGTGGAAGGGTGTTGTCGGCGGGCTGGTGACGGCGCTCATTGTCTGGGCCTCGAAGCGTGGCAATGTGTTGCCGGGCATCCTGCCGCTGGCCCCGACCTTCGCCGTCATCGCGCTGCTCGCCGTCGGTGCCAAGGGCGGCGCCGACGGGTTTCGCGAGGCCTGTCTGGCCGGCGCCAAGACCATCCCTGCCTATCTCGCCTTTCTCGGCGCCTGTTATTTCCTGATCGATCCGCTCGACTACCGGCTGGCGGTGCTCGGCGGCCTCGTCGTCTGGCTTGTCGCCGCGCTCGCGATCTTCCTTGCGCCCCGCTATTTCTGAGCCGGAACAGGTCCCGGCTGGCTTGAATCGCTCTGTTTCGGCGCTGGTTCCAAACCGCGGCCGACATCACCGGCGCGGTGCAAGATGTGGATTGGATGCGTGGAGGAAGACGCGGGTCGAAAGAAAGAACGTTGTCCGTTCAATCCCTTGCCGAAAACCGAGCGAGAAATCGCGCGCGGATTTATTCACGCCACTCGCCTTCAGTTGACAATCGGCCCATCGCCCTCACGGGAACCTGGTGCGCACCGGGTATCAGGGAGGGCGCCGGTGCCGGACTGGCAGCGCTAACGGTGGCGGTGTCTGGTGACGAGCCCTAAGTCCGGGCCCTGGAAAAACCCGGCCGCCGAAAATGGCGGCTTGAGGCCCGAAGTCTGCCGTCGCGAAGGACGGCGAGGTCGGTCCGGGGCAAGAACACCGGCGGGGCGCCCGGAAGGCGCCACGTGCTATTTGCTAAGAGGCACCGACCCGGCGCCCCGCTTCCCACCTCCCGCAACGGGAGTGTTTTTTGACAATGGCCAGACTGCGAAAAGCAGGGCGTGGCGATGAAGAAGTGTATCAACGCAACCGCGCGTCGACGCGACTGTACCGCCGTCGTCATTCCGGCCGAGCGCAGCGAGAGCCGGAACCCATTGGCCGCACCATCGTCAAGCATGGCCCGGTCCTCGTTCTGGACCGTTCAGACAGCCGAACCGACGCCGCATGTTTCACCGCTGTCCACGCGAACCGAGGTCCCGGCTGTGCTCAATGCGCTGGGACCAATGGGTTCCGGGTCGGCGCTCGGCTTCGCCTCGCTGGCCCGGAATGACGAAGGCGTGGGATGGGACAAGCCCGCGACTGCGGGCCGCCGGTCGAAGACCACAAGCGCGACCGACCGATTGGATTCCGCATCCGCGCTTCCTACTTGTGCCGAAAGGCTCTAGCCTCCCGCGCAATCAGAATCGCTAGCCAAGGCTCACCATGCGCTGCCCCTATTGCCAGTCCGAAGACACGCAGGTGAAGGATTCGCGTCCCGCCGAGGATGGCGCCGCCATCCGCCGGCGCCGCGTCTGCCCCGATTGCGGCGGTCGTTTCACCACTTTCGAGCGCGTGCAGCTGCGCGATCTGGTCGTCGTCAAGAAATCCGGCCGCAAGGTGCCGTTCGACCGCGACAAGCTCGCCCGCTCGGTCGAGACGGCGGTGCGCAAGCGCAATGTCGATCCCGACCGCATCGACCGGGCCGTCACCGGCATCGTGCGCCAGCTCGAAAGCTCGGGCGAGACCGAGATTCCCTCGGCCGAGGTCGGGCGCCTGGTGATGGACGCGTTGAAGTCGCTGGACGACGTCGCTTATGTGCGGTTCGCCTCCGTCTATCGCAATTTCCGCGAAGCCAAGGATTTCCATGACGTGCTCGGCGAACTGAAGGGCGACGAGGACGCCGGCTAGACCGTGGTTTCGCACAGCAGCCCAGAACAGCACGCCCTCGACCGCCGTTTTATGGCGGCGGCGATCCGCCTGTCGCGGCGCAATCTCGGCCGCACCGCCACCAACCCCTCCGTCGGCACCATCATCGTGCGCGACGACGGCAATGGCCCGATGATCGTCGGCACCGGAGTGACGGCGATCGGCGGGCGTCCGCATGCCGAAACCGAGGCACTGGCCGAGGCCGGTGTGCTGGCGCAAGGCGCCACCGCCTATGTGACGCTGGAGCCCTGTGCGCATCACGGCCGCACGCCGCCTTGCGCCAATGCGCTGGTTTCGGCCGGCATCGTCCGGGTGGTCGGGGCCGCCAGCGATCCCGATCCGCGGGTGTCCGGCAAGGGCTACGCTATTTTGAGGGCCGCCGGTGTCGAGGTGGTCGAGCGGCTGCTGGCCGAGGAGGCCGCCGAACAGATGGCCGGCTATATGAACCGGTCGCTCAAGAAACGACCTGAAGTGGTTCTGAAGCTTGCGCTGTCGGCCGACGGCATGATCGGCCGCAAGGGCGACGGCCAGATATCGATCACCGGCGACGCGGCGCGGCGCGAGGTGCATCTGATCCGGGCGGAGACCGACGCGGTGCTGATCGGTATCGGCACCGCGCTGGAGGACGATCCGGCGCTCACCGTGCGATTGCCCGGACTGGAGACTCGTTCGCCGGCGCGCATCGTGCTCGATCGCCATATCCGGTTGCCGGAAAACGCCAAGCTGGTGGCCGAGGCAGACCGTGTGCCGCTCTACATCGCCGCCTGCGCCGAGGCCGACCCGCATCGGCGGGCGGCGCTTGAACGGCGCGGCGTGCGTTTCATCGGCACCGAGACGATCGATGGCCGCGTCGCCTTGCCGGAACTGATGGAGGATCTGGCCGCGCTCGGCATGGCGAGCGTGCTGGTCGAGGGCGGCGCGGAGGTGGCGAAAGCCTTTCTCGACGAGGGGCTGGTCGACCGTATCGTGCTGTTCACCGGGCCGGAGACGATCGGCGAGGGCGGCATTGCCTCGCCCGTCGACGCGGGCAGCATTCCGGCCGGCTTCCGCAAATTGCGCGAGACACGCTTCGGCGAGGATCGCGCCACCGAATGGATAAGGGATCTCTACTGATGTTCACCGGCATCGTCACCGACATCGGCACCGTCGCCGCCGTCAGCCCGCGCAAGGAAGGCGTCGGCCTGCGCATCGACACCGGATACGATCCCGCCACCATCGACCTCGGCGCCTCGATCTCCTGCGGCGGCGTCTGCCTGACGGTGACGGCGCTGCCCGAACAGGGCTCGAACGCCCGCTGGTTCGAGGTCGAGGCGTGGGAAGAGGCGCTGAGGCTGACGACGGCGTCCGGCTGGCAGGCCGGCACGCGCATCAATCTGGAACGGGCGCTGAAGATCGGCGACGAACTGGGCGGCCACATCGTGTCCGGCCATGTCGACGGCACCGCCACGATCCTGGCGCGGGAAGACGAGGGCGATGCCGTGCGTTTCACGCTGGAAGCGCCGCGCGAACTCGCCAGGTTCATCGCGCCGAAGGGTTCGGTGGCGCTGGATGGCACCTCGCTCACCGTCAACAAGGTGGAAGGCACACGCTTCGACGTGCTTCTGATCCACCATTCGCTGCAAGTGACCACCTGGGCGGACCGGCAGGCAGGCGACCGCGTCAATCTCGAGATCGACACCATGGCGCGCTATGCGGCGCGGCTGGTGGAGGCCGCGAAAGAGGGGCTCTGACGGAGCGGAACGCCGCCGGTCGGCCAAGACACTGAAACGTCGCTTGCGCCCGCCGCCGCTTCGGCCTAAGTCACCGGCAATCCCGGAGACCTTCATGGCTGGCATATCCCAACACGGCAAGGCGTTCATCCGTCCCGAGCGGAACGCCCATCTACTCATCATCGAGGCGCGTTTCCACGACGACCTCGCCGACGCATTGCTCGACGGCGCCACCAGCGCGCTCAAGGAAGCCGGCGCAACCTGCGACATCGTCACTGTTCCGGGTTCCCTGGAAATTCCAGCGGTCATCGCCTTCGCGCTCGACGGCATGGCCGAGGGCGGCAAGGTGTATGACGGTTTCGTCGCGCTGGGTTCGATCATTCGCGGCGACACCTATCATTTCGACATCGTGGCCAACGAATCGAGCCGCGCGCTGATGGACCTTTCGGTGCAGGAATCGCTTTGCATCGGCAACGGCATCCTGACCACCGAGAACGACGAACAGGCCTGGGTGCGCGCCAGGAAGAGCGAAGGCGACAAGGGCGGTTTCGCCGCGCGCGCCGCGCTCACCATGATCGCGCTGAAAGACAGACTGGGAGCGCAATCGTGACCGAACCGTCCGAGCCCGGCTCCGTTCCGCGCCAGGCCAACAAGCGCGGTGCCGCTCGGCTTGCCGCCGTGCAGGCGCTCTACCAGATGGACGTCGCCGGCTCCGGCCTGCTAGAGATCACCGCCGAATACGAGGCCTTCCGGCTCGGCAAGGAAGTCGACGGCGCGCTTTACCGCGAGGCTGATGCGCAGTGGTTCCGCGCCATCCTGGCCGGCGTGGTGGAGAACCAGAAGACGGTCGATCCGGTGATCCGCCAGGCGCTGACCGACGACTGGCCGCTGTCGCGGCTCGATTCGACGCTGCGCGCCATCCTGCGCGCAGGCGTCTACGAGTTGATGAAGCGCGAGGACGTGCCGGTGGCGGTCATCGTCTCCGAATATGTCGACATCGCCAAGGCCTTCTATTCCGAGGACGAGCCGAAGCTGGTCAACGCCGTGCTCGACCGTGTGGCGCGCCGCATGCGCGGCGAGGGAAGAGGCAAGGACGCACGATGAGCGTGGTGACGGCGGCCGCACAAAACGAGGCGCGCCGCACGACCTACATCCTGTCCGCCGCGCAGGCGGTGTTGGGCTCGGCCGGGCCGATCTGTTTCGCGCTCGGCGCGCTGGCCGGCGAATATATGCTGGGGCCGGACAAGTCGCTGGCCACCGCTCCGCTCACCGGTTACTCGGTCGGCCTGGCCGTGGGCGCGCTGCCTTCGGCGGCGCTGATCCGCAAGCTCGGCCATCGCGACGGATTTCTGGTCGGCACGGGCGTGACCGGGCTCGTCGCCACCATCGCCCTGTTCCAGTCGAGCTTCTGGCTGTTCGTCTTCGGCCTGCTGGTCATCGGCGCGGGTGCTGCCTTCGTGCAGCAATTCCGCTTCGCCGCCGCCGACAACGCCCCGCCTGAATTCAAGGCGCGCGCCATTTCCTTCGTCCTGGCCGGCGGCATCATAACCGCCATCCTCGGCCCCCAGGTGGTGATCTTCACCAAGGACCTTCTGGCGCCGGTGCCTTTTGCCGGCGCCTTTGCCTCGATCCTCGGCCTGGTGGCCTTGGGCGCGGCGATCCTGTTCTTCCTGCGCCCCAACCATGCGACCAAGACCGTCGAGGTCGCCGCTGACGGTGGTCGCCCGCTTGCCGAAATCATCAGCCAGCCGCGCTTCTTCATCGCGCTTTTGTGCGCGGTCGGCTCCTATACGCTGATGACCTTCGTCATGACCGGCGCGCCGTTGGCCATGGTCGGCTGCGGCCTCTCGTCGGACGAGGCGACGCTCGGCATCTCCTGGCACGTAATGGCCATGTTCGGGCCGAGCTTCTTTACCGGGCGGCTCATTCACCGTTTCGGCGCTCCGGCCATCGTGGCGATCGGCTTCGTTTTGTTGATCGCCTGCGCAGTGGTGGCGCTCTCGGGAATCCAGCTGTGGCAGTTCTGGACCACGCTGATCCTGCTTGGGCTCGGCTGGAATTTCGGCTTCATCGGTTCGACCGCCATGGTGACGGAAAGCTACCGGCCGGAAGAGAAGGGAACCATCCAGGGTTTCCACGACCTCGTGCTGTTCGGTGCGGTGGCGTTCGCCTCGCTGATGTCAGGAGCGGTCTACAATGCCTGGGGCTGGAACATGCTGGCCTGGGTGGTGTTTCCGATATCGCTTCTGTGCCTTGTCGCGCTCGGCGGGCTTCGCATGACGGCTTTGCGCGCAGCCAACTGACACGACGCTGTCGGGATAGGTGCCGCGAACGCGCGCGGCCCAGATAAAAATATTGCGCTTACCCTCCATCTTATGAAACCGTATGCCCCGACTGGCCGTCTGGGTCGTGCGATATGCAATAATCGTTTCCGGTTCCATCAGAGGGATTTGCCACCATGTCTTCAACCAGGTTTTTCGCCGGCGCGCTCGTGGCGTTCGGCCTTTCCGTCGCCTCGGCCAATGCCGCCGACGTCGTCGTTTCCTCCAAGATCGACACCGAGGGCGGGGTGCTGGGCAACATCATCCAGTCGGTGCTGAACGCCAACGGCATCAAGACCGTCGACCGCATCCAGCTCGGCGCCACGCCGGTGGTGCGCAAGGCGATCATCGCCGGCGAGATCGACATTTATCCCGAATATACGGGCAACGCCGCCTTCTTCTTCGAGAAGGCCGACGATCCGATCTGGAAGGATGCGGCCAAGGGTTACGAAGCGGCCAAGAAGCTTGAATACGACGCCAACAAGATCGTCTGGCTGACACCGTCGCCGGCCAACAACACCTGGGCGATCGCGTTGCGCAAGGATGTCGCCGATGCCAACAAGCTGGCCTCGCTCAGCGACTTCGGCAAATACGTCTCCGGTGGCGGCAAGGTGGTGCTGGCCGCCTCGGCCGAGTTCGTCAACTCGGCTGCGGCCTTGCCGGCTTTCCAGACCACCTACGGCTTCAAGCTGAAGTCGGACCAGCTGATCACGCTTTCGGGCGGCGACACGGCGGCCACCATTGGCGCCGCTGCCAACCAGACCAATGGCGCCAATGCGGCGATGGTCTACGGCACCGACGGCGGCATCGCGCCGTCCGGGCTGGTGGTGCTCGCCGACGACAAGAACGTGCAGCCGGTCTATCAGCCGACGCCGATCATCCGCGAGGCGGTGCTGAAGGAAAATCCGAAGATCGCCGACCTCCTGAAGCCGGTCTTCGAGAAGCTCGATCTGGTGACGCTGCAGGAGCTGAACGGCCGCGTCCAGGTCGGTGGCGAGCCGGCCAAGGCGGTTGCCGAGGACTTCCTGAAGAAAAACGGCTTCCTGAAGTAAGGCATGAAGAGCTTGCCGGCGCCCGCTGAACGGGCGCCGGTTCGCCGGGGACAGGCATTGTGGGCATTCGCTTCGACAAGCTGGGCGTTGTGATCGCCGCGATTGCCGCCTATGCGGCGTTCCTGGCGCCGTTTGCCACGTTCCGTGCCAATCGCATCGTGCCGGGGCAAGGGCGATCCATCCTCGAAGCACTTCCGTCGGGCAGTGGGGCGCTGCTTTTGGCGCTGGTGGTTGTCGCCGTCGTCGTGGCGCTCGTGAAGACGCCATTGATCTGGCGTCTGGTGGCAAGCGTGGCCGTGCTTGGCGTGCTGGCGCTGGCGATCGGCGTCGCCGGCAGCTTCCTGACGCCGGCCGGCAATACCTTCGCCCGCATCTCGCCGGCTTCCGGCTTCTGGCTGCTGGTCTTCGCCTTCACGCTGCTCTTGGCCGATGTTCTGACCCGGCTCGAACTGTCGCCGCTGGCGCGTATCGGCATTCTTGTGATCGCTGCGGTCGCGATCGGCATCCTGCTCGCCTCGGGCAGTTGGGACAGCCTTTCCATCCTCAAGGAATATGCCAATCGCGCCGGCAGCTTCTGGGCCGAAGCGCGCAAGCATGTGACGCTGGCGCTGGGTTCGCTGGCTGCCGCGGTTGTCGTCGGCCTGCCGCTGGGCATCCTTTGCCACCGGGTCGAGCCGATGAAGGCGGCCGTGCTCAACGTGCTCAACATCATCCAGACGATCCCGTCGATCGCGCTGTTCGGCATGCTGATCGCGCCGCTCGGCTGGGTGGCGCTGCATGTGCCGGGGGCTGCGGCGCTCGGCATTCGCGGCATCGGCACCGCGCCCGCCTTCGTGGCGCTGTTCCTCTATTCGCTGTTGCCGGTCGTCGCCAACACGGTGGTGGGACTGGCCGGCGTGCCGCAGGCCGCCAACGAGGCGGCGCGCGGCATGGGCATGACCAGCCGGCAGCGCCTGTTCGACGTCGAGTTCCCGCTGGCCTTTCCGGTGATTTTGACCGGCATCCGCATCGTGCTGGTCCAGAACATCGGGCTCGCCACCATCGCGGCATTGATCGGCGGCGGCGGCTTCGGGGTTTTTGTGTTCCAGGGCGTCGGCCAGACGGCGATGGACCTTGTTCTGCTCGGCGCCGTGCCAACCGTGGCGCTGGCCTTCGCGGCGGGCATCGTGCTCGACGCCATCATCGAACTGACCGCAACGAGACGGCGCAGGGAAGCGGTAGCATGATCGAGATCGAAAACATCACCAAGCGTTATGACGACCAGACCGTGGTCGACGACGTGTCGTTGGTGATCGAGCCGCGCACCATCGCCGCCATCGTCGGCACGTCCGGGTCGGGCAAGACGACGCTGTTGCGCATGATCAACCGACTGGTCGAACCGACCTCGGGCACGATCAAGCTGGACGGCGTCGACAACCATTCGCTGCCCGACTACGAACTGCGCCGCTCGATCGGCTACGCCATCCAGGGCCATGGCCTGTTCCCGCACCGCACGGTGGCCCAGAACATCGCCACCGTGCCTTTGCTGCTCGGCTGGGACAAGGAGCGTATCGACGAGCGCGTCGACGAATTGCTGCGCCTGTTCCAGCTCGATCCCGCCGCCTTCGGCCCGCGCTATCCGCACGAACTCTCCGGCGGTCAGCAGCAACGCGTCGGCGTGGCGCGCGCGCTGGCCGCCAAGCCCAACGTGCTTTTGATGGACGAGCCGTTCGGCGCGCTCGACCCGATCATCCGCACCAAGGCGCAGGAAGACCTGCTGGCCATCCAGAAGCATTTCGGCACCACCATCATCCTGGTCACGCACGACATGGAGGAGGCGGTGCATCTCGGCCACAAGATCGCCGTCATGGATGGCGGCAAGCTGGTGCAATATGCCAAGCCCGCCGAGATCCTGGCGAAACCGGCCAGTTCCTTCGTCGAGACACTGGTCGGCTCGTCCGAGCGGCCGTTCCGGCTCCTGTCGCTCGGCCGCGTCGCCGATGCAGTCGAGAAGGGTACGGCGGAAGGCGAGGCCATCCCCGCCGAGGCCAGCCAGCGCGACGCGCTGGCCGAGCTTTTGTGGTCGGGTCGCCCCGCATTGCCGGTCAAGGGCGCCGACGGCAAGCCGCTCGGCCGCGTCACCGTGGACGGGCTGATCAAACTGGCGGCACGACCGGCATGAGACGGTTCCTGCCCGCGGCGCTGCGGCTGGTGCTGTTCGTGCTCCTGGTGACGTTCATCGTCAGTCCGGGCTGGTTCGAGCCGTTGCTCAAGCCGCTGACGGAAAACAACGCGCCGGCGATCTACAATCAGGGCAGCCTGCTGACGCTCACCCTGCAGCATCTGGGCACCGTGGCGGTCGCCACGCTGGGCGCGATCGTTGTTGCCATCGGGCTGGCGATCCTGGTGACGCGGCCCTTCGGCGCCGAATTCCTGCCGCTGTCGCGCAGCCTGGTCAATATCGGCCAGACCTTCCCGCCGGTTGCTGTGCTGGCGCTAGCCGTGCCGGCGGTTGGCTTCGGCGAGAAGCCGACGCTGATCGCGCTTTTCCTTTACGGCCTGCTGCCGATTTTCGAGAACGCGCTGACCGGCCTCACCACGCTGCCGGGCAATGTGGTGGAGGCGGCGAGGGGGGCGGGCATGACCAGCCGTCAGCGACTGCTCAAGGTGGAGCTGCCGCTCAGCCTGCCGGTCATCCTGGCCGGCATCCGGCTTTCGGTCGTCATCAGCCTGGCTACCGCGACGATCGGTTCCACGGTGGCGGCCAAGACTTTGGGTGAGGTCATCATCGCTGGCCTCATCTCCAACAATCTCGCCTTCGTCGTGCAAGGCGGCCTGATCGTCGCCGGGCTCGCCGTCTTCATCTATGACGGCCTGGTCGCGTTGGAACGCGTGGCGGCGCGCCGCATGGGTCTGTCGGGCCTTTAACCGCCTCAGGTTGGGCCGAACGGCTGTGGTCCTTCAGCGTCGGGATGCCGCCGCGGGATGGTCGAGCGTGATTTCCAATCTTGTCCCGTTGCCGTCCGCGATCCAGCGGCGCCGGATGATGGAAAACGCGTGACGATCGGCGGTGTTCTCGAGTGAAACGAGATCATCCACCGCGCAGGTTTCCGGCAGTTGCAAGGCCGCAAGCGCCGTCGAAAGCCCGTAGTCGGCAGCGTGGCGGCTCGCGGTCGCGGTCAAGGCGATGACGACGGGATGGATTGCGTGCCGGGCGGGACTCGGCAATCTTCCGTCACCGTGACTTGCACCATCGAAAGCAGAAGGGGCTTTTGCCATGACGTCACGTCTTTCCAAGATCATCATGTGCCTGTGTCTGGCGATTTTCGCGTTCCTTGTCGCCTTTGGCAACATCACCGACTATGGCTCGAACTTCGCCTTTGTCCAACATGTGCTGTCCATGGACACGACCTTTCCGGGCAACGCATTGATGTACCGCTCCATTACCAATCCGGCGCTTTGGACAGCCGGCTACTGGTTGATCATCGCCGGCGAGGCGCTGACCTGCGTGCTCTTCCTGATCGCGGCATGGAACCTGTGGAGCGCCCGCAACGGTAGCGGGGCGGCGTTCAACAAGGCCAAGAATTTCGCGATCGTCGCCACCACCATGGGCTTTCTCGTCTGGTATTTCGGTTTCATGGCGATCGGCGGCGAGTGGTTTGCAATGTGGCAGTCGAAGACCTGGAACGGCCAGGAAGCGGCTTTCAAGTTCTACATGACCATGCTTGTCGTGCTGATTTACGTCATGCAGCCGGATCACGATCTGGCCGATTAACAAGGGGTCGTCTTATCAGGGCTCGTCGCCGGCGCCGCGAAACGACGGCGCCGGCGTTCACCACCTTGGTGCGGACAGGCCGACTGGCCCAACAAGACCGCGCTAAAGTGTCGCAAGGAAATGCGGGCAAATGTCGCACGCCGGCTTGACGGTCGAGACCGCGGCTCTGCATAAATCGCTGCGAGGGGTCGGGACTCTGCTCAGAGCCCCGGTTCGGTTCCACGGCCCGGGGGAGGAGGTCTGCCGGGCCACAGATCGAGGAAAAATCCGCACATGAGTATGCTTTTTGTCGTCATCCTCTGCGGCGTGCTTTCGATCGTCTACGCCATATGGGCTACGCAGTCCGTACTGGCATCCGATCAGGGCAACGCCCGCATGCAGGAAATCGCCGCGGCCATCCGCGAGGGCGCGCAAGCCTATCTGGCGCGCCAGTACACCACCATCGCCATCGTCGGGGTCGTCGTGTTCCTGCTGGCCTGGTGGCTGCTTTCGGGTACCGCAGCGATCGGTTTCCTGGTCGGCGCCGTGCTTTCGGGCGCCGCTGGCTTCATAGGCATGCACGTTTCGGTGCGCGCCAATGTGCGCACCGCGCAGGCTGCATCGAACAGCCTGGCGGCGGGTCTCGACATCGCCTTCAAGTCGGGCGCCATCACCGGCCTTCTGGTGGCCGGCCTCGCGCTGCTCGGCGTCTCCGTCTACTACTGGGTGCTGACCGGCCCGCTCGGCCTGGCCCCCGGCGACCGCAAGGTCATCGATTCGCTGGTGGCGCTCGGCTTCGGCGCTTCGCTCATCTCGATCTTCGCCCGTCTCGGCGGCGGCATCTTCACCAAGGGTGCCGATGTCGGCGGCGATCTGGTCGGCAAGGTCGAAGCCGGAATTCCGGAAGATGATCCGCGCAACCCGGCCACGATCGCCGACAATGTGGGCGACAATGTCGGCGACTGCGCCGGCATGGCGGCCGACCTGTTCGAGACCTATGCGGTGACCGTGGTCGCCACCATGGTGCTTGCGGCGATCTTCTTTGCCGGCACGCCCGTTCTGTCGAGCATGATGCTCTACCCGCTCGTCATCTGCGGCGCCTGCATCGTCACTTCGATCATCGGCACCTTCTTCGTCAAGCTGGGGTCGAACGGCTCCATCATGGGCGCGCTCTACAAAGGCCTGATCGTCACCGGCCTGCTCTCCATCGTCGGCCTTGGTGCCGCCACCTCGATGACCATCGGCTGGGGCGACATCCAGGCGGCAGCCGGGCAGCACCCGGTCAACGGCACCAAGCTGTTTATCTGCGGGCTGGTCGGCCTGCTGGTAACGGCGCTGATCGTGGTGATCACCGAATACTACACCGGCACCAACAAGCGCCCGGTCAATTCGATCGCCCAGGCCTCGGTCACCGGTCACGGCACCAACGTCATCCAGGGCCTCGCGGTCTCGCTGGAATCGACGGCGCTGCCGGCCATCGTCATCGTCGGCGGCATCATCGGCACCTATCAGCTGGCCGGTCTGTTCGGCACCGCCATCGCGGTCACCACCATGCTCGGCCTTGCCGGCATGATCGTGGCACTCGACGCGTTCGGCCCGGTCACCGACAATGCCGGCGGTATCGCAGAAATGTCGGGCATGCCGAAGGAAGTGCGTCATTCCACCGACGCGCTCGACGCGGTCGGCAACACCACCAAGGCGGTCACCAAGGGTTATGCCATCGGTTCGGCCGGCCTCGGCGCGCTGGTGCTGTTCGCCGCCTATTCGAACGACCTGCAATATTTCGCGGCCAATGCCGCGCAATATCCCTATTTCGCCAATGTCGGCACGATCTCCTTCGACCTGTCAAACCCCTATGTGGTTGCCGGCCTGATCTTCGGCGGTCTCATCCCGTATCTGTTCGGTGGCATTGCCATGACCGCCGTCGGCCGTGCGGCGGGCTCGATCGTGGAAGAGGTGCGGCGTCAATTCCGCGAGGATCCGGGCATCATGAAGGGCACGTCCAAGCCCAACTACGCCCGCGCCGTCGACCTTTTGACCAGGGCGGCGATCAAGGAGATGATCATTCCGTCACTGCTGCCGGTGCTGGCGCCGCTGGTCGTCTATTTCGGCGTGCTTTTGATCTCGGGCTCCAAGGCCTCGGCTTTCGCGGCTTTGGGCGCCTCGTTGCTCGGCGTCATCGTCAACGGCCTGTTCGTGGCCATCTCGATGACATCGGGCGGCGGCGCCTGGGATAACGCCAAGAAGTCGTTCGAGGACGGTTTCGTCGATAAGGACGGCGTCAAGCATCTGAAGGGCTCAGAGGCCCACAAGGCCTCGGTGACGGGCGATACCGTCGGCGATCCTTACAAGGATACCGCCGGTCCGGCCGTCAACCCGGCGATCAAGATCACCAATATCGTGGCGCTGCTGCTTCTGGCAGTGCTCGCCCACGGCTGACGCGCAAGAACCTCCGCCCGGTCGCATTGGCCGGGCGGCGGCGACAAATCAAAAAAACCCGCGGGAGCGATCCTGCGGGTTTTTTCATGGACGATGGTGCTGTGGGCGTAGCCCGCGCGCCTAGAGCAGCGAGCCAGCGCTCGGCTTGAGCTTGCCGGCGCCGGAAATGATCTGGCCGAGGAAGTTCTGGTCCTTGCCGCCGGTCGGCGTCGTGCGCGAGATGAAGTCGAACACCCTGCCGTCCTTGAGGCCATAATTGGCGATGCGGGCGACGCGGTTGTCGGCGCCGAAATAGACGGCCAGCACCTTCTGGTCGACCACGCCGGGATTGGCGAAGGCGACCGGGCGGCGGCGCGTCTGGGAAATGTAATAGAAGACCTCGTTGTCGAAGGTCGCGGTGGTGGACGGCGTGCCCAGCGACAGGAGCACCTGTTCGCGGCTGGAGCCGACCGGCACCGAATCCAGCGTTTGCTGGTCGACGACGTAGCCCTGGGTGAGCGTCTCGCCGGGGGTCAGGTCCCCGAACATCTTGGACGAATTGCAGCCAGAGAGCGCCGATACGACGATCAGCATCGAGGCGACGGAAGCGGGACCTGCCAAGGCGGTCGACTTGAATTTCAGCGCGCGCAACAACAACTCCATAGTCCGCTCTCGGGCACCGGCTTGCGCGAGGCGGCAAAACCGGTAAACCAGCTTAGCCGCCGATGCAACAATCGTGCCTTAACAAACAGGTCCCTGGGAGACCGTCCCCAATGTTTCAGCGCCTGTTCGGCCGCGAACGCCACGCCAACCGCGCCATCACCGAGGCGCTGTACGGACAAATCGTGGCGGCGGCGCGGCAAACTTTCTTTTATTCGGACTGGAATGTGCCGGATATGCCACTCGGTCGTTTCGAGATGCTGTCGCTGCACATGTTCCTGTTCCAGCATCGCCTGCATGGCGAAAGCGGCGTCGCCGCCGACGTCGCCCAGGTGCTGATCGACGAGTTCTTCACCGATGTCGATCATTCGCTGCGCGAGCTCGGCATCAGCGATGTCGGCGTGCCGAAGCGCATGAAGAAGCTCGCCAAGATGTATTATGGCCGTACCGCCGCCTATGCGGATGCGCTGGAGCGCAACGATGCAGGCGATCTCGGTGCAGCACTCGGCCGCAATGTCCGCCCCGATGTCGCGGAATGGCCGGAGGCCGCGGCGCTGGCCACTTATGTGATGCGGGCGAGGGATGAATTGGCCGCCCAGCCGACCGCGACGATCTGCGCCGGCACGGTCGTCTTTCCGGCGGCGGCCGGTTGAAGGATGATGATCATGCAAAACGAACCCGGTTCCAGAAGTTCGGTATCGTTCGAGGCGCATGTCTCGCGTTTGCCGCAAAAGGGCATGCCCGTGCGCATCGAAGCCACTGCCGCGCAACGCGAGGCGCTGGCCAAGGACCACGAGCTCCAGTCGGTCGAACGTTATGTCGCCGATCTCCTGGTGACGCCCTGGAAACGGCATGGCGTGAAGGTCAGCGGCAGCGTCGAGGCCGACATCACCCAGGCCTGCGTGGTGACGCTTGAACCGGTGACGACGCATATCGACGAAGCGGTCGAGGGTTTGTTCCTGCCGGAAGAATCAAAGCTTGGCCGGCAGGGCTTCGAGGGCGGCGGCGAGATCCTGATCGATGCCGACGGGCCGGACAGTCCGGAGACGTTCTCGGGCGACACCATCGATGTCGGCGCGCTGGCCGAGCAGTTTTTCGGACTGGGAATCGACCCTTATCCCCGCAAGCCCGGCGTGGAATTGGAACTCGCCCCGGACGAGGCCGAGCCCGAAAGCGAATTCCAGCGGAAGCTCAAATCGCTGCTCGGAAAATCCTGAAAGCAGCGGGAAGGCGACAAAAGCCGGTTGTGTGGAGACCCAAAACCGCTATTTTCGCCAAAAGTCATGATGGCCCGAAGCCAACACACGAGATGAACAACGCGTGATTAAAATTTCCATCGATGCCATGGGCGGTGACCACGGACCCAACGTGGTCATCCCGGCGCTCCAGATAGTCGCCACCCGCCGCCCGGACATCCGTTTCGCCATTTATGGCCGCGAAGAAGTGGTGCGGCCGGAACTGGCGAAATTTCCCGGTCTGGCCGAGAAAAGCGAACTGATCCATTGCGATGTCGCCGTGCGCATGGACGACAAGCCAAGCCAGGCCTTGCGCCATGGCCGCTGGAAGTCGTCGATGTGGAAGGCGATCGAGGCGGTGAAGGCCGGTTCGGCCGACGCCTGCGTTTCCGCCGGCAACACCGGCGCGCTGATGGCGATGTCGAAATTCTGCCTGCGCACCATGGCCACCATCGACCGGCCGGCGATCGCCGCGATCTGGCCGAACATGCGCGGCGAAAGCGTGGTGCTGGATGTCGGCGCCACCATCGGTGCCGACGCGCACCAGCTTATCGATTTCGCCATTCTCGGCACCGGCATGGCGCGCGCCGTGTTCGGCATCGAGCGGCCGACCGTCGGCCTGCTCAATGTCGGCGTCGAGGAGGTCAAGGGCCAGGAAGAGGTCAAGGAAGCCGGGCGCATGCTGCGCGAGGCCAACATGGCCTCGATGAGCTATCACGGTTTCGTCGAGGGCGACGATATCGGCAAGGGCACGGTCGACGTGGTGGTGACCGAAGGTTTCGCCGGCAACATCGCGCTGAAGACCGCCGAAGGCACCGCCCGCCAGATCGGCGGTTATCTGCGCGCCGCGATGAGCCGTACCCTGATGGCCCGCATCGGCTATCTGTTCGCCAAGGGCGCTTTCGACCTCTTGCGCGAAAAAATGGATGTCAGCCGCTCCAATGGCGGTGTCTTCCTCGGACTGAACGGGGTCGTGGTAAAAAGCCACGGCGGTGCCGATTCGGCGGGGTTTGCGGCGGCCGTGGAACTGGCCTACGACATGGTGCGCAACCGGCTGCTTGACCGGATCGAAGCGGATCTCGATCTGTTCCATGCCCGCAATCCGCAGTCACCGGCAATCAGACGGTCCGACGTCGCAGCCGACGAAGAAGGATAAAAAGACTTGATTAGATCAGTCGTGCGCGGCACGGGCCAGTCACTGCCCCGCCGCATCATGAAGAATGCCGATTTCGAAGGCATGGTCGAGACGTCGGACGAGTGGATCGCCCAGCGAACCGGCATCCGGCAGCGTCACATCGCCTCCGACGACGAGACGACGGCTTCGCTCGGCGAGGGGGCGGCGCGCGCCGCACTTGCCGATGCCGGGCTGACCCCGGACGACATCGACCTGATCGTACTGGCGACGTCGACGCCCAACAACACGTTCCCCGCCACGGCGGTCGAGATCCAGCAGCGGCTCGGCATGCGCCACGGCTACGCCTTCGACATGCAGGCGGTGTGTTCCGGCTTCGTCTATGCCGTCACCACGGCCGATGCGTATATCCGCGCGGGACTGGCCAAGCGTGTCCTGGTGATCGGCTCCGAGACGTTCTCGCGCATTCTCGACTGGAGCGACCGCTCGACCTGCGTCCTGTTCGGCGATGGCGCCGGCGCAATGGTGCTGGAAGCGACGGAAGGGGCGGGCACCATCGCCGATCGCGGCGTTCTGGCTGCCTCCCTGCGTTCCGACGGCACGCACAAGGAAAAACTCTATGTCGACGGCGGTCCGTCGACCACCGGCACGGTCGGCCATCTCAGGATGGAAGGGCGCGAGGTTTTCAAGCATGCCGTGGGCATGATCACGGACGTCATCGAGGCGACGTTCTCGCAAGCCGGCATCACCGCCGACGACCTCGACTGGTTCGTGCCGCATCAGGCCAACAAGCGCATCATCGACGCTTCCGCCAAGAAGCTCGGCATTGCCGAGGAGAAGGTGGTGATCACCGTCAATCTGCATGGCAACACTTCGGCCGCATCGGTGCCGCTGGCGCTGGCCATCGCAGCGGCGGACGGGCGGATCAAGCGCGGCGACCTCGTGCTTCTGGAGGCGATGGGCGGCGGTTTTACCTGGGGTGCCGTGCTCGTCAGATGGTGAGGCGAACCGGTCGGTTCGGTCCTTGACCTTGTCGAGTCAATTACTTAGGCTCCGGCGGCGTTTGATCGATACATTTGAGATAACTGATAGGGCGGTCCGATGGGAGGAAAGACACTGACACGTGCCGACCTTGCGGAGGCCGTTTATCGGAAGGTCGGCCTGTCGCGCACGGAGTCTGCCGAACTGGTCGAAGCGGTGCTCGACGAGATCTGCGAGGCGATCGTGCGCGGGGAGACGGTGAAGCTGTCATCCTTCGCCACTTTCCATGTTCGTTCCAAGAACGAACGGATCGGCCGCAATCCCAAAACCGGCGAGGAAGTGCCGATTCTGCCGCGCCGGGTGATGACCTTCAAGGCGTCCAACGTGCTGAAAAGCCGTATCCTGCGCTCGCACCAGACCAACAAGTCCAAGGCCGGCAAATAGTCGGTGGCCTCATTCAACGGTTGAAAACCCGGCCCGGCTTGATGCCGGGCTTGAATATTTGGCGATAAACCGCTGAAATGAGCTTCGATTCGGCGCAATCGGCGTCGAATCTTCGGTTGTCTGTTGTTTGCGCATCGGGTTGGCCAGCACGGGCGCCGACCTTTACGATCCGATGCCCAGCGCGAGGATTCGCCCATGGACAAGAGCCCCGACGCCTTCCGCACCATTTCCGAGGTTGCCGAAGACCTTGACTTGCCGCAGCACGTGCTGCGCTTCTGGGAAACGCGTTTCACCCAGATCAAGCCGATGAAGCGCGGCGGTGGCCGCCGCTATTACCGGCCGCAGGACGTGGAACTGATCAAGGGCATCCGGCATATGCTCTACGACCAGGGTTACACCATTAAAGGCGTGCAGAAACTCCTGCGCGAGAACGGCAACCAGTTCTTGATCGCTGTCGGTCATGGCGACGTTGCCGCCGTCGAGGCGATCGCGCAGCGCCGGCAGGCCGAGGAAGTGCCGCTGACGCCCGCCGCCCAGCCGCGCGGCGACGACGAGATGCTGGTCGGCCAGCCGACCGCCAAGCCGAACCGCCGTTTCTTCGGCCTCGGCAAAGCGGACGACGAGGGCCCGGTGCAATCGGGTTCCGGCAAGCTGTCGCGCGACAACCGCGCGCTGCTGCAGGAAGCGCTGTTCGACCTTCTGGAGTGCAAGCGCCTGCTCGACCAGGTGCGCTGACCGCCCGAGCCCTCGGCGCGCCTTTCGGGCGACATGCGGTGCCGCCGCCTCGGTATTGTTGACAGTGCCGTTCGGCATGAAACACTGTGCCTCGCGGGCAGGTGCCCGAGGCAGGAGCAAGGCGACCAACCTCATTGCGCATCTTGTTGGCCGAAGACGACCGCGACCTTTCGCAGTGGATCACCAGGCTGCTGCGGCGCGAGCACTATGTCATCGATTGCGTCCATCGCGGCGACGATGCCGACGCGGCACTCGCCGCCTGCCAGGACTATGCGCTGGTCATCCTCGACCTCGCGCTGCCGCATCTCGACGGCATCGAGGTTTTGAAACGGCTGCGGGGGCGCGGCAACACCACGCCGGTTATCATCCTGACCGCCAATGACGCCGTTTCCAGCCGTATCCGCGGTCTCGACAGCGGCGCCGACGACTATCTGGTCAAGCCATTCGAGGTCGGTGAATTCGAGGCGCGTATCCGTGCACAGTTGAGGCGCGGGCGCGGCAATTTCGAACCCGCGATCAAGCTCGGCCAGCTGTCTTTCGACACGCGCGGCCGCGCGTTCAGCCTTGGCGACCAGCCGCTGCATCTGACCGGCCGCGAGCACGCGGTGCTGGAAACGCTGATGCTGCGTGCCGGCCGCCCGGTGTTGAAGGATGCGCTGACGGAAAACGTCTTCGGTTTCAACGAGGAGAGCAACGCCAACGCCATCGAGATCTGCGTGCATCGCGTGCGGCGCAAGCTGGAGGGCAGCGATGTCGGCATCGTCACGCTGCGGGGCTTGGGTTATGTGCTGAGGGTGTCGGGTGGCGGGTAGGAGCCTCCAGCGCGAACTCTTGGCCTGGCTGATCGTGCCGATGGCCGCGGTCGTCGTCTTCAACGTGTGGACCACCTACAAGGGTGCGCTGGATACCGCGAACCTTATCACCGACCGCACGCTGCTTGCCTCCGCCAGGGTCATCGCCGAGCGGGTCCGCAAGAGCGACGGGCTGGTCGAGGCGCCGATCCCGCCCTCGGCGCTCGAGATGTTCGCTTCCAGCGACCAGGACCTCGTGCTCTACCGGGTGGCGACATCGGACGGACTGTTGCTGGCCGGTTATCCCGACATCGTCGCGCCGCCGCAATTGCCGGTCGGGCTGGAGCCACTCTATTTCGACACGCTGTTTCGCGGCACGCCCGTTCGGGCGGTGGTGCTGTCGCGGCCGATCATCGACACCGGCAACCAGCAGACCGCGATCATCGCGGTGGGCGAAACGCTGAAGAACCGCAACAGGCTGGTGACCGATCTGTGGCTCAAGGCGCTGCGCGACCAGGTGCTGCTGGTGGCGGCGGCTGGCATGCTCGCGGTGTTCGGGCTGCGGCGCGGCATCGCGCCCCTGATGCGGCTTCGCGACGAGGTGGTCAGCCGCGATCCGGCGGAACTACAGCCATTCGACGCGGGTGCCGTGCAGACCGAGGTCAGGCCGCTGGTCGAGGCCCTCAACGAAGCGTTCGACCGTGTGCAGCGGCTGATTGCGACGCAGCGC